>NZ_SOGC01000029.1:0-51412 GCF_004402765.1 Cryobacterium sp. TMT2-17-1
CTGGGAGTGACGTTCAGCGGCCCGGGCACGCAGCCCGGGCCGCTACCACCTCGCCAGAACCGCGCTACCACCTGCATGGACTGGCGCTACCATCAAGCGCTACTCGCCAGCAAAACCTAAGGCACTGTCGGACCCAATTTTCAGCGGGTTGAGCCCGGGGCCGGCGGCACGCGAGGCCCTGTGGTTCGTTGGCACTGCATCGAACTGCTTCAATGGCCGAGTGAGTGAAATAAGCAACCGTTCGGGTGCCCGGAGATCCGTGAAGCGCCGCTTCTACCATCGTTGGTGGTTCTGGGCGGCTGTGGCCCTCGGTGTTGTCATGGTTGCAGGCGCCTGGGTGGGGGTTCGGGGGCTGCAGGCGAAGTCCGAATTGGAAGCAGCGCTGCCGCTGGCCTCCACGATCAAGGCGCAGCTGCTTGAAGGAGACTCGGCCGCGGTCTCGGCATCGGTGAAGAGCATGGCAGGGCACACCGCCAGCGCCCGCGATCTGACCGGCGACCCGGTGTGGCGTGCCGCGGAGTTCGTTCCGTTTGTGGGGGCTAATCTCGCAGCTGTGCGAAACCTGGCTGATGTCGCCGATGACGTGGTCAGCGGTGCGGCCGTCCCCTTGGCTGCGACCGCAGCGACGCTGAATCCTGCGGCGTTGAAGCCTACCGACGGCGCGTTCGATCTTGAGCCGATCGTTGCAGCGGGAGAAGCTCTCAACCAGGCCAGCGTGGTGTTCTCGGCAGCGGACAAGCAGGTCAGCGACCTAAACATTAGCATGACCGTCGGGCGGGTCAGCGCAGCCGTGAACGAATTCCGGGGCTTCCTGGGGAGCATTACGCCGACGCTGGTGTCGGCTAGTCAGGTAGTGGACGCTGTTCCGGATGCCCTTGGTGGGAGTGCTCCACGCAACTACGTCATCGTGTTCCAGAACAACGCTGAAGCACGGGCACTCGGAGGCACCTCGCTCTCGTTCGCCCTGCTGACGATGGACAAGGGTCGCATCACGCTGGGTGACGCCGTGCCTGCGGGATTCGGGAACTTTGCTTACTACCAGGAATCCGTGGTTCCTCTGCCGGAAGGTGTCGAAACGCTATACGGCTCGGAATACGGCCGGGCAATGTCGAACCTCACAGTGCGGCCAAGTTTCCAGAGCGCGGCCGAGACGGCGCAGGAGATGTGGAAACGGCAGTTCGGACCAGAAGTTGATGGTGTGATATCCATCGACCCTGTGGCGCTGGGATATCTTCTGCGTGGGACCCCTCCGATCCCTTTGTCTACAGGCGATGTCCTTACGAGCGACACTCTTGTGCCCTTGCTCCTGAATGGTGTCTATATGCGCTACAACACCGATGATATCGGGGCGGACAATGCGGCCCAAGATACCGTGTATGCGGAGATCGTCACAAGAACATTCGATCAGCTCCTCGGCGGAGAACTGGATCCCCAGGTGGTTCTCTCGGCCCTAACCCAGGCCGCGAGCGAGCACCGGGTGCTGATGTGGAGTCCCAAGGCAGAAGAGCAAGCCATTTTCGAGACTCTCGGGGTGGATGGCTCCCTGCCGAAGAGCACCGAAAAGACAGATCGGGTCGGGGTCTACTTTCAAGAAAACGTTGGCTCGAAGATGAACTACTACCTGAAGCAGTCCGTCAACCTCGGCCAGGCTGCGTGCCGGGCTGATGGGAAGGCGTCCTATCGCGTCGGCATCGACCTCACCAACGAGATTCCGGGCGATGCGGCGACATCCATTAGCCCGTCGATTCTCGGCACGTTCGTTCGGGAGAAGCTCGAGCCGGGTGTGCAGCGCATGATCGTCATGGTCTACGCCCCGCCCGGTTCGCAGATCCTGGGAGCGACGGTTGACGGGGCTGCGGTGCAGCTGGAGTCGTTCCACGACACCGACTACCCGGTGGCGAAGCTGATCGTGAGCATGGAGCCCGGCGCCACCTCGAAGATGGCAATCGACGTTGTGGCGCTCGGAACCGGCAAGAAGGCGCTCGAGGCTCAGGTCACTCCGATGGTGAACCCCACGACAATCTCGGACCTGCCCCTCGACTGCGCCACTGTCGCGGCGGAGTAGTGGGTGACGGGCTACAGGCCGATGGCGAAGGCGGCGTAGCCGATGACTCCGGCGGAAACCGCAGCGACGGCCAGAAAGGCGTACTGCAGTCCCTTGGTGCTGCGACCTCGTCGCAATAATGCCTTGTGGCCCATCTGCTCGGGCCGGATTTTCGTCATAATTTTTACTGTACCGCTGCGGTGACACCCGAATCATTGCTCTGGGCCCCCAAAGGAGGGGGTTAGGCTGCCTCGCCTGGTGCCCGAGGCTAGGCTTCAGTCGTGGTGATTGAGATATGAAACTGTCCGTGATCGGTTGTGGCTACCTGGGGGCCGTGCACGCTTCGGCGATGGCAGAGCTGGGCCACGACGTGGTGGGCATCGATATCGATGCTCGAAAGATCGACCAGCTGGCCGCGGGCAGGCCGCCGTTCTTCGAGCCGGGCCTGCCCGAGATTCTGTCCTCGGCCATGGCGTCGGGTCGGCTACGCTTCAGCACCGACATTGCCGACGCCGCCGGCGCGCAAGTGCACTTCATCGGCGTCGGCACCCCGCAGAAGGCCGGCAGCCATGCCGCCGACCTCAGCTACGTCGATGCGGCTGTGCAGTCGCTGCTGCCACACCTTGCCGCCGGTGACCTGGTCGTGGGCAAGAGCACGGTGCCGGTCGGCACCGCCGCCCGCCTGGCCGGCGTGATCGAGGCATCCGGCAACGGGGCCACCCTGGCCTGGAACCCCGAGTTTCTGCGCGAGGGCTTCGCCGTGAAAGACACCATCAGTCCCGACCGTCTCGTCTACGGGGTGCCGGTCGGCGCGGCCGGCGAGCACGCCACAGCGCTGCTAAGCGAGGTCTACGCGTCGGCGATGGCCGCTGAGACGCCGCTGATCGTGACCGACTACGCCACGGCCGAGCTCGTCAAGGTCGCCGCGAACGCGTTCCTGGCCACCAAAATCAGTTTCATCAACGCCATGAGTGAGATCGCCGACGTCTCCGGGGCGAACATCACCGAGCTGGCCGACGCCATCGGGTTCGACAACCGCATCGGGCGCCGCTTTCTCAACGCCGGCGTCGGGTTCGGCGGCGGTTGCCTGCCGAAGGACATCCGTGCCTTCACCGCCCGCGCCGAGGAACTCGGCCGGGGCGAGTCAGTCTCCTTCCTGAAGGAGGTCGACGCGATCAACATGCGGCAGCGCCAGCGGGTCGTCGCGATGACCCTGCAGGCCCTGGACAAGCCCGTCTACACAGCCAAGGTGGCCGTGCTCGGGCTCAGCTTCAAGCCGTACTCCGACGACGTGCGGGACTCGCCGGCCCTCGACGTGGCCGTGCAGCTGCGGGGTCTCGGCGCCGACGTGATGGCGACCGACCCGCAGGGAATCGAGAACTCGCGCCTGCGGCATCCGCAACTCACCTATTCGACCAGCATCGAGGAGACCCTGCGCGCCGCCGACGCGGTCGTGCTGGTGACCGAGTGGGCGGAGTTCAAGCAGATCGACCCGGTCTGGGCGGCTACTCTGGTTCGTGTGCCCATAATAATTGACGGTCGAAATACTCTTGACGCTGCTGCTTGGCGTGCTGCGGGCTGGACCTACCTGGGGCTCGGTCGGCCCTGATGGCCGACCTTTCTCATGCTTCGGTGACAAAGCCGAAACGCCGAGGGTGGCGGATCGCGCTCATCGCCATCGCCGCCGTCGTTCTGCTGGTTGGCGGGGTTGCGGGCGTCTACGCCTGGACTCTTAGCAACACCTTCGATAGCCAGACCGTGAAGATCCCCGACGTGTTCCCCGACGAGGCGTCACGGCCGCCGGCGCCAACCGGTGATGCGGCAACCGGTGACGGGGCAACCGGGCAGAACATCCTTCTGCTGGGCTCTGACACCCGGGGAGCGAACGACGGGTCCATCACCGACCTCACCGGCCAGCGCTCGGACACCATCATGGTGGTGCACGTGCCGGCGAACCGCGAGAACATCTATGTCATGTCGATCATGCGTGACAGCTGGGTCGACATTCCGGGTGAGGGCGAGGCCAAGATCAACGCCGCCATGTCCTACGGCGGGGTTCCCCTGGCCGTGCAGACCATCGAGGGTCTGCTGGGTGCGCGCATCGACCATGTGGCCATCGTCGACTTCACCGGGTTCAAAGGCATCACGGATGCCCTGGGCGGCGTCGACATCGACAATCCGGTCGGCTTCGACTCGTCCTCGCTGCCGGGGCGCTACTTCGCCGAGGGAACCCAACGCTTGAACGGCACGGAGGCGCTGGCCTTCGTGCGGGAACGGTACGCCTTCGCGGACGGCGACTTTCAGCGGGCCCGCAACCAGCAGGCCTTCATCAAGGCCTTGCTGGGCAAGTCGCTGACGGCGGAAACCCTCACCAACCCCGCCAGGATCAGCGATCTGGTCGGGGCGATTGCTCCCTACCTCGCCGTTGACGACGGGCTGAACTCGGCCTACGTGGCCGGCCTGGCCGTTGAGCTGCGCGACGTGCGCGTGAGCGACGTCACGTTCTTCACCCTGCCGACGACAGGCACCGGTACCTCGCCCGACGGCCAGTCGATCGTCGTCATTGACCAAGACAAGTTAAAGGAAGTGCAGCAGGGGTTTCAGACGGACACCCTCGACTCGTACCAGCCGGAGGTTCAGACGATGGAGTAAGGGGCCATGAGCCTGGCGGGGTCGTGGTCAGCTTGCTGGGATTCTGACCGGTGGCGTTCTCGACACCTGTGGATTTGTGCCGAATTTCACGGGGTGTGGGCACTGTGCGCGGGGCACTCACCACAATGCGGACGCCGGCCCTGCGTATCAGCGCGCGGGCATGAGGCAGAGCCGAATGTAGTAGACATAGGCGCGCTGGGTCGTCTGATCAGGGGACTTGATCACTCCCGTGATCGCGTCTGTCCATTCTGAGGCTCTGCCGATGGCGTCGATAGAGAAACCGTAGGCGTCGAAGGTCTCATCGACAGCATTCAGGTCGTAGCCCAGTGCGGCCAGGTTCGCATCGAAATATGGGAGTACGGATTCGTTTGTGAACCCGACAGCCGGGTCATAGGTCAGGGGGCGGTCAGCGACGGCGTCCTGTCCGGCGAGGTCCAGGAGTTCGTGCGCCATGTTGCAGGTGAGTCCTTTGAGCGCTTTGTCGGCCGCTCCGTTCACGTGCCTCACGAAATCAGGGTGTGAGTCGGGAGCAAGGCGCAGGCTTACCAACCTGATCGCGTCCTCGGGGATGGATTCCGCCACCGTACCGGCAAAGGCGGACACCCGCGTGACCTCCTTCCAGAACAGCACGATCGCGTCGGCACGCGCGATCATGTCGGCCTCGGCCGGGGTGAGCCCCTGAGCCGGCGCAGCTTTGAGGCCGCCTGCCAGATCGTCTAGTGGTGCCGGCTGTTTCATCCTGCCGAATTCGTTCCCGACTGGCTCGAGTTTCTTCAAAGCCTGGCTGATTGTGATCTTCCACGCCGGCGCCCTCTCCGCGACGATGACGCAGCTCCCCAGACTGAGAACGACCGCTGCACTGAGAACGACCGCCCCGATTGCCCTTATCTCAACCCGCATCTGAACCATGGGACTGCCTTCCCGTCGGAGACACTCAAACCCGTTGGTGCAGGGATAGCACCGGAGGGAGGTTTCGGCTAGTGCATGATCAGGGCTTTTAAGGCTCCTATTCGCGCCGCGAGAGCCTGTCTGGCGGCCCTGCTCGAGCCGAGTAAACTTGAGGCTCCGATTTCAAGGGGTGTGCGCGTGGTCGACCAGGAGCTTCAGCGGGAACAGCAGTATGTCGCGAACCTGTATGCGCGCCTCGACGCGCTGCAGCGAGAGGCCGAGCAGCAGCTCGTGGCCGTGCGGCGGCTCGACGTGGGCGGCAACCACCAGTCGCGCTCCGAGCGTGACACGTTCGCGCGGCTCTATGAGGACCGGATCGTGCAGCTGCGCGAGGTCGACGACCGGTTGGCGTTCGGCCGGCTCGAAGTGGCCGCCGACAACTCTGACTCTGATTCTGCTTCCGACTCTTCCTCTTCTTCCGACTCGACGGATGCCTCCGTCTACCGCTACATCGGCCGGCTGGGGCTGCGCGACGAAAACCTGCAGCCTATCCTGCTCGACTGGCGAGTGCCGCAGGCCAGCGCTTTCTACCAGGCCACCGCGGCGACGCCGCTCGGGGCCCGCGCCCGCCGGCATCTGCTCTCGAAGGGGCGGGACATCGTGCGCATCGAGGACGAGATCCTCGACGCCACGCTGCTCGAGGGCGATTCGGCAACCCAGCACCAGGGGGAGGGCGCACTGCTGGCCGCACTCACCGCCCAGCGCACCGGGCACATGAGCGATATCGTCTCGACGATCCAGGCGGAGCAGGACCGCATCATCCGTTCAGACCTGAAGGGCGTGCTCGTCGTGCAGGGCGGCCCGGGCACCGGCAAGACGGCCGTGGCCCTGCACCGCGCGGCATACCTCTTATATACGCATCGCGATCGGCTGAAGAACTCGGGTGTGCTCATCGTGGGGCCGTCGGAGTCCTTCCTGCACTACATCGAGGCGGTGCTGCCGTCGCTGGGGGAGACCGGGGTGGTGCTCGCATCCGTGGGCCAGCTCTACCCGGGCATCGAGGCCACCCGAGAGGATGCCCCGGCCGTCGCCGCGATCAAGGGCCAGACCTCGATGGCCCGGCTCGTCCAGCGTGCCGTGCGCTCGCGGCAGCGGGTGCCGGCGTCGGCGCAGGTGCTGGTCGTGAACGGTGACCGGCTCACGCTCAAGCCGCAACTGATCGAGACCGCGATTCACCGGGCGCGGGCGGGCGGCAAGCCGCACAACGAGGCCCGGGTCACGTTCGTGAAGAACGCGCTCGCCGCGCTCTCCCGGGAGTGGCTCGCGCAGTTGAAGGACCAGGGCCGGTCGATGGATGACACCGATCTGCCCATGCTGCGCGAAGACCTGCGCCTGGCCGACGACGTGCGGGTGGCGCTGAACACGGCCTGGCTGCCGCTCACCCCCGAGAAGCTCGTGCAAGACCTCTACGCCCGCCCGCAATGGCTGGCGCAGCTCACCCCCACCTGGACGCCCGCGCAGCGCGCGCTGCTGCACCGGCCGCGCGATGCCGAGTTCACCATCTCGGACGTGCCGCTGCTCGACGAGGCGGCCGAGCACCTGGGCGAGTACAACGTGGTCGACGCAGCCCAGCGGCGCGAGCAGAAGGAGCAGCGCAAGCGCGACGTGGAGAACGCCGAGCTGGCGATCTCGAACATGGAGGTGAAGGGGCTCGTGAACGCCAAGGCGCTCGCCGACAACTTCGCCGAGCTTGGCGACCGGGCCACCACGGCCGAGCGCGCCGCGCTCGACCGCACCTGGACTTACGGTCACGTGGTCGTCGACGAAGCACAGGAGCTGTCGCCGATGCAGTGGCGGCTGGTGCTGCGGCGCGGCCCGCTGCGGTCGTTCACAATCGTGGGCGACATCGCCCAGGCGGCGTCGGCCGCGGCCGCGTCGAACTGGCGCGACGCCCTCGAGCCCCTGCTCGGCTCCTCGCTCGAAGCCTCGCGGTGGCGGCTCGAGGAGCTCACCGTGAACTACCGCACGCCGAGCCAGATCGCTTCGGCTGCCGAGTCGATGGCGCTCGCGCACGATCTGCCGATCACCCCAGCCAGGTCGGTGCGGGCGAGCGAGTGGCCGATTGAGACGGTTTCGGATGTTGTTTCGGCCGTTAGACGGGAACGCTCGCTGGGGTTGGGTGGCACGGTTGCAGTGATCGTGCTGGAGCACTTTCTGGCTGGAGTTGTTGCTTCGCTGGCTGCTGCGTTCGGTTCCTTGGGCGTCAGTGTCGGTGTCGGGGCTGCGGGGCTGCTCAAGGATGTGGCGGTGCTCACCCCGCAGGATTCGAAGGGGCTGGAGTTCGACGCCGTGATCGTGGTGGACCCGGCGGGGATCGTGGCGGCGTCTTCGCGTGGGGCCGGGGCGCTGTACGTGGCCATGACGCGTCCGACGCAACGGTTGTATCTCGTGGCGACGGGGGAGTTGCCCGCGGGGCTGTAGCGGTGGTTTCGCGGCTCGATGGTGGTGCTTGTCGGTGGTGGTGCTTGTCGGTGGTTTCGCTTGTCGAAACCCGGCGAGCCATTCTCTGAACCCGCGACGCGGCATCCGTGCCCCTGCGTTATCTGCGGACTTTTTCGCGACACGCCTTTCCCCGTGGCTGGGGTGACCCGGTCTTTTCGGACGGGGTCACCCCACCCGGGCACATAGGGCGTGTCCCGAAATTCTCCGAGTTAACGTCACGACGGACGCTCCCGCGCGAGCCCCGACGGCTCCCGCCGCCGCGGCACCCGTCTCCCCACACGCAGCCCCGCACCCTGCCCGCACCCGCCCCGAAACCCGCCCCGAAACCCGCCCCGAAACCCCGCCCCGCACCCGCCCCGAAACCTGCCCCGCGCCCGCCCCGAAACCAGCCCCGCACCCTGCCCCGGCTCGACAAGCAGGGCCCGCTGTACACTTTCTAGGGCGTCGCGCATGGGTGACGTCAAGCTCCGGGCCACGACTACGGCCCCGAGTAACTGAAAAGGATCCACACTTCACATGACGACACTTCCCCGCCTGGTTGCCTTCGATCTCGATGACACGCTTGCCGCCTCCAAATCGCCGCTCGACCCGCGCATGGCGGAACTCTTGGTCAGCCTGCTCGGCGTCGTCGAGGTGTGCGTGATCTCCGGCGGGCAGATCGCCCAGTTCCACATGCAGCTGATCGACAACCTCGAGGCCGTGAGTGACGACATCCTTTCGCGCCTGCATCTGATGCCCACCTGCGGCACCCAGTACTACCGCCACGTCGAGGGTTCCTGGACCCAGATCTACGCCGAATACCTGACCGACGCCGAGAAGACGGATGCCCTCGCCGCCGTCGAGATCTCCGCGCGTTCACTCGGCTACTGGGAGAGCGACACGTGGGGTCCGATCCTCGAGGACCGCGGTTCGCAGATCACCTTCTCCGCCCTCGGCCAGGCCGCCCCGGTGGCCGCCAAAGTCGCGTGGGACCCAACGGGTGAGAAGAAGAACACCCTGCGCGAAGCCGTGCAGGCGCTACTGCCCGACCTCGAGGTGCGCTCCGGCGGCTCCACCTCGGTGGACATCACCCGTCGCGGCATCGACAAGGCCTACGGCATGCTCAAGCTCGCCGCCCTCACCGGCGTTCCCCTCGACGACATGCTGTTCGTCGGCGACCGCCTCGACGAAAACGGCAATGACTACCCGGTCAAGGTTCTCGGCGTCGAATGCGTCGCCGTGGGGGGTTGGGAAGACACGGCCGCGTTCCTCGAAACGCTGATTCCTCAGCTCGCCGCCGCCGCCGCAGCAGCAGCAGCAGCCGCTGCCGCTGCCACTGCCTCCGCCTGACGAATTCTGCTCAGTCGAACCCCGCGACGAAATCTTGCAACCACGGCCGCAGGTCCGGCCCGAGGTCCTCGCGGTCTGCGGCGAGCCGCACGATCGCCTTGATGTAGTCCAGGCGGTCGCCGGTGTCATAGCGGCGGCCGCGGAAGATCACTCCGAACACGCCACCCGTCGCATCCGGGGTCGTCGCAAGCTCCTGCAGCGCATCCGTGAGCTGAATCTCGTTGCCCTTGCCCGGCAGGGTGTGCTCGAGCACGTCGAACACCTCCGGGCGCAGCACATAGCGGCCGATGATGGCCAGGTTCGACGGGGCATCCGCGGCGCTGGGCTTCTCCACGAGCCCGGTCACGCGCACCACGTCGGGGTCGTCGGTGGGCTCGATCACGGCACAGCCGTAGAGGTGGATCTGCGACGGATCGACCTCCATCAGCGCCACGATGCTGGCGTTGCGCGCGCCCTGCTCCACCAGCATCCGGGCCAGCAACGGGTCACGGATGTCGATCAGGTCATCACCCAGCAGCACCGCGAACGGCTTGTCGCCGACGTGCATCTTCGCGCGCAGCACCGCATGCCCGAGTCCGAGCGGGTCGCCCTGGCGCAAGTAGTGGATGTCGGCCAGCCGGGTGGGGAGCCGCACCTTCGCCAGGCGGTCGTGGTCGCCCTTCTTCTCGAGCAGCGACTCCAACTCGGTCATGCGGTCGAAGTGGTTCTCCAACGCGTTCTTATGCCGCCCTGTCACCATCAGCAGGTCGGTCAGGCCGGCCGCGGCTGCCTCCTCGACCACGTACTGGATCGCGGGCTTGTCGACGACGGGAAGCATTTCCTTCGGCATGGCCTTGGTGGCCGGAAGGAAGCGTGTTCCCAGTCCTGCCGCGGGAATGACGGCCTTGGTAATCTCGGAGCTCATGAGACTCAGACTAAGGGCGCAGTGTTGCCGCCGCATCTCCCACCGCGGATCTTTCGGTCTGGCGCCGTGATCTGTCTCGGCCACCGGCCACTGCCCGTGAGGTCACCTGCCGCCTGCTCTGGGCTGCCTTGCCGTACCCCTGAGTCGGGCTGGCAGCTGCGGCTAATTCAGGAGAAACCCGGCCACAGTCATCCGTTGCGCCGGGTTTCCGGGGGCTGTGCCGGACATCCAGCCCAGATCTCCTGAGTTAGCCACCTGTGAGCCCGGTGGCCGGTGGCTCAGCTGGCGTAACTTCTGCAATTCGCGGCCGGAGGGTCACGCCAAGCCGGGTCGGGCACATCCGTCAGAATCTGCAGGAGTTATGCACGCACGTAGGGGGCTAACTCAGGAAAACCGAGCCGGCTGCGGCTTGCGCCCCCGGAATTACGCAACGAATACCGAGGCCCATCCCGGATCTCCTGAGTTAGCCACAGAAAAGGCAAGTGCACGTGCCGACGGGCACCCCGGCGCACACCCGCACCCGACCTGCAGTCCCCGTCAGCGCCCGCGGCCGCCGCGCAACAGAACCAACCCGAGCACCGTGCCGACCGCAGTCCCGACCGTGTTCGCGACCACATCGGCGAGGGTGGCGAACCGGTCCGGCAGGAAGATCAGCTGCCCGAGCTCGATGGTGCAGCTCGCCGCGAACCCGACAAGCACGGCCAGCCACCACCGTCGTGCGCCGGCCACGAGCACGACGAACAGGCCGACCGGCACGAACAGGGCGATGTTGGCGATGAACTCGACCAGGCCGTAGCGCACCCAGCCGGGCGCGCCGTGTTCCTGCAGCCAATCGATAAGGGCCAGGAGTGAATCGTATGCCGCCCGGTCGACCGGCACCGGCCAGAACGCGATGAAGGCCAGCGCGACCAGATAGACGAGCATGAGCCAGGGCGCCCACCGGCGCAGCCGGGTGGGCGCGGCTCCGCCCGCCGCGGCAGGGCCCGGCGGTCTCGGCGGGGGAGTGCGACTCGCGTCGGTCATGTCTCGCCTCCCGGTACGTCACGATCGGCGAACCGACGGCGCCGGGACCTGACCGCAACACTGTCGATCTATTTACCGTAGACGCATCCGTGCGCGGGGGCTCGCAAATACGCTCTGAGCCGAAGGATGCCCACCGCCGACCACTTCTATTCCGGTCGAGAGTGACCGGTAAAGCGGGCGCTCTCGACCGGAACGGGCACCCTCACGACGGGAACCCCGCCCCTACCGCCCGGCCGACACCCGCTTCGGCAGCACGAAGACGAGCAGCAGTGCCAGCACGCTGAACGCCGCGCTCACGCCCATCGCCGCGGTGGCGCTGTCGGTGAAGCCCGCGGCGACGGCCTCCGCACCGGGGCCGGCCACGACCAGCGTGCCGAAGAAGACGCTGCCGATCACGGCGATGCCCACGGCGCTGCCGACCCGCTGCATCACGCCGACCACGCCGCTGGCCGCACCGGCCTCGGAGCGGTCCACGGTCGCCACGATGAACTGGGCGTTCGGCGCGATGAAGAATCCGCTGCCGAGACCCGCGATCAGCAGCGGCGGCAGCAGCTCCCAGTTGGTGATCGCCGGGCCGATCAGGAGCAGGGCGAGCCAGACCCAGACCAGGCCGATGGTGACCAGGGACACGCCGATGATCAGCACGGTGCGGCCGAGCCGCTGCGCCAGCCGGTTGCTCTGCGAGGCGCCGATGATGGTTCCGATCGCGAACGGGATCGATACCAGCCCCGACTCGAGGGCGGTGTGCCCGAGGCCGGCCTGCCAAAGGATCGAAATGGTGAAGAAGATGCTGGTGAACGCGGCGAAGTAGACCAGCGCGAGCACGATGCCGCCGGTGAACGCCGGGTGCCGGAACAGCCGCGGCGGCACCAGCGGGCTCTTGCCCCAACGGGTGTACGCCACCTCCCAGAAGCCGAATGCCACAATCAACAGCGCCCCCGCCGCCAGGGTCAGGTAGGTCCAGAGCGGCCAGCCCTGGTCCTCGCCCTCGATCAGGGGAACGAGCAGCGCCACGAGCCCGCCGGAGATCAGCAGCAGGCCCAACCAGTCGATGCCGCCGCTCGGGGTGCCCGGGGCACGTTCGGAGCCGGCCGGCAACAGGATCGCCGCCGCGACGAGGGCGACGATGCCGATCGGCAGGTTGACCCAGAAGACCAGGCGCCATCCGTTCTCGTCGCCGAAGGCCTCGATGATCAGGCCGCCGATGATCGGGCCGAGCGCCGTGGATACGCCGATCACCGTGCCCATGATCGCGA
This sequence comes from Cryobacterium sp. TMT2-17-1, assembly GCF_004402765.1. Lineage (NCBI taxonomy): Bacteria > Bacillati > Actinomycetota > Actinomycetes > Micrococcales > Microbacteriaceae > Cryobacterium > Cryobacterium sp. TMT2-17-1. The sequence continues at coordinate 12,599 of NZ_SOGC01000029.1, forward strand.
ACGCCTTGCCGCGGGTGATGGGCGGGAACAGAAGCTGGATCACAGCGGTCACGGCCGGCACGAACATGCCGCCGGCAAGCCCCTGCACGACCCGGGCGATGATCAGCTGCAGATCGTTCTGCGCGAGCCCGCAGGCGAGGCTGGCCAGGGTGAACAGCAGCAGACCGGTGAAGAAGACCCACTTGTGGCCGATGCGGTCGCCGAGCCGCCCGGCCGGGATCAGCGCGATCCCGAAGGCGAGCGCGTAGCCGGAGATGATCCAGGAGAGGGTGGCCTCCGAGGCATCCAGGCTGGTACGGATGGTCGGAAGCGCCACATTCACGATCGTGGTGTCGAGCAGCGCCATGAACATGCCGGCCAGCAGCACGATCAGGGCCTGCCAGGCATGCCGTGGGATAGCGACAGGTGCGGGGAGACCCGGGCTGGAATCGGTCATGACATGATCCTCTCGCGCTTCTGGCCGCGCCGGCCCGGCCGCACCAAACACCAAACACCAACTACCAAACACCAACTACAAAAACCCCCACTCCGAAGAGTGAGGGTTTTGCATATCTGTCGGGGTAACAGGATTTGAACCTGCGACCTCGTCGTCCCGAACGACGCGCGCTACCAAGCTGCGCCATACCCCGATGGCCCGTAAGCCTTGACAAGTATAACCCCCCGGATGCCCTACCACGACCATCCGGTGCCGAGCCTGCCGATAACCCCGCTACGCCGCCGTCAGCGTGAGCAGGGTCGCCTCCGGCGCGCAGGCGAACCGCACCGGCGCGTAGATCGACGTGCCGAGCCCCGCGGACACGTTCAGGTACGAGGTGTGCAGTCCGGAGTCCCAGAGGCTGAGGCCCTTGACCTGCTTGCGTGGGATGTCGCAGTTGGTGACGAGGGCGCCGTACCGGGGAACGCACACCTGCCCGCCGTGCGTGTGCCCGGCCAGGATCAGCTGGGCACCATGGTTGACGAACGAGTTGAGCACCCGCTGGTAGGGCGCGTGGGCGACGCCCACCGTGAGCGTCGACCGCGGCGGGGTCGCCTCCTCGGGGTCGGGCCAGTGCTCCTCCGACAACGGGTCGTTCGCGCGCAGGTCGTCGATCGCCCGGGTGATCAGGTCGAGGCGGTCGAGCCCGATGTGCGGGTCATCCACCCCGAACAGCTCCAGGTGGGTGCCGTTGATGTCGAGCGCGGCCGCTGCGTTGTCGAGGTCGATCCAGCCGAGGTCGCCGAACACCCGGTGCAGGTGGGCGATGTCGAGCTTCTCGTGAAACGCCGAGCGAAGCGTCGACGGGGCACGGAAGTACCGCATCGGGTTCTTCAACTGCGGCCCGTAGTAGTCGTTCGACCCGTTGACGAAGATGCCCGGAATGCCGCGGAACGGTTCGAGGGCATACTCGATCCCGGAAATGCCGTCGGCGTGACCGAGGTTGTCGCCCGTGTTCACGATCAGGTCCGGCGCGAGGTCGGCCAAGCCGCGCACCCAGTCCTGTTTATCCCGCTGCCACGGTGCCATGTGCAGGTCGGAGAGGTGCAGCACCTTGATCGGGGCGGATCCCGGCGCGAGCACCGGAACGAGAACCTCGCGGAGGGTGAACATGCGGCGCTCCACGAGAGAGCCCCAGGCGAACGCGACGACTCCGGCCGCGGCTACCACCCCGGCGCTGACGGCCAGGGAGGTGCCTGCGGAGTTGGCGCGGGTCATCCGTTGCCCCCGCCGTTCGCGTCGGGTTTCGCGTCGGGCTTCGCGCCGGCGGCAAGCTTGCCGACCACGATCGTGACGGAGCTGCCCGCCGCGGCGCCGGAGCCGGCGGTCGGTGTCATGGAGAGCACCGTGCCGACCTGCTTCGGGTCGGTGACGTCCTGCTCCTGCTTGACGATGCCGAAGCCCGCCAGGGTGGAGGTAGCTTCGGCCTCGGTCTTGCCCACGACATCGGGCACGATCTTGAGCGCGCCATTGCTGGAGTAGACGGTCACGGTCGAGCCGCGGCTGGCGCTGCTGCCGCCGGCCGGGTCGGTGCGGGCCACGGTGCCGGCGGGCATCTCGGAGTCGGTCACACCGCCGTCGACCACGTCGAAGCCGGCCGAGGTCAGGGTGGAGGCGGCTTCGCTCATCGACTTGCCGCGCAGGTCGGGGACCGGAATCTGAACGGCCTGCAGCACCTTGTTGGATGCCTCGGCGAAGGCGTCTCCGCCGTACTTCGCGTTCGCGACGCTCATCACCTCCGGCCACATGCGGTGACGGGCGGTGGCAGCCGTGCCGCCCTCCCAGTCGCGGACGAGACGCTGGTTGATGTCGCCGGTGACGCTGACGACGCCGATCACCGTGGCGACCTTGGTGCTCGCGCCGCTCATCCAGGTGTCCTTGTTGCCGTCGGTGGTTCCGGTCTTGCCGATCATCGGCACCTTCGGGGAGGTCGCGGAATTCGACGCGCGTCCCGAGCCTTCGGTCATCACCTTTTGCATGGCATACGTCATGCCGGCGTCGACCTCAGGGGTGACCGCCTGGGTGCACTTGGTCTGCGGCGGGGTCATGTCGACGCCGTCGCCGCCGACGATCCGGTCGATCACGATCGGGCTGCAGCTGACGCCGTTGTTGGCGATGCCGGCGAAGGCGATGGCCATGCTGAGCGGCGCGACCTCGTTCGTGCCGAGCACGGCCGAGGGACCTTGTTCGAGAGGCTTCAGGTCGGCGCGGCCCACTCCGAAGGAGTTGGCCATCGTGGCGATGCCGCACTGGTCCAGCTTCTTCGCCATGCCGATGAAGCCGGTGTTGATGGAGTCGATCGTCGACTGCAGCGCGCTGTAGTTGGTGCCGGGCTCGTTCGCGTCGTTCTTGGGGTTGAAGACATAGCTCTGGTTGCCCTCACAGCTGTTCTTGAACACGCCCCAGTCGCTCTTGCGGCGGGAGTCGACGCGCTCGTTGAGCGTGTGCCCCTGGGTCAGCCACTCGGCGAGGGTGAAGACCTTGTAGGTCGAGCCGGGCTGGAACCCGAGCGAGCCGCCCTCGTTGGAGTTGGTGTTGTAGTTGATGCCCGTGTAGTCATTATTGTTCTCGGTCACGGCCGGGTCCTGGCTGTAATCCTTGTTCTGGGTCATGGCCAACACTCGGCCGGTGCCCACCTCGACGCTGGTGATCACACCGCCCACGTCCCAGTCCCCGTACTGCTTCGGCACGTGCTTCTTCATGGTGGTCTCGGCGGCGTTCTGCAGGTCGAGGTCGAGCGTGGTGTAGATCTCGTAGCCGCCACGACGGAAGTTGGCCATGCGGGTGACTTCGTCTTCACCGAAGGAGGGGTCGTTCCGCAGGGTGTTGACGACCAGGTCGCAGAAGTAGGCGCTGCCGCCGGCTGTCGCACACCCGGTGCTGGGTTCCGTGATGGTGGGCTCGATCACGGTGGCCAGGGCGGCGTCGTGGTCTTCCTGGGTGATCTTCTGGTACTTGAGCATCTCGCCCAGGATGTAGTCGCGGCGTTCCTTGTTGGCGGCATACCCGTTGGCGACGCCGTTGGTTTCGCTCTCCGGGTTGTCGAGCTGGAACTTGACCGGGTTGTTCACGATCGCCACCAGGCTCGCCGCCTGCGCCAGTGACAGGCCCGCGGCGGTGGTGTTGTAGTAATAGTTGGCGGCCGATTCAATGCCGTAGACCGTGCCGCCGAAACCGGCGATGTTCAGGTACTGGCGAAGGATGTCGTCTTTCGCGTACTGCTTCTCCACGCCGATGGCGAGGCGCATCTCCTTGAGCTTGCGGTCGGGGGTGGTCTCCGTGGCCGTGTCGTAGCAGCTCATGCGCTTCTTTTCGTCGGCCAGAGCCTCGCACTTCTGCACCTGCACGTTTTTCACGTACTGCTGGGTGATCGAGGAGCCGCCGCGTGCGGTGCCGGTGGCCACGGTGCTCACGACGCCCTTGACGGTGCCCTCGAGGTCGATGCCGCCATGCTCATAGAAGCGGGGGTCCTCGCCCGCGATCACGGCATCCTTCACGAACGGGCTGATCGCGTCCCACTCGACTTCCACCCGGTTCTGATCGTAGAACGAGGCCAAAAGCAGGGGGCTGCCGTCGGCGTTGGTCGCGTAGATGTTGCTCTTCTGCGCCAGCTGGTCGATCGCGAGGTAGTCGGGGAGGCTCTCGAACATGTTGATCGTGTTCGTGGCTGTCATGCCGGAGAGGGCCAGAGCGGGGGTGACAGCGGCGGCGACGAGGACGCCGGCCACGGCGCTCATCCCGACGAAACCGAGGAACCCGCCGAGCGCTCCACTGACCGTACGATTTTTGGCAGACATACTATTGAGACTAAGTGACAAATCTGAATAACCGCCTGAATCGGAGCCTTATGCCTGCCTGGGAGTACCTTACGACGCCGCTGATGATTCACAACACAGCTGCCATTTTGAACAACTGGGGCTCGGAGGGCTGGGAGCTCGTGCAGGTCGTTCCCGGACCCGAGGGTGGGCTTGTCGCCTACCTCAAGCGCCCCGTCGCCACCGAAGGAGCCTGAGGCGTGGCGCAGATCGCTGCCCGACTGGCCGAGCTCGGCATCGAGCTGCCGAGCGTCGTGCCGCCCGTGGCCACCTATGTGCCGGCCGTGGTCTCCGGCTCGCTGGTGTTCACCAGCGGTCAGCTGCCGATGATCTCGGGGGCGCTGCCGGCCACCGGCAAGGTCGGCGACGGCCACGGACTCGTGCCGGCCGCCGACGCCCAGGACTACGCTCGGCAGTGCGCGCTCAACGGGCTTGCCGCCATCCAGGCCGCGATCGGATCGCTGGACCGAGTGACGCAGGTCGTCAAGGTCACCGGCTTCGTCGCATCCGACCCGTCGTTCACCGGCCAGCCCGGTGTCGTCAACGGTGCCTCCCAGGTGCTCGGCGAGATCTTCGGCGACCGGGGCGTGCATGCCCGCTCGGCCGTCGGCGTCGCTGTGCTGCCGCTGGATTCCCCGGTCGAGCTGGAGCTCATCGTCTCCTTCGCCTGAGCCCCAGAAAGCGGGCAGGCCCACTGGGCCTGCCCGCTTTCGTGTGTCTACTCGGGTGCGTGCCCGAACGAATTGGTTAGACGCTGGTTACTTCAGGGTGGACATGATCGCCGTCATCACCGAGGTGTCAGCGAGGGTGGTGGTGTCGCCGACCTCGCGGCCCTCCGCGACATCCTGCAGCAGACGCCGGATGATCTTGCCCGAGCGCGTCTTCGGCAGCTCGCTCACGATGAAGATCTGGCGGGGCCTCGCGATGGCACCGATTTGCTGGGACACGTGCGCCCGCAGCACGGCCTGGATGTCCGCGTGCGAGGACTCCTCCAGGTGGCTGTACTTGATGATGACGAACGCCACCACCGCCTGGCCGGTCGTGTCGTCATGCGCGCCGACCACGGCCGCCTCGGCGGTCATCGGGTGCGCCACCAGCGACGACTCGATCTCGGCCGTGGACAGACGGTGCCCCGACACGTTCATCACGTCGTCGACCCGGCCGAGCAGCCAGATCTCACCGTCACGGTCGAGGCGGGCGCCATCACCGGCAAAGTAGCGCGGGTTCTCCGATCCAAACTTCTCCCAGTACGTCTCCTTGAAGCGCTCCGGGTCACCCCAGATGCCGCGCAGCATCGACGGCCACGGTTCGGTCACCACGAGCAGGCCACCGTTGTCTCGGCCCACGTGGTTTCCCTCGTCGTCGAGCACATCGATCACGACACCGGGGATCGGGCTCTGCGCCGAGCCGGGCTTGGTCGTCGTCACGCCGGGCAGGGCGGAAATCATGATCGCGCCGGTCTCGGTCTGCCACCAGGTGTCGACCACCGGCGCGACATTGCCGCCGATGACCTCGCGATACCACATCCACGCCTCCGGGTTGATGGGCTCGCCCACCGAACCGAGCAGGCGCAGGCTGGTCAGGTCGAAGCCCTGCGGGATCTGGCGACCCAGCTTCATGAAGGTACGGATGGCCGTGGGCGCCGTGTACAGGATGCTCACCTTGTACTTCTCAACGATTTCCCACCACCGGCCGGGGTGCGGGGTGTCCGGGGTGCCCTCGAAGAGCACCTGGGTGGCGCCGTTGGCGAGCGGGCCGTAGACCACGTAGCTGTGGCCGGTGATCCAGCCGACGTCGGCGGTGCACCAGTAGACATCCGTCTCGGGGTGCAGGTCGAACACGTTCTTGTGGGTGAACGCCACCTGCGTGAGGTAGCCACCGGTGGTGTGCAGGATGCCCTTGGGCTTGCCGGTGGTGCCGGACGTGTAGAGGATGAACAGCGGGTTCTCGGCCGGGAAGCCCAGCGCCTCATGCTCTCCCGCGACCGAGGCGAGCTCGTCGTGCCACCACAGGTCGCGGTCGAACCACTCCACGAAGCCGTCGGTGCGCTTGACCACGAGCACGTTGCGCACGGTGGTCTCGCCGCCCTCCAGAGCCGCGTCGACGGCTGGCTTGAGAGCGGACGCCTTGCCCTTGCGGTAACCGCCGTCGGCGGTGATCACGAGCACGGCGCTGGCGTCATCGATGCGCGAACGGAGGCTTTCGGCGCTGAAACCGCCGAAGATGACCGAGTGCACGGCGCCGATGCGGGCCACGGCGAGCATCGAGATGACGGCCTCCGGAATCATCGGCAGGTAGATCGCGACGCGGTCCCCGGCATTCACGCCGAGTTTTGTCAGCACATTCGCAGCACGCTTCACTTCGGCAGTGAGCTCGGCATATGTGATGTCGCGGGAGTCTCCCGGCTCACCCTCGAAGTGCAGCGCGACCCGGTCGCCGTTGCCGGCCAGCACGTGCCGGTCGAGGCAGTTCCAGGCCACGTTCAATTCGCCGTCTTCGAACCATTTGGCGAACGGTGGATTGGTCCAGTCCAGGGTTTTTGTGAACGGCTTATGCCAGTGCAGAAGCTCGCGGGCTTGATCAGCCCAGAATTTCAATCGGTCGTCCGCGGCGTCCTGATAGATCTGCGGCTTCGCGATGGATTGTGCGGCAAATTCCGGTGTCGGCGGGAATCTGCGGGATTCATGGAGAAGGTTATCGATCTTGACGCTCATACGTATGTCGCTCCTTTGCGATGCGCTGCGTGTATCGGGCGCGTTAACCAGCCCCTCCTGAACCCTACACGGCGACATGTGTCGCCCAGGTTGCGCGGAATTGCGGCGAGTTCCCACCCCCAATTGTGGTCTCATCAGGCACCCGGGTTCTGTGTCCTCATTTATGAGGACACGGGGGACTTGCGCATCTGTAATTCCCCTTGTACATTTGTCTTTGTCTGAACGAAAGTTTTGACCTGCGGTGTGTCTGGTTCCCCCCAATCAGCGCACTGCCGAGGCGGCACCTGTTCCCCCCAATAGGTGCCGCCCCCCTTTTTAACCTGGGGTTTTTCGCGGTGGCGCGTCCCGGTCCTCCCCAGCCGGCGGTCGGCCCGGGTTCTCCTCGATCCGGCGCAGGGGCCGGATGCGCTCCCACCGCCGATCTAACGTCGGGGCATGCCCGAGCCGTTCGTCGCCGTCCCGTCGTATGGCAGGTCCGTGCCTGCCCGCCCTCCCAACGGTGCTCCCGACCGCCGCACGGATGCCCGGCCGCCCGGTGCGCTCAGCCCCGGTGCGCTCAGCCCCGGTGTGCTCGGCACCGGTGTGCTCAGCCCCGGTGTGCTGCCGGCGATCCGGCCCCTCGACGTGTTCGTGCTCGGCCCGCTCGCCGAATTCGCCGCCGACGGCGAGGTCACCGATCTGTTCGTCAACGGCGCCGCCGGGCTGTGGGTGGATGCCGGCCACGGACTGCTGCACGCCCCGCAGTGGAGCTGCCCGGAACCGGCTGTGCGGGAATTGGCGGTGCGCCTGATCGCCCTCGGCGGGCGCCACATCGACGAGGCCAGCCCCTGCGTCGATGTGCGGCTGTCCGACGGCATCCGGGTGCATGCGGTGCTGCCGCCGGCGTCGAGCACGGGCACGCTGCTGTCCATCCGGCTGCCTCGCGCCGAGCGGCTGAGCCTCGCCACGCTCGCCGCCGGGGGACTGTTCGGGGTGGGGGAGGCATCCGTCGCCGTCGCCGACCGGCTGCGCGTGGCCGTGCACCGGCGCGAGAACCTGCTCATCACGGGAGCCGCCGGCAGCGGCAAGACCACCCTGCTCGCGGCGCTGCTGGGCGAGGCACCGCCTGGGGAACGCATCGTGGCCATCGAGGACGTCGCCGAACTGCGCATAGACCACCCGCATGTCGTGGCGCTCGAGGCACGGCAGCCGAACCTCGAGGGTGCCGGCCGGATCGGCCTGGAGAGTCTCCTGCGCGAGGCGTTACGGATGCGCCCCGACCGGCTGGTGCTCGGCGAATGCCGCGGTGCCGAGATCCGGGAGCTGCTGGCCGCGCTCAACACCGGCCACGACGGCGGCGCCGGTACCCTGCACGCGAACTCCCTGCACGACGTTCCGGCCCGACTCGAGGCCCTCGGCGCTCTCGCCGGACTGAGTCCGGAAGCGGTGGCGCGGCAGGCGGTGAGCGCGATCGGGCTGGTGCTGCACCTCGAGCGCCGCGAGGGCCGCCGTCGGCTCGCTCCGCTCGGCCGGTTCGCGCTGGACGCCCGGGATCGCCTGCTGGTGATCGCCGCGGCCCCGGGGAACCGCTGGGCCCCGGGGGAGTCCGGCCCGCCCAGACCGGTCCGCACACACGGGCGGCGGGCCGCCGCGCCCGCCGAGACTGGAGAGTCGGAATGAGAGTCGGCACGAGACTCGGCAGGAGAGTCGGCACGTGGCTCGGCGTGAAACGGCGGCACGGTCCGCCCAGCCCGGCCATCGAGGAGGTGGCGCAGGTGACCCAACGCATCGCGGTTCTCCTCGCCGCCGGCGTCTCCCCGGCATCCGCGTGGGCCTACCTCGAACCCGTCGCTTCGCACCCCGTCGGCGAAAAGTCTCTGTCGCCGACACCGCCCTCTTCGGGGGCACAGATCATCCGGGCGGCGGCCGACGCCGGGCGCCGCGGCGACAACATCGCCGACGCCGTGGCCGCCGAGGCCCGCGCACTCGGCGGCCAGATCGGCGCCGCCTGGCTGGGCCTCGCCGCGGCCTGGCAGGTGGCCACCCAGGCCGGAGCGCCGCTGGCCTCCTGCCTGCGGCAACTGGCGTCATCCTTCCGGGACCTCGGCCAGTTGCACGCCGACCTCGCCGTGGCGCTCGCCGGCCCGAGCGCCACGGCACGGATGGTCGCGTTCTTGCCGGTCGTCGGTGTGCTGTTCGGCAGCCTTCTGGGCTTCAACACGCTGCAGACGCTGTTCCTCACCGCACCCGGCTGGGCCTGCCTCGCCGGCGGCGGCGCCCTCATGCTGGCGGCGGACCGCTGGAACCGGCGGCTCGTGCACTCCGCCCGGGCACGGGACCCGACCCCCGGGCTCGAACTGGACCTCACCGCCATCGCCATGACCGGCGGCGGCTCCGTCGACCGCGCCCGGACCCTGGTCGACGCGGCGGCAGAGCGGTTCGCCCTGCACCGCGCGGCCTCGGCGGCCAGCATCGACCGGGTGCTCGCTCTGTCGGTGCGCGCCGGCGTTCCCGCCGCGGAGCTGTTGCGAAGCGAGGCCGACCAGCTGCGTCGGCAGGCCCGCAGCGACGGCCAGCACCGGGCCGCCACCCTCGCGGTCACGCTCATGATCCCGCTCGGGGTGTGCGTGCTGCCCGCATTCATGCTGGTCGGAGTTCTGCCGCTGTTGATGACCGTCCTCTCGTCCACAGTGCTCGTTTTCTGAAGTTCTGCACCGAAGCGAGCGGCTGTCGGTGTTCCGCCCTCGCCCGCGCCAGTCTGAGACCACTCGTGCCGCCCACACACCGCGTCGCCCGACGCGAGAAGGAGACGAACGAATGCCCCCCATCGAACCGACCACCGATTATGCCCTGACACCGACCACCGATCAGGCCGCCAAACCGACCAGGGGTCAGGCCCTGCAACCGACCGTTGAACCGGCCACCGACGAGGTCACCAACCTGACCAGGAACCTGATCGCCGAGCGCGCCACCGGCACGATCGACGCAGCGACCACCGGCCCCGGCCTCGGCCACGATTCTCTGCGCAAGGCGGCACCGGCACCCCGGCTTCCGCGCCCCGACCGGTTCCGGCTGCCGCGCGGCCTGCGCGCCGAGACGGGTGCAGCCACCGCCGAATACGCCGTCGCAACGATGGCGGCGGTCGGATTCGCCGGCCTGTTGATCGTCATCCTGCGCGGCGACGAGGTGCGCGGCATCCTGACCGATCTGGTGCGCAATGCGCTTTCCGTGGGGTAGCCGCCGGCCCGACGGGCACTCCGACGTGCACTCCGACGGGCACTCCGACGACGCCCCGAGCGCCCGAAGCCGCGCGCGGCGCCGCCCCGGCCCCAGGGACCGCCCCCGCGACCGCGGCAGCGTCACCGTCGAGTTCGCGACGGTCGTTCCGGCTGTACTGCTCGTGCTCGCCTGCTGCCTGGGCGCCCTGCAAGTGATCGGCCAGCAGGTGCGCCTCACGGATGCCGCGGCCGATGCCGCCCGGTCCCTCTCCCGCGGCGACAGCGTCGACCGGGCCTCTGGGCTGGTGCAGCGGGCGGTGCAGGGGGCCTCGATGACCCCGGAGCGCCGGGGTGAGTTCGTCTGCGTAAACCTGCGCGCACCGAGCTCGTTCAGCGCTTTCGCGGCCTTCGGCCTCACGCTCCGGGCCGGGTCCTGCGCGCTCGGCGGTGGCCGGTGAGGCCCCGCCGGGGGAGGTCCCGGACGCTGACTTCCCGGGCTCTGCGGCGGCGGACCGTGACTCGCCGGGCTCTGCGGCGGCTGCACTGGTCAGCACCCGAGCGCGGCTCGGGCACGGTGCTAGCTGTCGGGGTGCTGGGCGCGGTCATGCTCCTGACGGCGGTGCTGCTGCCGCTGTTCGCCGCGCTGGTGGTCGGTCAGGCGGTGCAGGGGGCAGCGGATGCCGCGGCGCTCGCCGCCGCCGACACCGCCTCGGGCGCCGTGGCCGGGATTCCCTGCGCGGCGGCGGCCGAAGCCGCGAGGCTGAATGGGGCATCCGTCACCGTCTGCACGGTGGAGGGATTGATCGCATCGGTGACCGCGGTGCGCGGCTACCTCGGGTTCGAGCTGGGCGCGCAGGCACGGGCCGGGCCGCCCGATTCGCCCGGCGGCCCCGCCGGCTGACTTCGTCTCAGCGGGCGCGAAAGCCACGGGCGGCTCAGTCGAAGAGGGCCTCGATGTAGCGGTAGTCCACGGCGGTGGGTCGAGCCGGGAATGTGCTGGAGTCGAATTCGAGGCCGGAGCCGCGTAGATAGAGGTAGCGCTTGTTGCCGTCGGCAGGGATCTCGAGTCGCGGCCGCGGATCGCCGGATTCCAGGAACTGGGTGGTGACTGTCTTGCCTTGGAGGGGGCCGTCCGTGAGCTTCGCGGTGTACGTGCCCGTCGCTGAATTCGCCATGCTCCAATTGTCTCCGCCAGCGCAGGCCTGGCAACCCCCAATGGTCTCGCGCGGCGTGGTCGATTAGGCAGGCACCATATTGAAGTGTGTATGGTGTGCCATGGCCCACTTGGACCCGTACCTATAAAGAGGAGTCTGGTGCCAGGCACTAAGAAGCTGGTCATTGTCGAATCGCCGACGAAGATGAAATCGATCGCCGCGTATCTGGGCGACGGCTACGAGGTCTTGTCCTCGGTCGGCCATATTCGCGACTTGATCGAGCCCAAGAACCTGCCACCCGAACTGAAAAAGGGTCCGCTCGGCAAGTTCTCGGTCGACGTGGAAAACGGTTTCGAGCCGTACTACGTCGTGTCCGACGCGAAGAAGAAGACCGTGGCCGAACTCAAACGGGCCATGAAGAACGCCGACGAACTCCTGCTCGCAACTGATGAGGACCGCGAAGGCGAGGCCATCGCCTGGCACCTGCTGCAGGTCCTGCAGCCCAAGGTGCCGGTCAAGCGCATGGTCTTCCACGAAATCACCAAGGAAGCCATCCTTCAGGCGAAGGACAACACCCGCGACCTCGACACCGCCCTCGTCGACGCGCAGGAGACCCGGCGCATCCTCGACCGCATCTACGGCTACGAGATTTCCCCCGTGCTTTGGCGCAAGGTCGGCCCGGGCCTGTCCGCCGGCCGCGTGCAGTCCGCGGCCACCCGCCTCGTCGTCGAACGCGAACGCGAGCGCCTCGCGTTCGTGTCGGCCGGCTATTGGGACCTCATCGCCCAGCTTGCTACCGGCGCGTCCCGGGCGGATTCCGCATTCCAGTCGAAGCTCGTGCGCCTGGGCGGGGAGCGCATCGCCTCCGGCGGCGACTTCGACGACCTCGGCCGGCTGAAACCCAAGGTGACGGCGGTCACGCTCGACGAGGCATCCGCCCTCGCCCTGGCCACCGCCCTCAAGGAACCATCGGTCGCCCTGACCGTGACGAAGGTGACCGCCAAGCCCTACCGTCGTAGCCCGGCCGCGCCCTTCACCACCTCGACCCTGCAGCAGGAGGCGGCCCGCAAGCTGCGCTTCACCGCCCGCCAGACCATGAGCGTGGCCCAGTCGCTCTACGAAAACGGGTACATCACCTATATGCGAACCGACTCGCCGTCGCTGTCGCAGCAGGCGATCACGGCCGCGCGCACCCAGGCGGCGGCGCTCTACGGCCCCGAAACGGTGCCCGACAAGCCCCGCCTGTACAAGGGCAAGAGCAAGAACGCTCAGGAGGCGCACGAGGCGATCCGTCCGTCCGGCGACACTTTCCGCACCCCTTCGGCGCTCGCATCCACTCTGCGCGGCAACGACTTCAAGCTCTATGACCTGATCTGGAAGCGCACCGTCGCCTCGCAGATGGCGGATGCGACCGGCTCGACCGCGTCGGTGACCATCGCGGCCGGGCCGACCGGCACGTCCACGCACCCCGCGACATCCGGGGTGCTCGCGGAATTCGCCGCCAGCGGCACCGTGATCACGTTCCGCGGCTTCATGCTGGCCTATGAGGAATCCCGTGACGAGGAGCGCAACGCACCCACCGACGCCACCGAGTCCAAGCTGCCGCCGCTCGAAGAGGGCCAGAAGCTGACCCTGCTCGACGTGGAAGCCAAGGGCCACGAGACCACCCCGGCCGCCCGCTACACCGAGGCGAGCCTGGTGAAGAAGCTCGAGGAGCTCGGCATCGGCCGCCCCTCGACGTACGCGTCGATCATCTCCACGATCACCGAGCGCGGCTACGTCACCCCCCGCGGCCAGTCGCTGGTGCCCAACTGGATCGCCTTCTCCGTCGTTCGCCTGCTCGAGGAGTACTTCTCCGACCTGGTCGAATACGACTTCACCGCCGAGATGGAAGACGACCTCGACCGCATCGCCGACGGCAAAGCCGACCGGGTGGACTGGCTGACCAGCTTCTACTTCGGTTCCGACAAGCACCGCGGCCTGCGCCAGGTCATCGACAACCTCGGCGAGATCGACGCGCGCTCGATCAACTCGATGCCCATCGGCGACGACATCACCCTGCGCATCGGCAAGTACGGTCCCTACCTCGAGGTCATCGACCCGGGCGCGGCACCGGATGCCCCGCCGCGCCGGGTGAACATCCCGCCGAACCTGGCCCCCGACGAGCTGACCCCGGCGAAAGCCCGCGAACTCATCGACGCGCCGGTCATCACCGACCGCGTGATCGGCGAGAACCCGGAGAACGGCAAGCGGATCGTGGCGAAGGACGGCCGGTTCGGCCCCTACGTCACCGAGCTGGAGCCCGAGGTCGAGGTCGTCGAACCCGGCGAGACCATCGACCCGGTCACCGGCGAGGTGACCCTGCTTGCCGATTCGGCCGCCGCCGAGGCTGCCTCCACGACCAAAACGACGGCCGCGGCCGCGAAGCCCAAGCGCAAGCCCCCGGCGAAGAAGGTCGCCGCGGTGAAACCGCGCACGGCCTCGTTGTTCAAGACCATGGACCTCGCCACGATCGACCTCGACACGGCCCTGCATTTGCTCGCCCTGCCGCGCGTGGTCGGCCTCGACCCGGAGACGGGCGCGGAGATCACGGCCCAGAACGGCAAGTTCGGCCCGTATCTCAAGAAGGGCGTGGACACCCGGTCACTGACCAGCGAGGACCAGATCTTCGAGATCGATCTGGCCGGTGCGGTCGACCTGTACGCCCAGCCCAAGTACGGCGCCCGGCGGGCGTCGAGCGCGCTCAAGGAGTTCGAGGCTCCCGACCCCGAGAGCGGCAAGGCGATCAAGATCAAGGACGGCCGGTTCGGCGCCTACGTCACCGACGGCATCACCAACGCCACCATCCCGAAAGCCGAGACGGTGGAGGAGGTCGACTTCGACCGCGCCGTGCAGCTGCTCGCCGACAAGCGCGCCAAGGGCCCGGCCGTCAAGAAGGCGCCGGCGAAGAAGGCCCCGGCCAAGAAGACGGCGGTCAAGAAGGCCCCGGCGAAGAAGACGGCGGTCAGGAAGGCCCCGGCTCGGAAGTCGGCCGTCAAAAAGCCGACTCCGTCGGGTGCCACCACGACGGTGCGCGCTCAGCGCACCCCGGCTCAGAAGGCCGCGACGGCGGCCAAGGCTGCGGCGACCCGGGCGGCCACCGCGGCCGCGAAGGCCGCGACCCAGGCGTCGTCGCTGTCGTGACCCGAGAAGTTCCGGAAGCCGTGACCGGTCCCGCCGCTGCCGGGCTGTTCATCACCCTCGAGGGTGGTGACGGGTGCGGCAAGACGACCCAGTCGGAGCTTCTCACCGACTGGCTCCGGCAGAGCGGGCGCACCGTGCTGCGCACCCGCGAGCCCGGCGGAACGGATGTCGGCGGCGCCATCCGTGAGATCGTGCTGCACCACCGCGGTGAGATCGCACCGCGGGCCGAGGCGCTCCTCTACGCCGCCGACCGGGCCCAGCACATCGCGACCGCGGTGCGGCCGGCGCTCGCCCGAGGCGAAGTGGTGATCCAGGACCGCTACCTGGACTCATCCGTCGCCTACCAGGGTGCCGGACGGGTGCTCGACGCCGCCCCGGTGCGTGATCTGTCGCTCTGGGCGGCGGAGGGACTGTTGCCCGCGCTGACCGTGCTGCTCGACCTCGACGAGACCGTGGCGCGCGGCCGCCTCGACGCTGAGAACAAGCCCTTCGACCGGCTCGAGGCGGAGAAGAGCGACTTTCACCGCCGGGTGCGCGCCGCGTTCCTCGCCCTGGCCGACGCCGAGCCGGAGCGGTTTCTGGTCGTGGACGCCGGGCGTCCGGTGGCCGAGATCGCCGCCGTCATCCGCGACCGGGTCGCCGCGCTGCTCTAGAGATGGTGTGAACGGATGTCCGAGGCCGCTGCGGCCCGGCGGCCCGCCGCTGCGGCGGCATCCGTTTCACGCGCGGGCTCGCCGTGCGCCGTGCGCCGTGCGAATTCGACGGAGATTTTGGCCCTGGACCCCGTTATCGGCCCCAAACCGGCCGTTTTCGGCAAAATCTCCGTCGAATTGGTTCGGCATCAGGCGCGGTGCTGCGCCGGCTGGACGGAATGCGCCGACTGGACGGGCCCTGCCGGGGGCGCAACCAGCGGACGGCGCCGGCTGGACGAGCTCTAAGCCCTCTGTCACCGACGAAAGGTACTCTGGTCCGATGACTGTGTGGGATGGCCTGACGGGTCAGGCGAGAGCGATCGCGATCTTCCGCGCGGCGGCCGAACGTCCGAGTGACGGAGACGCCGAGGCGCGCGCCGGGTCGGCCATGACGCACGCCTGGCTGATCACCGGGCCGCCCGGCTCGGGCCGCTCCAACCTCGCGTTCGCCTTCGCGACCGCGCTGCTCAGTCCCGGCACCGAGGCCGGTGACGAGAGCGCCCGCCGCCTGGTCGACGCCCGGACGCATCCCGACCTGACCGTGCTCTCCACCGAGGGCGTCATCATCAAGATGGACTCGGTCAAAGAGGCCGTGAAGCGCTCGCAGTACTCACCGTCGGTGGGCCGTTACCGGGTGGTCGTGGTCGAAGACGCCGATCGCATGGTCGAGCGCACCTCCAACGTTCTGCTCAAGGCTTTGGAAGAGCCGCCGGAGCGCACCGTGTGGATTCTCTGCGCTCCCAGCGAGGCTGACCTGCTGCCCACGATCCGGTCCCGCGTGCGATCGGTGCGGTTGCGGGTGCCGAGCATCGACGACGTCGCCGAGCTGCTCGTGGCCCGGGACGGTGTCGACAGGGCCACCGCGGAACGAGCCGCTCGGGAGGCGCAGAGCCACATCGGCATGGCCCGCCGCCTGGCGACGAACCCCGAGGCGCGAGCGCGACGCGAGGAGACCCTGCGGGCGGCCCTCGGCATCCGCGGCGTGTCGGCGGCGGTGAATGCGGCGGCCCGGCTGCTCGCCATCGCCGGTGACGACGCGAAGGCGATCACGCTCGAGCGCGACGCCGCCGAGCGTGAGGGCGTGTTGCGCTCCCTGGGCGTCGAGCCGGGACAGTCGGTCCCGCCCGGCCTGCGCAGCCAGATCAAGGCCCTCGAAGATGACCAGAAGCGGAGGGCCACCCGCAGCCTCCGCGACGGGATCGACCGCATCCTGGTCGACCTCACCTCGCTGTACCGCGACGTGATCATGGTGCAGCTCGGCCGGGAGACCAGCGTCATCAACCGGGAACTCCTCACGGAAGTGCGGGCGGCGGGAACCGTCTGTGCGCCCGCCGCCACGCTGTTCACCCTGGACGCGATCGCCCAAGCCCGGCAGCGGATCGAATCGAACGTGGCGCCGGCGCTGGCCCTCGAGGCCATGCTCGTATCGGCAATCCGCCGGTGACCGAGAACACGTCCCAGAAAAGGGGAATCCGTTGACCAGACGAACTCGCGTGCGCACCCTGTCGGCACGTGCCCGGGCCACCACCCTGGCACTGGTGCTCGCCATGGGCCTCAGCGGCTGCGTGCCGCTGTTCCTGCCGGGGCAGGCGCCGACCACCTCGGTCCCGACCGGGGAGAAGGTCGACGCCGACCTCGAACCGTTCTATGACCAGGTGCTGAAGTGGGCGGACTGCGACTCCGGCCTGCAGTGCACCACGGCTTCGGCGCCGCTCGACTGGGCCGACCCGGGCAGCGGCGAGACGGTCGACCTGGCGCTGGTGCGGCATCCGGCCACGGGCACCCGGGTGGGTTCCCTGCTGGTCAATCCCGGAGGCCCCGGCGGCTCCGGTTACGACTTCGTGAAGGATTCCCTCGACTACGCCACGGATGCGAAGCTGCAGGCCGGTTTCGACGTCGTCGGTTTCGACCCGCGCGGGGTGGGCCGTTCCTCGGCGGTGAGCTGTTACGAACCGGCTGAGATGGACGAGTACCTCTACGGCCTGCCCGCCGCGGTGCGGGGGAGCGACGCCTGGATCCAGGAGCTGTCGACGGCCGCCGTCGACTTCGGGGCCGCCTGCCAGGAGAATACCGGCGCCCTGCTCGCACACGTCGACAGCCTCAGCGCAGCCCGCGACCTCGACCTGCTGCGCGCCGCGCTCGGTGACGAGAAGCTCAACTTCCTCGGCTACTCCTACGGCACCTTCCTCGGTGCGACCTACGCGGACCTCTACCCCGAGCGGGTCGGACGCCTCGCCCTCGACGGCGCCCTCGACCCGTCCACCAGCAACGCCGATGTGACCCGGGTGCAGGCCACCGGGTTCGAGAACGCGCTGCGCTCCTATCTGGCCGAC
The DNA here is from genome assembly GCF_004402765.1 of Cryobacterium sp. TMT2-17-1. Classification (NCBI taxonomy): domain Bacteria; kingdom Bacillati; phylum Actinomycetota; class Actinomycetes; order Micrococcales; family Microbacteriaceae; genus Cryobacterium; species Cryobacterium sp. TMT2-17-1. Next base: position 30,162 of record NZ_SOGC01000029.1, read on the forward strand.
TGCCTGGCCGGCGAGGAGTGCCCCTTCGATGGCACCGTCGACGAGGCCATGACTACCATCGGAGCCCTGCTCGCCTCGGTTGACGTCAGCCCGATCACGGCCACCGACGGCCGTCGACTCGGCGCGAACACGCTGCTCACCGCCATCATCTACCCGCTCTACCAGGCCACCGCGTGGCCGAACCTGAGCGAGATGTTCGCGAGCGTTCTGCAGGGCGACGCCGACATGGCCTTCCAGTTCGCGGACGGCTACAACGGCCGGTCCGCCGACGGCACCTACCGCGACAACGCGACCGAGGCCTTTCTGGCAATCAACTGCGTGGACTACAGCTACAACGACGATCCCGCCTCGATGCGCGCGCAGGCCGCCGAGATCGAACAGGCCGCCCCGACGATCGGCAAGTACATGGCGTTCGGCGACATCGGCTGCGCCAATTGGCCCTACCAGTTTGACGGGGAGCGGTCCGAGATCGCCGCCGAGGGGGCCGACCCGATCCTGGTCATCGGCACCACCAACGACCCGGCCACACCCTATGTGTGGGCCGAGAACCTGTCGGAGCAGCTCGCCAGCGGCCACCTCGTCACCTTCACCGGCGAAGGGCACACCGCCTACAACAAATCGAACGACTGTGTGAACTCGGCCGTCGACGATTACCTGCTGAAGGGCACGGTGCCGGCCGAAGACCCGATGTGCTGAGCATCCGCCTGGCTGCAGATTTGCGCGCTGTGTAAGAATTGAGGCATGTCGCTGCACCACGAGGAACCGGGCCTACGCGAACGTAAGCGGCTCGCAACGCGACGCGCCATCCAGCGCGCCGTGTTGACGCTCTCCTGCGAGCGGGGGCTCGAGAAGGTGACCGTCGAGGACATCAGCCGGCTCGCCGATGTGTCGCCGCGCACCTTCTTCAACTACTTCCCCTCGAAGGATGCCGCGCTGGTCGGCGACGAACTCGACCTCGCGTCCGAAGAGCAGATCGAGGCCTTCGTGCACGGCGGCCGCGATGGGGACATCCTGGCCCAGCTGGCCGCGCTGCTCTCGGTCAGCCTCAGGAACACCGAGGGTGACCGGGAGATCCACCAGCTGCGGCGTCAGGTCATGAAGGAGAATCCCTACCTGTTCGGGATGCGGATGGCCACCCTGCGCAACTTCGAGGGTCGACTGCAGGAGATCGTCACCCGGCGCTTCGTCGTCGACCACCCCGAGCTCGGCGCCGGCTCGGCGCAGCTTGAGCAGCGGGCGCTCCTGTTCACCCTGGTGGCCGTGGCTGCGCTCCGCCACGCCTGGCGGTGCTGGGCCGACTCCGACGCGGCCCGCCCCCTGGCCACGCACGTCGCGGCATCCTTCGCGGACCTGTACGAGATTACCCTGAAGACCAGCTAGACTTTGTAGCTGTGTCCGAGGTTTTCCGAGAGGAATAATCGTGACGCCGCCTTAGCTCAGTCGGTAGAGCGTCTCACTCGTAATGAGAAGGTCATCAGTTCGATTCTGATAGGCGGCTCCATCTCAACTCAGGCAGCCGTGGCTTTCGCTCGCGCCGCGCACACCCGCCACGCGAGTGCGCACTGCGAAGTCACCCGAATCGCGTACAGGGGCGTTGGGCTCGTGGCCGGGACGAAATCGACCGCCTCATCGACCGAAGTCGCCTCACCCGCGTGGTCGCCAACCGCAACCTCGCGGAAAGCCACTTCGTGCAGGCGCGCACGCACGCGGCGCGGCTCATCGAGCTGACACCGCCCTACTGAGCCCGCAACCTGAGGCTGACTGAGCCGACCGGGGCATCCGTCGTCACGTAAACGCGGAGATTTTCGGGAAACGCCGGTTCTACGGCCCGGCCGAGCGGCGTGTTGCGAAAATCTCCGGAGTCACCGTACTGTCCCCACGGATGCCCGGTGCCGGGCCGCCGGGCCAGGTCGCCGGGTCGTGACGGGCTCGACCGCCGGCCGCCGGCCGCCCGCGATCGCTAGGCTGATCCCATGACCGACACAACCCGCACCGACACTATTCGCTGGGGAATCCTGGCCACGGGCGGGATCGCCCACGCATTCACGGACGACCTCGTCCGGAACGGTTTTCAGGTGCAGGCGGTCGGTTCCCGCTCGCAGGCGTCGGCGGATGCCTTCGCGGCCGAGTTCTGCATTCCCACGGCTCATCCGAGCTACGAGGCCCTGGCCGCGGACCCGGATGTCGATATCATCTACATTTCGACCCCGCATCCGTTTCACGCCGAGAACGCCAAGCTCGCCCTGAATGCCGGCAAGCATGTTCTGATCGAGAAGCCGATCACCCTGAACGGCGCCGAGGCCCGCGAGGTCGTCGACCTCGCCGCGACCCTGGGGCTGCTGGTGCTCGAGGGAATGTGGACCCGGTTCCTGCCGCACATGGTGCGCATCCGCGAGATCCTCGCCGAGGGCACCCTCGGCGACGTGCGCACCCTGATCGCCGATCACACCCAGGACCTGCCGGATGACCCGGCGCACCGGCTGAACGCGATGCACCTGGGCGGCGGGGCGCTCCTCGACCTCGGCATCTACCCGCTCACCTTCGCGTCCGAACTGTTCGGACGCCCCGAGACGATCCTCGCGACCGCCACCTTCAAGGCCACCGGCGCCGACGCGCAGATCGCCACGACCTTCCGCTACGCGGGCGGGCAGATCGCCCAGACCCTGTCGGCCAGCAACACCACCGGCCCGAACACGGCCACCATCCTCGGCACGCTGGGCCGCATCGACATCGACCGGGTCTGGTACTCGCCCACGGACTTCCGGGTGCTCAACAGCGCGAACGAGGTCATCGAGACCTTCACCGCCGAGATCAACGGGCGCGGCATGCACTACCAGGCGGCCGAAGCGGAGCAACTGATCCGGGCCGGCAAGATCTCGAGCGACATCCTGCCGGTCGAGGAAGTGGTGGCGATCATGGAGACGCTCGACCTGGTGCGCGCGCAAATCGGCCTGCGGTACCCCGGGGAGTAAGCGGGAGTCCGTGCGCTGTGCTCCGGTCGATAATCTGACCAGTAGAGCGGGAGGGGGCAGAATGGCGCTGCGTGGATCCAGTGGTGGTGTCACGAACCGGCCTCACCGCCCCCATACGTGGCCGTTGCGGCTCCTCGGCGCGCTGGTCGCGTGCTCCGTCGTCGAGCCGCTCGAGTTCGTTCCGCCCGCCGGATGACGCCACCCCCCGTTTTGGGGTGGTCGTACTCGGGGGCGTTGGTCCATCGGCCCATGACGGCTCGGCTAGCGTGTACGCAACGGGAGCGGGGGATCCGATGCACGCCAACGCGCACGCGGATCGAATCGATGACCGCTCCCTTCGCCATGCGCGGCTCGGCCGCTGGATCCTGTGGCTGATGTGGGTGCTGCTGATCGGTTACGCGATCGGCCTGTTCGCCTCCTTCGGCCCGGTTTTCACCGGCTCCTTGTCGCTAATCACTGCGGGGCTCCCGGCCCTGCTCTGCTGGGCAGCCGCGCTCTGCGCGGAGCGCGGCCGCACGCAGCTGATTCTGGTGTCGGCCGCGATGACGGCCTTTACCCTCGGCAGCACCTATTACCTGCTCGCGGGCGCGGCGACCCTCTCGTTTCCGTCTCCGGCCGACATCGGTTACACGCTTTTCTATCCGCTGATTCTGGCCGGACTGGCTGTCCTGGTCCACCGTCAGCGTGGTGAAATACCCCGGTCGGTCCTGGTGGACGGAGCCATCGGGTCGCTTGGCGCGGCATCCGTGCTGGCCGTGTTGCTCAGCCCGGTGATTGCATCCGCGGGTGTCTGGCCGCCCTCCCCGGCCGCCCTGGTGTCCGCCAGCTACCCTCTGCTCGATCTGTTGCTCGTGTCGGTCATCACGGGGATTGCCGCCGCCCGCGGACTCGACGTGGGCCGACGGTGGGCCCTGCTGGTGCTCGGGCTATTGATCTTCGCGGCAACCGACGCCGTCTACGCCTTCCAGGTTTCCGCCGGAACGTACACCTTCGGGGAGCCGTTGGATGCGGGCTGGGCGCTCGGCCTCACCCTCATTGCGGTCTGGGCGTGGGACTTGGCTCGGCCCGGTGTCACCGCCCGGCGCCCCCTGAGCGGCGTGTGGACCCTCGCGGTGCCCGGGGCAGCCACGATCGCCGGGATGGCGGTGCTCGTCCTCGGCACGCAGGTGAAGATCTCCACAGGCGCCGTGCTCCTCGCAGGCGTGACCCTGGTGCTCGGGACCGTGCGCACCCAGCTCGCCTCCCGGCAGATCGGGCGGATGGCCGACCTTCACCGCCAGGCGAGCACCGACGACCTGACCGGGCTGCCGAACCGGCGCGCCCTCTACGCCGAGGCATCCGCTCACCTCGTGCCCGGGGACGGCCACCGGAGCGCCCTGCTGCTCCTGGATATCGACCGGTTCAAGGAAGTGAACGACAGTCTCGGCCACGACGTCGGCGATCTGCTGCTGGTGCAGGCCGGATCGCGCCTGTTCGATCAGCGACGACCGGGCGATCTTCTCGCCCGGCTCGGCGGCGACGAGTTCGCGCTTTTGATCCAGGACGCCGGCCACGACGAGGCCGTGGCGGCGGCCGTGCGGCTGCGGGCGGTCCTGGCCCGGCCGTTCACGCTGGAGGGCATCGCGATCGAGTCCAACGTCAGCATCGGCATCGCCCTATTCCCCGACCAGGGTGACACCCTCAAGGTGCTGCTGCGCAAGGCCGACATGGCCATGTACAAGGCCAAGTCCTCCCGCAGCGGGCACCACGTCTTCGTCTGCTCCGACGACGATCACGGCGACTCCAGGCTGCGGATGATGGAAGACCTGCGCGGCGCCCTCGCCACGGACGAACTCGTGCTGCACTACCAGCCCAAGATCGAGCTGGCCACCGGGCACGTGCACGGTGTGGAGGCGCTGGTGCGCTGGCAGCACCCGAGCCGGGGTCTGCTGCCTCCCGACGTGTTCCTGACCCTGGCCGAAGACGTCGGGCTCATGCGCGACCTGACCCGGATCGTGCTGGGAAAGGCGCTCGACCAGGCCGCGGTCTGGCGTGCGCAGGGAACACCGCTGACCGTTGCGGTCAACATGTCTCCCAGCACCCTGATCGAGTCTGATCTGCCCGCACGCATCGCCGCCATGATCCAGGTGCGGGGGTTGTCGGCCGCCGACCTGATGCTGGAGATCACCGAAGAGTTCCTGATGGAAGACCGGGCCAGGGCCAGGGACATCCTGATCCGTCTGCGAGAGAGCGGCATCCGCATTGCCGTGGATGATTTCGGCACCGGCTACAGCTCCCTCGCCTACCTCCGGGACCTGCCGATCGACGAGCTCAAACTCGACAAGTCCTTCGTGTTCCCGATGGCCGACGACGCCAGGGCCGCGGCCCTGGTGGCCTCGATCATCGCGCTCGCGCACAGCCTCGGCGTGCGCATGGTGGCGGAGGGCGTCGAGGACGCCGTCGCCTACGCCGAGCTGACCCGGTACGGCTGCGACGAGGCCCAGGGCTTCCACATGTCCCGCCCGCTTCCGGCCGCGGCACTGGATGCCTGGCTCGCCGCCCGGCACGCGCCGGCGGCCACGCGGGCGCCGTCGCAACGCCGCAGTAACGCCGTTGCAACGCCGTGGGCACGAGGCACAGGCTGACTCACAAGCCCGGCGGGTAGGGTTCACGGGTGGAAGAATCGAAGCCTCGCAAACGCCTCGCGGCCGTCCTCGTCGCCGTGGCGGTGCTGCTGGGCGCGGGTGCCGTCCTGATCGGGGCGTCGACCCGGGCCCTGGATGCCGTGGCCACCGCCTCCATCGCCGCCGCGAGCACCGGTGCGAGCGTGAACGTGCCGGCCGCGGAACCCGTTTCGGAGCGCCCCGTGCCGGTCACCGCCTCCGATGCCAGAAACCTGCGTACGTGTTCGGTCTCAGCGCTGGCCGCCGACCCCCGGTTGGCTGATTTCCAGGCCCAGGTGGTCAACGCCAGCACCGGCGAGGTGCTCTTCGACCGCGGTGGCGATACCTCCTCACGCACGGCGAGCGTGCTCAAGGTGCTGACCAGCGCCGCCGCCCTTGAGGTGCTCGGACCGGACTACCGGGCCACGACCACCGTCGTCACCGGCAGCACACCGGGGTCTGTCGTGCTGGTCGGCGGGGGAGACCTCACCCTCACGCGCCTGCCCACCGGCACGGAATCCGTCTACCCCGGCGCAGCCCACGTCGATGAGCTCGCCCGCCAGACCCTCGACGCCTGGCGGGCGAACCCGGCGAACCCGCCGATCACCTCCCTCGTGCTGGACGCCTCGTTCTTCGGCGGGCCCGGCTGGGAACCGAGCTGGGATGAACTGGAACGCAACGCCGGTTCCATGCCCGACGTGACCGCCCTGCAGGTCGACGGTGACCGCGACGACCCCTCGCGTCAGAGCTCTTCCCGCAGCGCCGACCCCGTCGGGCGCGCCGGCGCGGCCTTCGCCGCCGCGCTCGGCGGCGGCGTGAGCGTCAGCGTCGGCACCGCGCCGGCCGGGGCCGAGCAGCTCGCCGCCGCCCGGTCCCAGCCCGTGTCCGTGCTGATCGGGCAGTCGCTGATCGTGTCGGACAACACCCTCGCCGAGATGCTCGCCCGGCTCGTCGCGGTGGAGTCCGGGGCCGGCAACACCTTCGGCGCCCTGCAGGAGTCCGTCGTCGCGGCGCTCGACGCCTATGGCATCGACACGACCGGCATCATCATCCGGGACGGCTCAGGCCTCAGCGACGACAACGCCGTACCGCCGTCGTATCTCACCCGGCTGTTCGTCAAGATCAACGCGCGCGACGGCGACCTCGGCGTCATCTTCGACGGCCTACCGATCGCCGGTGGACCCACCGGATCGCTGTCCTACAGCGACCGGTTCACGGGCGACAACGCCGTCGCCGACGGCGCCGTCTTCGCCAAGACAGGCTGGATCGACACCGGCTACACGCTCTCCGGCATTATCCGGGCGGCCGACGGCACGCCGCTCACCTTCGCCGTTTACGCGCTCGGGGATGTGAGCGATAATGCGAAGCAGGCGCTCGACACCATCACCGCCGGGTTCTTCCGCTGCGGCGACAACCTGTCGAACTCCTGACTTCAACCGGCGACAGAAGGAGCAATCCGTGACCAGGGCCCTGTTCATCATCGACGTTCAGAACGATTTCACCGAGGGCGGGGCCCTCGCCGTCGAGGGTGGGTCTGCGGTGGCCGCGGGCGTCAGCGCGCTGCTGGCGGAACATCCGGATGCCTATGACGTGATCTTCGCCTCCCGCGACTGGCACGACCCCGACAGCGACAACGGCGGACACTTCGCCCGGGCCGGCGAGCCAGGCTCCACGGACTCCTGGCCCGTGCACTGCGTGGCGGGCACCCCTGGCGCCGAGTACCACCCCTCGCTGCTGTTGCCGGACACGACCATCCACATTCGCAAGGGGCAGGGCCAACCGGGCTACTCCATTTTCGACGGCATCTCGGTGGGCGGCGAGAAGACGGGCGAGCTGCTCATCGCGAACGGGGTGACCGACATCGACATCGTCGGCCTCGCCACCGACCACTGTGTGCGCGCGTCCGGCCTGGATGCGCGGGGCCACGGCCAGCATGTGCGGGTACTGACCGACCTCGTCGCCGGCGTCGCCCCGGACACGAGTGACGCGGCCCTGGGCGAGCTGGCCTATGCCGGTGCCGTGCTCGTCACCTCCGACGTGGTCGTCTGAGCGTGGGGGTGACCGGCCGGGCGAGTCCGGCCCCGGCGGGACCGGCCGCGGCGGTTTCTGCTCCGGCGGGCTCTACTCCGGTGGGCTCTGCAGGCGGGGCGCTGTTCGCGCAGCGCCTCGACGGCGTGCGGATCGCCTACGACGTCGTGCCCGGCGAGCGCCCGATCCTGCTCGTGCACGGGTTCGCGTCGACATCGCAGGTCACCTGGGTCGGCACCGGCTGGGTGCGAGCCCTGCAGGACGCCGGGCGCGGCGTGATCACCCTCGACCTCCGCGGTCACGGCCGCAGCGACAAGCCGCACCGCAGCATCGACTACCTGCCCCGGCAACTCGCCGCCGACCTCGTGGTCGTGCTCGACGCCCTCGGGCTGGAGCAGGTCGACGTGGTCGCCTATTCGATGGGCTCGCGCGTGGCGGCGGCGCTCGCGCGGCTGGCGCCGTCCCGGGTGCGCCGACTGGTGCTCGGCGGAGCCGGGCCGGACGAACTGTTCGAGACCTGGCATCCGGATGCCGTGCGCCGGTTCGTGACCGACGGCACCGCCGGCGCCGACCCGTCGATCGCGGCAATACTGGGTGCCGCGATCACCGCCGGCGCCGACCGTGAGGCCCTCGTGGCGTGCGTCGGCGGGGTGGCCGGCTCCTCGCTGGACGTGCCGGTCGAGATTCCCGTGCTCTACGTCGCCGGCGGCGCCGACTCCATCCCGGCCGGGGTCGCCGAACTTGCCCGCGCGCGCGGTGCCGACTACCTCGAACTGGCGGGCCGGGACCACGTGAACACGCTCACCTCCCGCGAGTTCAAGCGCGCCGCACTGCAGTTCCTGGCCTGAGCGCCCTGAGCGCCCTGAGTCCGGGCACTCGCTCGCCTCTCACGCCCCTAACGAATTCGACGGAGATTTTGTCCGCATCGCCCTAAACACCTTCAGAAACCCGCACATATCGCAAAATCTCCGTCGAATTCGTTCGCGCTGTGGGGCGGAGCGCGTGGGGGCTGCCCGAACCGCACAAGAGATGCTGCGCATCCGGCTGGCGCTGCTGGGCAACCGGCCGGTGTTGGGGCTAACTCAGGAGATCCGTCCGGGCCGGCCCGGACATCCGCGCTGGTTCCGCACTGGTCCGGGGCGGCCGGGCCACCGGGCGACGGATGTCCTGAGTTGGCCACACGCGCGAGCTCGGCTGGCCCTGGCCCTGACCCTGACGAATTCGACGGAGATTGTGCCCATAACCGCGTCCAACACTCCGAAAACCCGCACATATTGCAAAATCTCCGTCGAATTGGTTCGCCGCCGGCTGGGGGGAGTGAGCCCCGGCGCCTCCCCTAGGCTGGGGGCGTGCGGGCCTCGCTGCCGAGGCCGCCGAATGCCGACCGGGGGACCGTCATGACAACCGACATCCAGGATGCGATGGGTTCGGTTTCGACAGGCTCGACCACCGGATCCGGCTCGTTCACCGGCGCCCGGGGCAGGAAGTACTGGCTCGCGCCGGCCGCCGCGATCTTCGCCGTCGCCTGGGGCGGCAACGAATTCACCCCACTGCTGGTGATGTACCGACAGGCGGACGGGTTCTCCAACCAGCTGGCGAACCTGCTGCTCGGGGCCTACGTACTCGGCATCATCCCGGCGCTACTGATCGCCGGCCCGCTGTCGGACCGGTTCGGCCGCCGACCGCTGATGCTGCCCGCGCCCTGGGTCGCGATCGCGGGGAGCGTGCTGCTGGCCCTGTCCGCGGGAAATGTGCCCATGCTGCTGGCCGGCCGCATCCTCTCCGGCGTCGCCCTCGGCCTGGCCATGGCCGTGGGCACCAGCTGGGTGAAGGAACTCTCCGCGAGACCGTTCGACTTCGGGGCCGACCGTTCCTCGGGGGCACGACGGGCGACCATCGCGCTGTCCCTCGGTTTCGCACTCGGCGCGGCGAGCTCCGGAGCGCTGGCCCAGTGGGCGCCGTTCCCCGGCGTGCTGCCGTACGCGGCGCACACCGTCATCGCCGTGCTCTTCGGCCTTCTGCTGTTTTGCACCCCGGAGTCCCAGGGGCGGGGCATCGCGGCCGGGGCCCTGCCGGCCGTCCACCCGGCAAGCTCCCCGTACCCGCGGTTCCTGCTCCTGATCGTGCCGGTGGCGCCGTGGGTGTTCGGAACGGCCACGACCGCCTACGCCATTCTGCCGGCGCTCGCCGCGACCGAGATCCCGTCCGCGCCGGTGGCATTCGCGGCCCTGCTCTGCGTGGTGGCTCTCGTCGCGGGGGCGTCGCTGCAGCTCTTCAGCCACCGCATCACCGCCGGGCACAATGCCCGAGGAATCATGTTCGCGCTGATGCTGACCGTCGGGTCGCTGCTGCTCGCATCCGTCGCCGTGAGCCCACCCGTGCTCTGGCTGATTTTGCCGGCGGCGGCCCTGCTCGGCGCCGCGTACGGCCTGCTGATGGTGTCGGGGCTGCAGGAGGTGCAGCGGATCGCGCCGCCCGACCACCTCGCCCGGCTGACCGCGATCTACTACGGCATCACCTACCTGGGGTTCTTCGTGCCGTTGGCGCTGTCCCTGCTCGAGCCGTGGCTCGGCTACCCGGCGATGTTCGCGGGCGGGGCCGCGTTCTCGGCCGTGTCGCTGGTGGTGGTGATGCTGGTCTTCCGCCGGGACATCTCCCTGCATCGCGCCGCGGCGAGCCGATGAAATCGCGCGCGACCTGCAGCCCGCAAAAAAAGTTTTACAGAGATTTCCATGCATGTGCATCCGTTTGGGGACGTGCGAGAGAAGTAGGGGTTAAAGAGGTTTCAAGAATCTCTTCAGAGTGCCCCACTCACAGATCCATTACGCAGGAGGAAACGATGCACAAGTCCCTCAAGATCGGAATGACGGCCAGCGCTCTCGGTGCTCTCGTCGCCCTCGGCGGTCTCGCTCCGGCACAGGCAGCCGAAGACGTCGCGAAGCTGTCCGTGTTCCACGGAGTTCCCGGCCTCACCGTCGACGTCTACGTGAACGACAAGCTGACCCTGGACGACTTCAAGCCGGGCGACCTCGCCGGTCCGCTCGACCTCGCACCCGGCACCTACAAGGTGGCCATCACCGCGTCGGACGCAGCGGATGCCAGCGCACCTGCCATCGGCCCGGTCGACCTCCCGCTCGAAGCCGGCAAGAACTACACCGCCGCCGCGCACCTCGACGAGGCCGGCAAGCCCACGGCGTCGCTGTTCACCAACGACATCTCGCAGCTCGCCGCCGGAGAGGGCCGCCTGACGGTTCGCCACGTGGCAGCAGCCCCCGCGGTCGATGTTCTCGCCAACGGAGCCGTCGCGATCACCGCCCTGGTGAACCCGAAGGAATCCGTGCTCACGTTGCCGGCCGGCACCATCTCGGCCGCCGTCGCCGCAACCGGAACGACTGACCCGGTGATCGGCCCGGCAGACGTCAACGTCGCAGAGGGCACGAACACGATCGTCTACGCGTGGGGCAGCCTGACCGACAAGAACCTGGCCCTGGCCGTTCAGACCATCGACGGGCTTCACTCCAACCCGGACAGCATCCCCGCCGGTGAGGCCGGTCTCGTCGCCACCAACCAGGCGGACGACTCCACGGGGCTCATGGTCGGTGGCTTCGCCGCCGCGCTGATGGGTCTGGTCGCCGCCGCCGTCGTCGGTATGCGTCGCCTGTCCGCGGCTCGCCGCTAGTCACGCCAGTAGAAAGGGAGATCCACAATGAGAGCCACAGCGGGCACTTTCACAGTGCTCGCTGTGGCTCTTGCCCTGCTCACGGGCTGCAGCAGCGCCCCGAGCACATCATCGCCCACGGCCTACGTTTCCCCGACGAACGCAGCGCCGACTCCGACGCCGTCGGCCCCGCTGCCCGTCGCCGAGGTCGACGTGCCGACCGTCAGTTCCTCGCTGGATCAGAACCAGACCCCGCAGGCCCGGCCGCCCCAGACCATCCGAGTCGACTCCCTCGGAATCGACATGGCCATCGAGTCCGTCGGTCTGGCCGACGACGGGGCGATGGAGCTGCCAAAAGACCCCTCGCTCGCCGCCTGGTATCGCTTTGGACCGTCACCGGCCAGCACCACCGGCGCGACCGTGATCGCCGCCCACGTCGACTCCCTGATTTACGACATCGGACCGTTCGCCCAGCTCGCCTCGGCGCGTGCGGGCACCGAGATCGTGGTGACCACCGACGACGGTCAGGAGCGTCGCTATTCCGTGGAATCCGTTCAAACCGTGGCCAAACAGGATGTGCCTTGGGACTCGATCTTCGACCGGTCCGGTCCCAACCGGCTCACCCTTGTGACCTGCGGCGGCGAATTCGACTACGACGCCCGCACCTATCTGTCCAACGTAATCGTCTCGGCGAGTCCAATCGCATGACCCAGGCACCATGACGCAGAGGGGTGGCTATGCTGGTCATCACGGTGGTCGAGGCTTGCTCTCCGGCGGAGTCTGACATGTACGACCTCCCGATGCGCTCACCAACCGGGGGAAACCGATACGACGTGACGGCACTCACCGACGAAGACGACCACGCCCAGCTCGTTCTCGCGTTTCGGGCGGGAGACGAACGTGCGCTCGCCGAGGCCTACGCCCGCTGGTCATCCCTCGTCTACACGATCGCCGTTCGTTCGCTCGGCGATCCCGGCGAAGCCGAAGACGTCACCCAGAAGGTCTTCATCGCCGCCTGGCGCGGGCGGGACGGATTTGATGCGTCGCGGTCGCCTCTGCCGGCCTGGCTCGTCGGGATCACTCGGCACACCGTCGCGGATGCCCACGAGGCCCGCTCACGACGGCGGCGGGTCGAGGAGGCTGTCCTCGTCGACACCGCGCTCAGCCAGACCGACGAATCCGCCGACATCGCGGATCGTGTGCTGATGAGCGACGAACTTCGCCGGCTCGGACCCGTTCCGCAGCAGGTGATGCAGCTGGCCTTCTACGACGATCTCACGCACACCCAAATCGCCGATAACCTCGGACTGCCGCTCGGCACCGTTAAGAGTCACATCCGCCGAAGTCTTTCGAGACTGCGCACCAGATTGGAGGCGAACGATGACACACATTGACCGGGAAAACCTCGCTCTCATCGCAATGACAGAGTTCGACCTCACCGAACCCGAACGCCAGCACCTATCGGAATGCCCCGAGTGCTCCCTGGAACTCATCGCCCTGCAGCACACCGCCCACGTCGGCCGGTCCGCGCGCAGCGTGCAACTCGTGGAGCCCGGCGATCGAGTCTGGGCCGGTATCCACGCCGCCCTCGGCCTGTCCGACGCCGTGGCCGCCACCCCTGGGCGCAGCGGCTACGAGGCAGCGGACCAGTCCCCTGCAGCGGTCGAGCCTGTCGAGACCCCTGCACCGGTGGTCGAGCCTGTCGAGACCCCGTCCGCCACGGTCACCGACATCGGCTCCGCCCTGCGCCCCCTCCCACGACGCCGCAACTGGATGCCGATGGCCGTGGCCGCCGGCATCGCCGGGCTGCTCGGCGGCCTCGGCGGCGGCATCTGGTGGCAGTCCGCACAGCAGCAGGAACCCGCGCCGGTGCTACTCGCCGAGGCCCAGCTGGACCCGTACCCCGGCTGGGACGCCGCCGGCAGCGCCTACGTCGCGAAGACGGCCGACGGCCACCGGGAGGTCGTGCTCGACGTCACCGGGGTGAGCGCCGACACCGATTTGCGCGAGGTGTGGCTGATCAAGGCGGATGCGTCCGGGCTGATCAGCATCGGACTGCTCGACGGTGAGTCCGGGCGCTTCGCCATCCCCGACGGCGTCGACCTGTCGCAGTACCCGCTGGTCGACGTCTCCGCGGAACCCGACGACGGCGACCCGCAGCACTCCGGCGAGTCGATCCTGCGCGGGGAACTGCGTACGGCCTGACACCACCCGCACGTGAGTGTCAGAGCGTATTGCCGAGCTTGAAGCCGTGCTCCACGTCGTTCTTGCGGGTGTACGAGAACCCGTCGGCGCCGACCGTGACGGCCATCTCGCTGGACTCGGTGCGGGCCATGACCGGCTGGGGGTTGCCGTCCAGATCGAGCACCAGTGAGGCATCCGTGTACCAGCTCGGCACGACCGCGTTGCCCCACCAGTCGCGGCGCTGGTTGTCGTGCACGTCCCAGGTGACGACGGGGTTGTCGGGGTCGCCGGTGTAGTAGTCCTGGGTGTAGATCTCGACCCGGTGGCCGTCGGGGTCGCGCAGGTAGAGGTAGAACGCGTTCGAGACGCCGTGGCGGCCGGGGCCGCGCTCGATGACGTCCGACATCCGCAGGGCGCCGAGCTTGTCGCAGATGTAGATGATGTTGTGCTTCTCGTGCGTGGAGAAGGCGATGTGGTGCATCCGCGGGCCGTCGCCGCCGGTCAGGGCGGTGTCGTGCACGGTGTCCTTGCGGCGCATCCAGGCCGCGTAGGTGACGCCGTCTTCGTCCTGGATGTCCTCGGTGACGCGGAAGCCGAGGTCCTCGAGGTAGCCGCGGCCGAGTCCCACGTCGGGGGTGACCTGGTTGAAGTGGTCCAGGCGCACGAGGGCGCCGGGACCCTGCAGGTCGTAGCGCCAGGCCAGGCGTTCGACGTGGTCGACCGAGTAGAAGAACTCGTAGGGGAAGCCGAGCGGGTCTTCGACGCGCACGGAGTCACCGACACCCTTCACGAACCCGTTGATGCGGCGTTCGGTGCGGCAGCCGAGCTCCTGATACCAGGCCTCGGCCAGACCCACGTCTTCGGGGGCGCGCACCCGGAAGGCCATCGCGGCGACTGCGGCGACCGGGCCCTGGCGCAGCACCAGGTTGTGGTGGATGAACTCCTCGAAGCTGCGCAGGTAGATCTCGGTGTCGCTCTCCTCGGTCACGACGAGGCCGAGCACGTCGACGTAGAACGCGCGCGAGCGGGCCAGGTCGGTGACGACGATGTCCATGTAGGCGCAGCGCAGGATGTCCGGCGGGGTCGCGGTCGGCGTGGGGATGGGGGTGGTGGTCATGGAATCCTCCTCATTGAGATGTCGCGGTGGTCGAGCGTGTCGGTGGTCGAGCGTGTCGGGACCCGGGACCGGGGACCCGAGATCAGTGGGCGCCGAAGCGGGCGGTGTGCACAGGCCCGAGGGAAACGTGCACGGCCTGCTGCTCGGTGTAGAAGTCGATCGAGCGGTAGCCGCCCTCGTGGCCGAGGCCCGAGGCCTTGACCCCTCCGAACGGGGTGCGCAGGTCCCGCACGTTGTGTGAGTTGAGCCAGACCATGCCCGCCTCGATCGACTGCGCGAAGGTGTGCGCCCGGGTGAGGTTGCTGGTCCAGATGTATGCGGCCAGGCCATACTTGACGCCGTTGGCCAGCTCGAGGGCTTCTTCGTCGGTGTCGAACGGCGTGATCGCCACGACCGGTCCGAAGATCTCCTCCTGGAAGATGCGGGCCGTCGGGGCGACATCCGCGAACACGGTCGGGGACACGTAGTTGCCCTCTGGCAGGTTCTGGGGGCGGCCGCCGCCGGCGAGCAGGCGGCCCTCGCTCTTGCCGATCTCGACGTAGCTCATCACCTTGGCGTAGTGCTCGGGGTGCACGAGCGCGCCGACCTCGGTGGCAGGGTCGTGTGGGTCGCCGACGACGATGTTCTGTGCCCGGGCCGCATAGCGGGCGCAGAAGTCGTCGTAGATCGGGCGTTCCACCAGGATGCGGCTGCTGGCGGTGCAGCGCTCGCCGTTGAGCGAGAACACCCCGAACAGGGTCGAGTCGAGCGCGGCCTCGAGGTCGGCGTCGGCGAAGACCACGGCGGGGGACTTGCCGCCGAGCTCCATCGACATGCCCTTGAGGTTCGCGGCGCAGTTGCGGTAGATGGTCTGACCCGTGGTGGTCTCGCCCGTGAACGAGATGAGGGGGACATCCGGATGCTTGACCAGCGCGTCCCCGGCCTCCTCACCCAGCCCGTTGACCAGGTTGAAGACCCCGTCGGGCAGCCCGGCGGAGCGGAAGATCTCCGCCCACAGGCTCGCCGACAGCGGCGTGAACTCGGCCGGCTTGAGCACGACCGTGCAGCCGGCGGCCAGTGCGGGGGCGAGCTTCCAGCTCTCCAGCATGAACGGGGTGTTCCACGGGGTGATCAGCCCGGCCACGCCGACCGGTTTGCGGAAGACGTAGTTGATCTGGCTGCCTGGCACCTGGTAGGTGTCGTCGGTCTGCGCCACGATCAGGTCGGCGAAGAAGCGGAAGTTCTCGGCTGCCCGCTTGGCCTGGCCGAGGGCCTGGGTGATCGGCAGGCCGGTGTCGAACGTCTCGAGTTCGGCGAGGCGGGCATCCTGGGCCTCGACGGCGTCGGCGATCTTGTTCAGGATGCGGGAGCGTTCGCGCGGCTTCATCCTCGGCCACGGCCCGGCCACGAAGGCGTCGGTCGCGGCGGCGACGGCGAGGTCCACGTCTTCCTTCTGGCCGGCTGCGGCGGTGGCGTAGGTCTGGTTCGACACCGGGTCGAGCACGTTGAAGGTCGCGCCGGAGACGCTGTCGACGAACCGGCCGCCGATGAAGTGCTGGATGCGGGACGGCAGGTTCTCGGGCACGTGCTGCGCGCGGGTTCTCGTGGTGGTGGTGTCGGTCACGGCGGTCTCGGTCATGGTGGTGTCGGTCATGGCTCAGGCTGCTTTCGGGGTGAAGCCGGCGACAGTGAAGCCGTCGACGGGGGAGAGGTACTGCTCGCCGGCGGCCAGGAGCGCCTGCATTTTGGCGATGCCCGCATCCGTCGGGGTGATCAGCGGCGGGCGCACGAAGCCGCTCTCGATCAGGCCGCGCTGCTCGAGCACCCATTTGCCCGGGGCCGGGTTCGTCTCGACGAAAAGCAGGTCGACGAGTGGGTGCAGGCCGTAGTGGATGCGTCGGGCCGTCTCGATGTCGCCGGCCATCCACGCGTTGTACATCTCGACGTGCGCGACCGGGGCGATGTTGCTCGTGGCGCTGATGTATCCCACGCCGCCGAGGGCCAGCAGAGGCAGGCAGAGCAGTTCGATGCCGCTCCAGACCAGCAGTTCGGGGCCGCAGAGCTGCAGCACCCGGGAGAAGTGCTCGAAGTCCTTGGTGGTCTCCTTGACGCCGACGAAATTGTCGAAATCGCGGTAGAGGCGGGCGATGGTCTCCGGGGCGATGTCCACGGCGGTGCGGCTGGGCACGTTGTAGGCGACGATCGGCAGGTCCGGAAACTCCTCGGCCACGGTCTTGTACCAGACGTAGAGGGCTTCCTGGGTGGGGCGGGCGTAGTAGGGGGTGATGATCAGGGCGGCGTCGACGCCGGCGTCCCGGGCCGCGGCGGTGAGCTCGAGGGTCTCGTCGAGCTTGGCCGAGCCGGTGCCGGGCATGAACGGCACCCGGTCGCCGACCGCGGCGGCCACGGTGCGGATCGCGCTGGCACGTTCGATGATGGTCTGCGAGCTCGGCTCGCCGGTGGAGCCGCCGAGCGAGATCCCGTGCGTGCCGGAGGCGAGCTGCCAGTTCACGAGGTTGGTGAGGCCGGCGTGGTCGACGGCGCCGTCGGCCGTGAACGGGCTCATCAGGGGCGCGATAGAGCCTGTGATCTGACTCGGGTCGGTGCGGAACTTCATTGTTCTTCCTTTCGAGGGCAACGGATGCGTCCGCAACTGTTGCCGAATCGGACGAATGTTCCCGGTGTGCGGGCAACAGTCGTCCGTTACGGGAACAGTTGCGGGATTGGCTGTTAGGGGGTGGAGGCGGTGGGGGCGGCGTGCTGCTGGGCGAGGAAGGCGTTCAGGGTGCCGAGCCGGTGGTCGCGCGCGGCCAGTTCGATCTGCAGGGGATCGGCGCCGTCCTCGATCAGGTCGAGTAGCGCGGTGTGCTCGGCGACGGACTCGTGCGCCCGACCGGGCACGAAGCTGAACGTGGATTCGCGCAGGGTACCGAGCCGGCTCCAGCCCCGCTGCACCAGGTCGAGGATATGCGCATTGCTGCAGGCCTCGAACAGGGCCGAGTGGAACTCGCGGTTCAGGCTGGTGAAACGCACCGGGTCGAAGTGGTGCAGGCACTCGTCCATCTCCGCGTTGATCTCCCGGGCGCGCAGCAGCGTCTCCGGGTCGAGCCGCGGCGCCGACAGGGCGGTGGCGTAGCCCTCGACGAGGGCCAGCGTCTGCATCGTGTGGGTGTACTCGGTGACGTCGAGCATGGCCACCTGGGCGCCGACGTTGCGCTCGAACGTGACCAGACCCTCTGCCTCCAGCAGGCGGATGGCCTCCCGCACCGGCACGGTGCTGACACCGATCTCCCGGGCGATCTGCCCGAGCACCAGGCGGTAGCCCGGGCTGAAGCTGCCGTCGGAGATGCGGGCCCGGATCCACCGGTGGGCGAGCTGCGCCTTGCTCAGCGACGCCTCCGCGCCGGTGGTCGAGACGCCGGTGGTCGAGCCAGTCGCAACGCCAGTCGAGCCCGCCGAGCCTGTCGATCCAGTCGATCCTGTCGAGACCGAGGCCGTCATGCCTGTTCCTCCAGCCAGACCCGATACCGGGCCTTCCACTCGGCGTTCATCGGGTAGAGCCCGTCGACGCCGTGCCCGGCCGTGACCATGGCGGCGATGAAGGTCTCTTCGCGCTCCTGCACGATGGCTGCGGCGACCACCTCCTCAACCAGGTGCGGCGGGATCACGATCAGCCCATCGGCGTCCCCGACGATCACGTCGCCGGGCTGCACGGATGCCCCGCCGCAGGCCACGGTCAGGTCCGTGTCCCACGGCACGT
The DNA here is from genome assembly GCF_004402765.1 of Cryobacterium sp. TMT2-17-1. Lineage (NCBI taxonomy): Bacteria > Bacillati > Actinomycetota > Actinomycetes > Micrococcales > Microbacteriaceae > Cryobacterium > Cryobacterium sp. TMT2-17-1. Next base: position 48,502 of record NZ_SOGC01000029.1, read on the forward strand.
GCCGGCGTCCGAGCACGGCAGGGTGCGGTCCGGCGTGGTAGGTCGGGATCTCCAGGGCGGTGACGGCCGCGAGATCGCGCACACCGCCATCCGTCACGATGCCGGCCGCGCCGCGCATCTGGGCGCGCAGGGCGAGGATGTCGCCGACCGTGCCCGTGCCGCGCTCGCCGCGGGCCTCGATCACGAGCACGTCGCCCTGTCCGAGCGAGTCGAAGGCGCGCTTCTGGGCGTTGTAGCCGCCGCCGTGCGACTCGAACAGGTCCTCCCGCGCCGGAATGTACCGGAGTGTGCGGGCCCGGCCGACGAGACGGGCGCCCGGCCGGGTCGAGCCGAGGCCGTCGATCGACACCGAGTTGAGCCCGCGCTTGCGCAACTGGGCGCTGAGGGTGGCGGTGCCCACACTGTTGATCCGGGCCTTCAGCTCGGGGGTGAGGGCGAACGGCGGGGGCGTCTGCTCCGCTGTGGGTGCGGTGACGGATGCCGGTGCGAGCCCGGCCGCCTCCGCCGAACCCCACGCCTCGGTGCGCTGCAGATCGTCGACCCGCGGGCCGGCCCCGAACGCGCCGAACGGCACCGTGCCCTGCCGAATCGGGCTGACGAGGCGGCCGGTGCGGGGTGCGCCCGGGGCTCCTGGGGCATCCACTTCGACCTCGACGATGTCGCCGGGCACGACGACCGACGATCCGGCCGGCGTGCCGGTGAGGATCAGGTCGCCGGGCTCGAGCGTGAGCAGCTGCGAGAGGTCGGCGACGAGCCGGCCGAACCCGAAGAGCAGGTCGGCGGTCGTGTCCTCCTGTACGAGCGTGCCGTTGACCCAGGTGCGGATGCGCAGCGCTGCCGGGTCGAGGCCGGCCGCCGGCAGCAGTGTCGGCCCGACGGGGGTGAAGCCGTCGGCGCCCTTCGAGCGCAGGTTCGAGCCCTTGTCGGCGTAGCGCAGGTCGTACACGCCGAAGTCGTTGGCACAGGTCACGTGCGAGACCGCCGCCCAGCCCTCCTCGGGCGAGACGCCGCGGGTGCGGCGCCCGATCACCAGCGCGATCTCGCCCTCGAACACCAGCAGCTCGCATCCGTCGGGCCGTTCCACCGGCGTGCCGCTGGAACTCCGCGACGACGCCGGCTTGAGGAAGTACGACGGCTGCTCCGGCGTGCGGCCGCGCTGGGCGGCCCGGCTCGGGTAGTTGAGGTGCACCGCAATGATCTTGCCCGGTGTGGCGAGATCGGTGGTGGCGGTGACGCTGATACCCGCGCTGTTGCTTGCGCTGCCGGTCGCGCTGGTGCTTGCGCTGTTGCTTGCGCTGACGTCGGCGGCGCCCACGGAGGTCGAGTTCGGCATGTTTTGCGGCTTTCTAGTCGTGCTGGGAAATGCCGAGCGGGACTCCACGGGTTTCCTTCACCACGGAGACCGCGACGAAGGAGATCGTGGCCAGCACCATGATGTAGATGCCGATCGACGGTGACCAGGCGGTCTCGTCCAGCAGCAGCTGCGCGATCAGGGGAGCGAACGCCCCACCGAGGATGGCACCCATGGCGTAGCCGATGGACACGCCCGAGTAGCGTACCTGAGCCGGGAACATCTCCGCGTAAAGCGCCGCCTGTGGACCGTACGAGAAGCCGAGCCCGCTGGCCAGCACGACGAGCGCCACCGTGAACCAGAGGATCTCGCCGGTGTCGATCAGCAGGAACATCGGGATGGCCCAGAGGAACAGCCAGGCGTAGCCGAACTGGAACGTGCGGATGCGCCCGATCTTGTCGGAGAGGATGCCGCCGATCATCGTCGACGCGAGCCAGAACGCGGCGGCGATGGTGCTGGCCAGCAGCACGGGGGAGCGTTCCATGCCCAGGCCGCCGGCCTCGACCGGCTTGGTGGCGTAGGAGGAGAAGAACGCGATCAACAGGTAGCCGGCGGCGTTGTTGGCGATGAAGATCAGGGCGGTCAGGATGACCTGGCGCCAGTGGCCGCGGAAGAGCTGGCGGAGGGGGGCGGCCGATTCCTTCTTGCGATCCTGCATCTCCTTGAAGACGGGGCTCTCGTCGACCGAGCGGCGAATGATGAAGCCGACCACGATAAGCAGCACCGAGACGAGGAACGGGATGCGCCAGCCCCAGGCGAGGAAGGCCTCCTCGCTCATCGTGCTGGTCACCAGGAGCATGACGCCGGTGGCGAGGATGAGCCCGGTCGGCACGCCGATCTGCGGGTACGCGCCGAAGAATCCGCGCTTATTGACCGGGGCGTGCTCAACCGACATCAGGGCGGCACCGCCCCATTCCCCGCCGGCCGAGAAGCCCTGCAGGATGCGCAGCACGATCAGCAGGATCGGCGCCCAGACGCCGATCTGCTCGAAGGTCGGCAGGAGGCCGATCAGTGCCGTGGCCGCGCCCATGATGACGAGCGTCAGCACGAGCATGGCCTTGCGGCCGAGGCGGTCACCGAGGTGGCCGGCCACGACCGCGCCCAGCGGGCGGAAGAGGAAGCTGATGCCGAGGGAGGCCCAGGCCACGAGCTGCGCCAGACCGGCGTTGTCGTTGGCGAGCGGGGCGAAGTACAGCCCGGCCAGCACAAGGCCGGCGGCCTGCGCGTAGATGAAGAAGTCGTACCACTCGATGGTGGTGCCCACCATGGTGCCGGCGAGGACCCGGCGTTCCTCGTGTCGTTTCGCGGCGGTCGCTTTCGCGGCGCTCGCTCGGTCGGTCGTCAATGCCATGGAATACCCCTTTGTATTTCCCTGTGTGGTGCTGGAATCGTGCGATCTCGAAACGGTATCACAGATCGTATATTATCTACAGGGCTAGGAACGGGGTCGTCCGGGGGCCTGGATGGTGCCGCCGTCTCGTGGTCCGGATGCCGCCGTGCGCCGGGCCGGCTGCCGGCGCCCGGCCGGTCGGCGCCCGCCCGCCCGGCTGCTGGCGCCCG
>NZ_SOGC01000044.1:0-62353 GCF_004402765.1 Cryobacterium sp. TMT2-17-1
AATCTGCAAGTTTGAAACTGACAGAACAAATCATTACTGACTTGCTTTGTTGTTTAAATGTTTTCCAAAGGAATCTCTTCCGCGGTACCCCCTAGAAAGGAGCCCTACGACCGAGGTTTTTGGCATTTGACATTGTGCACGCTGTTGAGTTCTCAAGGATCGGACGCACTCGACTTCAAACCCCACAGGGGCTGTCGCTTCGAGGCAACCTGTAAAACGTACCCACCCGACTAATCTCTGTCAAATCACGGAAAGCAGCCGATTCCGAGTGCGCCAGAGCGACTCGAAATCATCTACATACGCGACCTGACGACCAGCCGAAGAGAGATATTATTTTGGTTTAAACCCGAACACTCCCTAGTCGGGAGGATATTCGAGAAGAAACTAAATCTTCGTCCCACTTGAGGCCGGGAAGCTCTGCGGCTTTCCGCACCTGTGGGGTGACTAGAGAGACATTACGGTGAATTTTGGGGGTGCGCAACTCCCTCCCGCATCCCGGGCGTGTCGGCTCCGGCGCCCTGGCGGAAGCCCCCAGGTGCGGGCCTCACGGCGGTCCGGCGCGTCTCAGCGTCCGGTCGAGACCGTGACGGTGAACTTGGCGTTCCGACCGACCTGGTGTGTCGGCCCGACCAATCGCGTCAGCGCGGGGCGATAACCGAGGTGGGTGTTCCACACACTCCACAGTTCACCACCGGGCTGCAACACTCGTCCGGCATCCTCGAACAGTTTCAGGGCTATGCCGGCATGGACCGACGAGCCGATGTGAAAGGGCGGGTTCAGCACAATCAGTTCGGCCGAGGCATCCGGTTGGCTCTGGAGCGCGTCATCCCGCACGACCGTGACCCGGTCGGCGAGCGCATTGGCCACCATGGTGGCCCGCGCGGAGGCGACGGCCGCGGCCGACTGGTCGGTGGCGGTCACCCGCAGGGCGGGACGGCGTCGGGCGAGGGTGGCGGCGAGCACCCCGGTGCCGCAGCCGAGGTCGATGGCGCTCCGAGCATCCGTTTTCATCCGATCAAGGAACTCAAGCAGGTAGCGCGTTCCGATATCGACGGTCGCGCCGGCAAACGCAGCCCCGTGGGCGCAGATCGTGAGTCCCAGGTCGGCGTGCTCCACAGAATTCGGCCAGGTGGACACCGTCGGCTGAGTTGCGGAGGCAGTCGGAGCCGCTGCCCTGAGTACCCGCGACTTTTGCCGGGCCGACGAGACCTGCAGCTCGCCGAAGTGCCGGCGGAGCACCGCGTTCATGGTCGGCGTCATGTGCTTGATGCGTCCGCCGGCGATCACCACCACATCCGGTGCCGCGAAACGACGGATGGCGTCGGCGAACTCATCGAGCGCCGTCAGACTGCGCGGCAGCTGGATCAGTACCACCCGCGCGTTCGTCAGCAGTTCTTCGCCCAGGATGAGGGAGCGGTAGGAATCGGCGAGTCCGGCGTCGGCCGCATTCAGGGTGAGGGCCAACTCCCCAGAGAGGACATCCTGGTGCACCCGGATTCCCCGGGCCCCGGCCAGTGCGGCCGCGCCCAGGGTGAGAGCGCCATAGCGGTCCTCGATCACCACGACCTCGCCGGATCCTGCCTCGGCCAGCACGCCGGCCGCCTCGTCGAGGATCAGGCGGTCGCTCGCATCCACGGCGAAGAGATTGTCCGCTTCCACGTCGGGGAAACGCCTCAGGCGGTCAAAGGAAAAATCAGGCATTGCCTCAGGCTAGCCCGCAGGTGCGGCTACTTCTCGTCGCCGATCGGGCGGGAACCCAGGGGGCGCCAGATCACGATCTGGTTGGACCGGCGCGTGCGCGTACCGGCCCGCATCGAGATGACCTCACCGGCCGAGCCGGCCGCGAAGACGCGGCGGCCCGGACGGTTGAGCAGTTCATCGGCCAGCGCAGACTCCAATTCGCGCAGCCGCGATTCGAGCGTGCGCACGTGGTCCTCGAGGTCAATGATGCGACGGATCCCTTCCAGGCTCACACCCTCGGCACCGAGCTCCGCGATCTCGCGGAGCTTGGCCACATCCCGCATCGAGTACCGGCGAGACCGACCGGGGGTGCGGTCGGGACTCACCAGCCCCAGGCGATCGTATTGGCGCAGCGTTTGCGGGTGCATGCCCGCAAGCTCGGCGGCCATCGAGATTACGAAAACCCGGGTGTTCTCGTCCACCGTCAGTCTCTCGCCTTCGCGAGGAGTTCGTCGCGCGGATTCTCCTTCGGCAGTGCTTCCGCGAAGGCCGCGAGTTTCTCTTCGGCGTCCTTCGACAGATGAGACGGAACGGCAACCTGAACCTCCGCCAGCAGGTCCCCGGTGCCCTTGGGCGTCACGACGCCACGCCCCTTGACGCGCAGCACGCGCCCGCTCGGGGTGCCCGGGGCGATGCGCAGTTTGACCGGCGCTCCGCCCAACGTCGGCACCTCGATAGTGGCGCCGAGCGCGGCCTCGACGAACGTGACCGGAACGGAGACCCGCAGGTTCAGCCCATCGCGTTCGAAGACCGGGTGCTTGCGCACGTTCACCGTGAGTACGATGTCGCCGGACTCGCCGCCGTCAGGGCTGTGCTGCCCCTGGCCGCGGAGCTTGATCTTCTGCCCGTCGGCCACCCCGGCCGGGATCTTCACCTTGATGGCGCGGCCATCCTGCGTTTGCAGGGTGATCTGGTCACCGTGCGTGGCCGTGATGAAGTCGACCGTTGTCGACGCGATCACGTCGCGGCCGCGAGTCGGCCCGCCGTAGCCGCGGAACCCGCCGCTCGAGGTGCCGAAACCGCCGCCACCCTGACCGCGGCCGAACATGCCGCCGAGGAGGTCGTCGAAACCGCCCTGCTCATAGGAGTAGCCGGGCTGTTGTTGCCGCGCGCCCCCACCGAACATGCCTCCGAAGACATCATCGAAGCCTCCGGCCTGCCCGCCACCGGGGCGCGGGGCGGTGAAGCGGGCCCCACCGCCCATCGCGCGCACAGCATCGTATTCCTTGCGTTGGGCAGGGTCACCGATCACCGAGTGTGCCTCGCTGATCTCCTTGAACGTCGCCTCGGCCGCAGGGTTGCCCGGATTGGAGTCCGGGTGATACGTGCGGGCGAGCTTGCGATAGGCCTTCTTCAGCTCGGCCGGGGTGACGTCCTTTGACACACCCAGGACCTTGTAAAAGTCCTTATCGAACCAGTCCTGGCTAGCCATCGCTCGGTACCTGCACGACGACCTTGGCCACGCGCAGGAGCGACGAGCCGAGGAAGTAGCCGGTCTCGATCACGTCACCGACGGTCTCCGACTCGATGCCCGCGGTGGGCAGCTGGAAGATCGCCTCGTGGATGGTCGGATCGAACGGTTCGCCGACCGTGCCGAAGGACTTCACGCCCAGGCGCTCGACGCTCCCCCGCAGTTTCGCGGCGATCGTGCTGAACGCCGAGTCTTCGACCAGGTCGCCGTGCTTCTCAGCGCGGTCGAGATCGTCGAGCACGGGAATCAGGCCCTTTACGACATCCACGGTGACGCGCTCACGCTCGACCTCGCGGTTGGCCTCGGTGCGGCGACGGTAGTTGGCGTACTCCGCGGTGACCCGCTTGAGGTCGGCGAGGTGCTCGCTCGTGGGCTCGTCGACTTCCCGCGTGGCGGCGTCCAGGATGTCTTGGACCGTCAGCTCGTCCTCTTCGATACCCTCGGCGGACGCCTCGTCGATGTCCTCGACACTCACACCTTCGGCTTCCGCCTCGGCGTCGGTCCCGGGGGCACCCTCAGTGGATGCCCCCTCGTCAAACGGCTCGTCGCCAGGACGCTTGTTGTCGTCTGCCATTACTTCTTGGCCTCGTCTTCGTCGTCGACGACCTCGGCGTCAACCACGTCTTCGTCGGAGCCGGCCGCGTCGGCGGTCGGCTCGGAGTCGGTTGGGGCACCGGCCGCGGCATCCGCCTGGCTGGTCTTGTAGATGGCCTCGCCGAGCTTGCCCTGGCTCTCGTTGAGCTTGTCGAAGGCCGTCTTCACGGCCGCATCGTCGTCGCCGACGAGAGCGGCCTTGAGGGCGTCGACGTCGGCCTGAACCTCGGACTTCACGTCCTCGGGCAGCTTCTCGTCGTTCTCCTTGATCAGCTTCTCGATCGAGTAAGCGAGCTGCTCCGCCGTGTTGCGGGTCTCGGCTGCCTCGCGACGGCGCTTGTCCTCGGCGGCGTGCTCTTCGCCCTCGCGCACCATGCGCTCGATGTCTTCCTTCGCGAGCGAAGATCCGCCCGTGATGGTCATCGACTGTTCCTTGCCGGTGCCCTTGTCTTTGGCAGACACGTGCACGATGCCGTTGGCGTCGAGATCGAAGGTAACCTCAACCTGCGGGATGCCGCGCGGGGCCGGCGCGATGCCGGTCAGCTCGAACGTACCGAGGTTCTTGTTGTCGCGGGTGAACTCGCGCTCGCCTTGGAAGACCTGGATCGCGACGGACGGCTGGTTGTCGTCGGCTGTGGTGAAGGTCTCGCTGCGCTTGGTCGGGATGGCCGTGTTGCGCTCGATCAGGCGCGTCATGATGCCGCCCTTGGTCTCGATGCCGAGGCTCAGCGGGGTGACGTCGATGAGCAGGACATCTTTGCGCTCACCCTTCAGCACGCCGGCCTGCAGTGCGGCGCCAACGGCGACGACCTCGTCCGGGTTGACGCCCTTGTTCGGGTCCTTGCCACCGGTCTCGGCCTTGACGAGCTCGTACACGGCGGGCATGCGGGTGGAGCCACCGACGAGAACGACGTGGGCGATATCTTCCACCTTGACCCCGGCTTCACGGATGACGTCCTGAAACGGCTTCTTCGTGCGGTCGAGCAGGTCTTCGGTCATCTTCTCGAACTGGGCGCGGGTGAGCGTCTCGTCGAGGTTGGCCGGGCCATTCTCGGTCAGGGAGAGGTACGGCAGCTGGATGCTCGTCGACATGCTGCTCGAGAGTTCCTTCTTGGCCTGCTCGGCGGCTTCCTTGAGGCGCTGCTTGGCGATCTTGTCCTTGGAGACGTCGACGCCGGTGGTTTCCTTGAACTTCTTGATCAGGTGATCGACGATGCGCTGATCCCAGTCGTCGCCGCCGAGGCGGTTGTCACCGGCAGTCGACCGCACCTGAATGGTGGAGAAGTCGTCGTCCTTGCCTACCTCGAGGAGGGAGACGTCGAAGGTTCCGCCGCCGAGGTCGAAGACCAGGATGAGCTCGTCTTCTTTGCCACGGTCGAGGCCGTAGGCGAGTGCGGCCGCGGTCGGCTCGTTGATAATACGCAGCACGTTAAGGCCGGAGATCTCGCCGGCCTCCTTGGTGGCCTGCCGCTCGGCATCATTGAAGTACGCGGGAACGGTGATGACGGCATCCGTCACCTTGTCGCCCAGGTACGCCTCGGCATCGCGCTTGAGCTTGGCCAGGATGCGGGCCGAAACTTCCTGCGGGGTGAACTTCTTGTCGTCGATGGCGACATTCCAGTCGGTGCCCATGTGGCGCTTGACCGACGCGATGGTGCGGTCGACGTTGGTGACGGCCTGGCGCTTGGCGGTCTCGCCGACCAGCACCTCGCCGTCTTTGGTGAAGGCGACGACGGACGGCGTGGTCCGGAAGCCTTCGGCGTTTGCGATGACGGTGGGTTCTCCACCTTCGAGGACGGCCACCACAGAGTTGGTGGTTCCGAGGTCGATGCCTACTGCACGGGCCATGTGTGCGTTCTCCTTTAAAGTATGTTCTCAGCTCGATTTCACAGAGTTGAGTGGTGCTGGCTCAAGTGTGCCAGTGTCCCAAATCGAAAGTCAAGCCACGCACCTGAGAGTTGAGCGTGAACGACTCAACTTTGAGATTTCGTGCAATCGATGGTCTCCGGCCACCCACATCCACTAGCCTCAGCGCATGACCGGGATCGCGGAGCAGGGCAGCACGGATGCCCGGGAGCTGCCAGACAAAACGAGCAGACGCCGCGTAGTGGCCTGGAGCTTCTGGGACTGGGGCTCTGCCGCGTTTAATGCGGTGGTCACCACCTTCGTCTTCACCGTCTACATCACGGGCAGCTCGTTCGGCGACAAAGACGTCATTTCCGCCCAGCTCGGTTGGGCCCTCGCCATCGCCGGCTTGCTGGTAGCGGTGCTGGCCCCGATCACCGGACAGCGCTCGGACACCTCCGGGCGGCGCAAGCTGTGGCTCGGCGTCAACACGTTCATCGTGGTGGGCCTCACCGCGGCGATGTTCTTCGTGGAGGCGTCACCGAGCTTCCTGCTGCTCGGCCTCGTTCTGGTGGCCGCCGGCAACGTCTTCTTCGAGTTCGCCAGCGTCAACTACAACGCCATGTTGTCCCAGGTCTCGACCGCGCGCACCATCGGCAGGGTCAGCGGTTTCGGTTGGGGCATGGGCTACATCGGCGGCATCGTGCTGCTGCTCATCGTGTACTTCGGTTTCATCAGCCCCGACGTGGGTCTGTTCGGGGTGACCAGCGAGAACGGCCTCTCGGTGCGGGTCACGATGCTCATCGCGGCCGCCTGGTTCGGCCTGTTCGCCCTGCCGGTGCTGTTCTCGGTTCCCGAATACCGTTCTCCCGTTGCGGTGCGCCGGCCCCGGGTGAGCTTCCTCCGTTCCTACGTCGTGCTCGGGCAGGACATCATTCGGCTCTGGAAGACCAGCCGCCAGACGGTGTACTTCCTGATCGCGAGCGCGATCTTCCGCGACGGCCTGGCCGGGGTTTTCACCTTCGGCGGGGTGCTCGCGGCATCCGTCTTCGGATTCTCACCCGGCGAGGTGATCATCTTCGCTATCGCCGCCAATGTCGTGGCGGGCGTGGCCACCATCATCGCCGGCGCGCTTGACGACCGGGTCGGCGCAAAGCCGATCATCGTGACCGCTCTGATCGGCCTGATCGTGTTCGGCAGCATCGTATTCCTGCTGCACGACGGCGGTCAGATCGTGTTCTGGACCGCCGGCCTCGCCTTGACGCTCTTCGTCGGGCCGGCCCAGTCGGCCAGCCGCACCTTCCTGGCACGCCTGATCCCGGCCGGCCGGGAGGGTGAGGTCTTCGGGCTCTACGCCACGACGGGCCGCGCGGTGAGCTTTCTGGCGCCGACCATGTTCGCCCTGACGGTGACGATCTTCGGCGAAACCTATTGGGGCATCCTCGGACTTATGTTGGTTTTGCTCGTGGGGCTGCTTCTCCTGCTTCCGGTGAAGGCCCGCCAGGACCAGATTGGCTAACGGATGCGGGTGGCCTCGTTGTGCTCGACCAGCACCCAGGTGGAACCCTCGTCGTTGGAGACCCAGCCCTCCCAGGCGTAGGCGTCAGGTGTGATCGAGACGAAGTTCCAGCGGATCGGGCGGCCGTCGGTGCCCGTGCCGTCCTGGCGCAGGCCGTTGCGGTGGGGGGTCGCCACGAGGTGGCAGTACTCGCCGGATGCCGGGGCGAAATAGCTGACCCGCCACACGCCGGCGTAGGAATCATAGACTCGCACGGCCGTGGCGACGGTCTCGAAGCCGGTCGGGTGCGAGTCGCTCACGACGACCTCGACGTCTTGCACCGCACGCCCGTCGAGCACGAAGTCGACGATCCAGGTGAATTCGCGCCCGGTCCATTCGCCGGTCGTCTCGTCGAGGCGGGACCCGGTGGCGGCCCAGGCGCCGACCAGCTGGCCGAAGCGGCGCATCCGCCCCGGGTAGTCGGGTGTCGGTCCCGGCGCGACGAGCGCCTCGGCAAAGCTGGGCACGGATGTGGTCATGGGCCGATTTTACCGGGCGCGTGTTGCATGCGTGTGAACCGGGCTACTCGGCTCCGGTGGTCGATCCCATCGAGGCCTCCCGCACATCCGTGCAGTGGAAGTTCTGGAACGACCGCGACGCGGTCGGCCCGCGCTGGCCCTGGTAGCGGGAGCTGTATTCGCTTGAGCCGTAGGGACGTTCGGCGGGCGAACTCAGCCGGAAGAAGCAGAGCTGACCGATCTTCATGCCGGGCCACAGCTTGATCGGCAGGGTGGCGACGTTGCTCAACTCGAGCGTCACGTGGCCGGTGAAACCGGGATCGATGAAGCCGGCGGTCGAGTGGGTGAGCAGGCCGAGCCGGCCGAGCGAGCTCTTGCCCTCCAGCCGCGCGGCGACGTCGTCGGGCAGGGTGACCTTCTCGTAGGTGGACCCGAGCACGAACTCACCGGGGTGCAGGATGAACGGTTCTCCCGCGGCGGTCTCGATCAACCGGGTCAGATCGGGCTGGTCTTCGGCCGGATCGATATAGGGGTACTTGTGGTTGTCGAAGAGGCGGAAGAAGCCGTCGAGTCGCACGTCGATACTCGACGGCTGGATCATGTCGGCCTGGTACGGCTCCAGACGGATTCGTTCCGCGTTGATTTCAGCCTTGATTTCGCGATCCGAGAGCAGCACGGTTCCAGCCTAACGGCGCGGACTTGATATGCTGGCACGGTTCCGTTCCGGGCTTGCCTGCGCGACGGACATGCGGATGTAGTTCAATGGTAGAACTTCAGCTTCCCAAGCTGATAGCGCGGGTTCGATTCCCGTCATCCGCTCACTTGTCATATTTCCCGGTCCTGTGATGCGGCTCGGTGATGCGGCTCTGTGCTGCCCCACGTCGGCGGCCTCCGGTATCGTCGAGACTATGACCGACCCGACACTGCGTATGCCGAACACCGTGCTGCGGGTGGTGCTCGACCTCGGCGTGCTGCCCCTGGACATCCCCCCGCTGCCCCCGCGTTTCCGGCACCCGGAATTCGACGCGGACTGGGACGACGAGGAGCAGGTCGCCGGCATCTTCCTCGGCTTCGACGACGGAGAGTTCCACCTGGACATCCTGGAAGAAGGAGTCGAGTACCACTTCCACAACGCGGACGGGTCTTCGAGCGATGACAGTCCGTGGCCGGCCGCCGACACCCAGGCCCTCGTCGACTGGGCGACCGGCTTCGTGCTGCACGTTGCACCGCGCCTCCCGGATCTGCTGGAAGACTCGGATGAGGCCGCCGAATGGCACCATGTGGGGCTGCCGGTGTACTCCCGCGATTACGGGCCGGTCCCGCTCGAAATCATCGACGTGGAGTTGGAGGGCGAGCAGCTGATGCTCCCCTGGCTCGGGTCCGGCCACATCGCCGACGATCACCTCGACGGATCTGACCACCCGATCGCGCTCCTCTGGAATCCGGAGCACGAAGATCCGGATATCCCGATCGCACGGGTGTGGCTGAACCCGAAGACCGGGGAACCGACAGCGCGCGCGGAAGCAGGGGTGGACTGGTCGGCCGTGGGGCTCACCAAAGCGGAAGTCCTGTCATGGGCGGAGAGCCTGTACCTGAACAATCACGTGATCGGCGATCCGGCCCAGATGATCATGCGAGCCGCACTGGAACGCATGGCAGGGCTCGACCGCTAGCTGAGTGAGTCCCAACCCGTTGGGTTGCATGACTCCCGATAGCTCCGATCCGACAGCCCCCGTGGACTTTGTTTCTCAGCGGCGGAGCGCCGGGTCCGTCGCCGCACCAATTCGACGGAGATTCTCGTATATGGGACCATTTTTTCGGGTTTCCGGGCCGTTTCGGGCAAAAACTCGGTCGAATTCGTTCGGGCCGGCGTTGCCGGCAGCGAGCGCGCCCTCGCCGCGGCGAAAACGCGCGACGAACCCGCTGCGATCGCGGATGCCGCGGACGCCCTCACCCTCGCAAAAACCCGGCTCGATTCGGTGCTCGCGGCTCGCGACACCACGGCCGAGACATCCGCCCTGCGGTCCGCCGAACAGCAGGCGACGAGCGCGCGTGACGCGCTCGCCACGGCGAACGAGGCCACCATGACCTATCTGCCGGCATGCGAAATCCTGTACCTGCCGGGTCTCCCCCGCCGGGTCGACGAGGTCACCGTATCCCGCGGCACCTCGATCACGGGCTCCGTGATGCGCGTCTCCGGTGCCACGATCCAGATCAACGCCTCCGCCTCGGCGAGCGATGCCAAACTCATGAAGGTCGGCAACGCCGCCGTGCTCTCGATGCAGGACGATTCCGAGCACGGCGCCACCGTGACATCCGTCGCCGTGGCCGAGGCTAAAGAGGGAACGGATGCGGCGAGCGGACGCTTCACCATCCTGCTCACGCTCGACGACCTCACACCCGGGCAGCTCCAGAGCATCCAGGGCAGCAACCTGCGGGTCACCATCCCGGTCAGCTCCACCGACGGGGAGGTGCTCGCTGTGCCGTTGGCCGCGCTTACCGCCGGCCCGGGCGGGGAATCCCGGGTCGAGGTGTCGACCGGATACGGAAAAAAGACCGTGCTGGTCGAGGTGAGCGCCGGGCTCGCGGCTGACGGTTACGTCGAGGTGCAGGCGGTCGACGGTTCCCTCGAGGAAGGGGACCTCGTCGTGGCCGGGCGATGAGCCGACCGGCCGTCGTGGAGCTCATCGACGTCACCCGCTCCTTCCCCGGCCCGCCCGAGGTCCAGGCGCTCACATCAATCAACCTGCGGGTAGAGAAGCAGGACTACCTCTCGATCGTCGGGCCGAGCGGGTCGGGCAAGTCGACCATGCTCAACATCCTCGGCCTGCTCGACCGACCGAGCGTCGGCGAGTACTACCTCGACGGAGCGCTCACGGGTCTGGCCGACGAGGCGGAACGCGCGGCGCTGCGGGGCGGCAAGATCGGCTTCGTGTTCCAGGCCTTCCACCTCATGCCGCACCGCTCGGTGTGCGACAATGTGCTGCTGGCCACGATCTACAGCAAAGTTCCGCGCGCCGACCGCGAATGACGGGCCCGCGCCGCCCTGCACCGGGTGCACCTGGACCACCGGATCGACTTCCTGCCCGGCACTCTCTTCGGCGGCGAGCGCCAGCGGGTCGCGGTCGCGCGGGCCGTGGTGGCCTCGCCCCAGCTGCTGTTGGCCGACGAGCCGACCGGCAACCTCGACGCCTCCACCTCCAGGGAGGTCATGGACCTGTTAGAGGAGCTGAACGCCGGCGGCCTCACGCTCATCGTCATCACCCACGACCGGGCCGTGGCGGATCGCGCCGGGCGCACCATCAGCATCACCGACGGCCGCGTGAGCGAAACAACATGAAATTGCGGATGCCGAACCGCCGTCGAGCGACCAGCGCTCCGGCCCCGGTAAGCGACGGTGACCGCGGGGCCGCGCCGGCCATCACCCGCGCCGACCGGTTCTCGGTGCAGGACCTCATCGTCGAGGCGGGCTATGGCATCGGGGCGCGCCCCACCCGCCTGATCATGACCACGCTCGGGACCACGATCAGAATCGCCTCCCTGGTGGTGACAATCGGATTCGCCCAGACGGCAGCCGGCCAGATCGCCCGCCAATTCGACGCGGTCGCGGCCACCCAGGTCGTGATCGAGCCGGGGAGCACCGACGGGATGAACGGCTCGGAGCGCGCGACCGGGCGACTGCCTTGGGATGCCCCGGACCGGGTCAGCCGCCTGGCCGGGGTGGAGCTGGCCGGCCTCGTCAGCGAGGTGCCCCTCGATGCCGTGACCATTACCGCGGTGCCGGTAAACGACCCGTCGGAACCGGCAACCCTGGGCCCATCGCTGATGGCCACCTTCCCCGGACTGCTCGACGCGGTTCGCGGCAACATCGTGACCGGCCGGTACTTCGACACCGGCCACGATGCCAGGGCCGATCGGGTGGCGGTGCTCGGTTCGCGCGCGGCTGATCGCCTGGGCATCAACCGCGTCGACAGCCAGCCCTCCATCTTCATCGGCGACTCCTCATATACCGTGATCGGCATCATCGATGGGATGGAGCGACGCTCCGACCTGCTCGACGCGGTGGTCGTGCCGATGGGCACCGCGCGCGCCGACTTCGGCCTGACCGGCCCGGATGAACTGCAGATCCGGATCGCTCTCGGCGCCGGCAAAGTGGTCGCGGAACAGGCTCCGCTCGCCCTGGACCCCAACGCTGCGCAGAACTTCGAGGTACAGGCCCCGTCGGCTAGGTCCGCCCTGCGCGAGAACGTGCAGGCCGACGTGAACGTCATCTCCCTGATTCTCGGCGTGCTCGCACTCGTCGCGGGCGGACTGGGGATCGCGAACGTCACTCTGCTGTCGGTGATGGAAAGGGTGGGCGAGATCGGGCTGCGCCGGGCCTTGGGCGCCACCAAGCGCAACATCTCGAGCCAGTTCATGGTCGAATCCGTGGTCATCGGCCTACTCGGCGGCCTGATCGGAGCCGCACTCGGGGTCTTCGCGGTGGTGATCATGTCGCCTATTCAGCAGTGGGCGCCGGTCGTCGACCCCTGGCTCGCAGCCGGGTCGGCGCTGCTCGGGGCCGTCGTCGGCCTTGCCACCGGGGTCTACCCCGCCCTGAAGGCGTCGAATATCGAGCCGATCGTCGCCCTGCGCGGGGGCAACTGACGCACCCTGTCGGCCCCGCCTCGCATCAGCCGCGCGCCTCGTCGGCGACGAGCGCGAGCTCCACGAACGCGCGCACGGCAGCCGACGCGCGCCGCTTGCGCGAGGCCGCCAGGTACACCGTGAAATCGGGCAGATTCGCCACGGGAAGCCGGTGCACGTCGAGCGCGTCGTGGGCGGTGAATTCGGGCAACAGGGCCACTCCGAGGCCGTTGGTCACGTATTCGGCGGCCGTTCCGATATCGGAGACCTCGATCATCACCCGCCGCTCGAGGCCGGCAGCGGTGAAGGCATCGTCCACGATCTGACGGCTGGCGTAGCCGGGCGGCAGATCGATGAACTCCTCCGGCACGAGGTCGCCCAGGCCCACGGCCGACGCGGAGGCGAGCCGGTGGCCTTTCGGCACCACCAGCACCATCGGCGACGAAGCGATCGGCACGGCTGAGAGCGCCGTCGGCGCCGGGCCGCTGAGGGCGAGGAAGGCCAGGTCGAGTTCGCCCGAGACGAGCTCGTCGACCAGCCCGGCCGACCCCCGCCGGGCCGCGCGCAGCCGCACGCCGACGCCCGGATGGCCGGCGCGGAAGAGACCGAGCAGCCGAGGCACATTGACGAGCGTGACCGAGGTCATCAGCCCGATCACGATGGACCCGGTGATGGCGCGGGTGGTGTCCTGGGCGGCGTCGCGCACCTCGTTCACGGCGTCGAGGGCGTCGCGCACCTTCGGAAGCAGCAGTTCGCCAGTCGTAGTGAGCCTGATCTGGCGGCGGCTGCGATCGAACAGTTCGACGCCCAATTCGCTTTCGAGCGATCGAATGCCGGCCGAGACGGCTGACTGGGCGATGGTGAGCCGGTCCCCGGCGCGCGTGAAGCTCAACTCACCGGCGACGGCGCTGAAGAATTCGAGCTGTCTCAATTCCATGGGCCTAAGCATCTCATTTTCAGATCGTTTGCATCGCTACTCGGCGTTGCTTGTTATTGAATGTGCAGCGACGATGGAGGGGAGGCCGATTCAGAACGGCGATCCGGGAGGCATCACAATGACCACTACTTCACCGCTCCAGAGCGACGACGACACAACCGAGACCACGCTCGTGCGCTCTGACGCCGGCACCCCCGCTCCGTCCACCCGCTCCGCCGAACGCGTGGTGGAATGCCTGAAGGCATACGGCGTGCAGTGGGTCTTCGGCGTTCCCGGCGCCAAGATCGACCCGGTCTATGACGCTCTCATCGACGACGGACCCGAGGTGATCGTGGTGCGTCACGAGCAGAATGCGGCCTTCATGGCCGCGGCCGTCGGGCGTCTGAGCGGCCAGCCGGGCGTCGTCCTGGTGACGAGCGGCCCAGGCACCTCCAACCTCGCGACGGGCCTGCTGACGGCGACGACCGAAGGCGACCCGGTGGTCGCCCTCTGCGGCGCGGTTCCGCGCGCAGACCGGTTGAAGCGTACCCACCAGACAATGGATGCCGTGGGCATGCTGTCCGCCGTGACCAAGTCCGCCGGCGAGGTGAGTGTCGCCGACAACGTGCCGGAAGCAATCGCGAACGCGTTCCGCGAGGCAACCCAGGAGCCCAAGGGCGCCGCAGCGGTTGTTCTCCCCTACGACGTGCTCACGGACTCGACGACCGTGTCGATGACGCATCCGCACTGGGTGCCGCAGCTGGGCGCCGCACCCTCCAAGAGCGTGCAGCGCGCTGCCGCCCTGCTGAAGGATGCGCAGTTCCCGGTCATCCTTGCCGGCGCGCGGTCCGGCTCGGACCAGGCCGTCGCGGCGCTGCACCGCCTGCTGGGCGTCGCCGGACTGCCCGTCGTTGAGACGTTCCAGGCCGCGGGAGTCATCTCGCACGAGCTCGAAGAGCATTACCTCGGACGCGTGGGCCTGTTCCGCAACCAGCCCGGGGACATCCTTCTGCACAAGGCCGACGTGATCCTGACCGTCGGCTACGACTTCGTCGAGTACGAACCGTCGAAGTGGAACAAAGACCACCTGCGCGTGATCATCCACCTGGACGAACTCTCCGCCGACCTCGACGACTACTACCGCCCCACGCTCGAACTGCGCGGCGACGTCGCCGAGACCCTCGACGCCCTCGCCCGCCAGATCAACGGGCTGTCGATGCCGGTCGCCGCCGCGGCCGAGGTAGCCGAGCAGCGCGCCCGCCTCGCGCACGCCGACCAGCCCACCGGTCGCCGGGACGAGTCCGAGGGCGTGCACCCGGCCGACCTCACCCTGATGATGCGCGAACTGCTCCCGGATGACACGACGGTGCTCTGCGACGTGGGCTCCCACTACATCTACATGGCCCGGCACTTCCGCACCTACCACCCGCGCACCCTGCTGTTCTCGAACGGCCAGCAGACCCTGGGCGTGGCCCTGCCCTGGGCGATCGCCGCGACCCTGGTGCGCCCGGGCACACCAGTCGTGTCCGTGTCGGGCGACGGCGGTTTTCTCTACTCCGCCATGGAGCTGGAGACGGCCGTGCGGCTCGGCTCGACGTTCACCCACATCATTTTCAACGACGGCACCTACGACATGGTGGCGTTCCAGCAGATGGGCAAATACGGGCGCACCTCCGGCGTGCAGCTGGGCGATTACGACGCCGTCGCCTATGCCGAATCATTCGGCGCCCACGGCCACCGGGTAACGCACCTCGACGACTTCGCCGGCATCCTGGCGCAGGCCCTTGCCGAACCCGGCCCGAGCATCATCGACGTGCACGTCGACTACCGCAACAATAGAGATGACCTGATGGCCGATCTGGAAAGCGATGTGCTGCAATGAGCAAATTCACTGTCACCCGACACGAAATTTTCCAGACGAGCCTGATGAGCGCGCTACTCGACGGCGTCTACGAAGACGAGATGACCGTGCGCGACCTGCTCGGCCGCGGCAGTTTCGGACTCGGCACGTTCAACGGACTGGACGGTGAAATGCTGATCATCGACGGCATCTGCTACCAGCTGCGGGCCGACGGCGGGGTGTCGAAGGCCGACCTGGGCGCGCACACGCCCTACGCCGTCGTCACGAATTTCGTGCCTCATATCGAGAGCCAATTGCCGAAGAACATCGTGCGCGCGGAGGCGTCAACGTTCATCGACAAGCTGACGGCGTCGCAGAACTACATGTACGCCCTGCGCATCGACGGCGACTTCGAGTGGATCCGGATGCGCACGGTCGTCAAGCAGGAGAAGCCCTACCGCCCCATGGTGGAGGCAACCGACGAGGACGCGATCATTGAGTTGCACGACGTCTCGGGCGTCGTGGCTGGCTTCCGCACCCCGCTCTACGAGCAGGGGATCGGCGTGCCCGGCTGCCACACGCATTTCCTGACCGACGACCGCACGGCCGGCGGCCACGTGCTCGACTTCAAGCTGCGCTCCGGCACCGCTGCCCTGTGCCTCGGCACCGACCTGCGCTTGCAGCTGCCGCTGACGGATGCCTTCAAGAACGCCAACCTGTCCCCCGACGACCTCGAGTGGCAGATCCAGAAGACCGAAATGCACCGGTAGCCGAGCGATCCGAATCGGTTGGTTGTGTCGCTCTCGAAAGATCACAGCTCAGCGCACCGAGTGAATGCTGCTCATCACAGGTGACTCCCTGCCCGGCGTCCAGTCAATTCGACGGAGATTTTGGCTCTCCTGCTGCTTCTGTGGGTTAAACCCGGCCGGGGAGCACTGGTTTGTGGCCGCCGAGGCTGATGGAGGTGCGAAGCGCGCACGCGCTGCCGCTTATCCGGCGCGCGTTGTGGCCAATTCAGGAGATCCGTCCGGCCGGGCCGAACATCCGCCCCGGTTCCGCACTGGTCCGTGGCGGCCGATGGACTTGGCTGACGGATGTCCTGAGTTGGCCACATGTGTCGGCTCGGCCAGGCCTAACCCACGCATGAGGGCAGCGCGACCGCCATCACGGTGAGCGCGAAGGTGCGGGGTATCCGTCTGCTGGATGGCGTGGGCGACCACGACATCGACTGCAAGCTGGACGGATTCGGCTCAATGCGGCTGAAGTCCAGCGTGGTGAAGAAGGTCCAGCCCCGAACCGCCCGCTAAGGGGACCGTCAGCGTCCGGAATCCAGCCCTGCCCGACGGTTCGACATCAGCGCCGCCAGATCGGTGTTCACCAGAACCCGCACCCGTTCCGCCCGCCGCTGCGCGTAGTCGGGCTCCCGGCGGTCGACAACCTGTTCGACCAGCCGGGCGGCGAGCGCGGCGCCGATTTCCTCGCTGGCGTCCGTGCGGGCCCGCTTAAGCAGGTCGGCGACCTGCTCGTCGTCGGCGGCCACGGCCCGTAGGGCACCGGCGAGCTTCAGGTGCACACTCCGTCGCAAGGCCAGCTGGCGCACGTGGAGCCTGTCATCGTCGGTGATCTCGAATGCGCTCCGCTGCCGGCCCAGGACTTTCCGCTGCCGGCCGACACGCTCGGCATCTTCCTCGTTCTGCGTCGCCAGCCGGACCAATTCGGAGCGGACGGCCGCGGTGTAATCGGCATCGGCGAAGTCGCGGTGCTCACGCAGCGCCCCCACGATGATGTGGTTCTTCACGGCCATGCGCGCCGCGGAGAGCCCGATGAGAACGCCCTCGTCGACAATCCGCTCAAAGGAGGCCATGGCGATACCCTACGCCCCACGCGCCCACGGGGGTCTCATGGGCTGCATGACGGCAGGAACCGAAGCCTCGACACGCTGGCCCACCATCCCCAAGAATGTTCGCGCCCTCACGGTGCCGCCCAACCTCGTCAACTATGACGAGACCTGCGCTGCCTTCACCTGGGACGAGGCCCGCCACGCTCTTTCGGGGCTGCCCGGCGATCGGGGGCTCAACATCGCCTACGAGGCGGTTGACCGGCATGCCGCCGGTGCCAGGGCCGCTCACGAGGCCCTGTGCTTCGTGCGCGGTGACGGCACGACCCACTCCCTGAGCTATGCAGAGCTCGCCGAGCAGACCGGCCGCTTCGCCAGCGTGCTGCGGGGCCTAGGCATCGGGCGGGGCGACCGGGTCTTCTCCCTCCTCGGCCGCGTTCCCGCGCTCTACGTCGCGGTGCTCGGCACGTTCAAGAATGCCAGCGTCTTCTGCCCGCTGTTCTCCGCCTTCGGGCCGGAGCCGGTACGCCGACGGCTCCAGCTCGGCGGCGGCCGGGCCCTGGTCACAACGCGGGCGCTGTACCGCAAGAAGGTGGCGCCGATCCGGGTCCAGCTGCCGGACCCGCGACACGTGTTGCTGGTCGACGCCGACGGCCATCCGGACCCGGGCACGCTCGATCTGGCGGCCCTGCTGCGGGAGACCCCGCCCCACATCGAGATCGCCGCCACCCAGAGCTAGGACATGGCTCTGCTGCACTTCACGAGCGGCACCACCAGCACCCCGAAGGGTGCCATCCACGTGCACGACGCCGTGACCGCGCACGACGCGACCGGCCGGTTCGCCCTCGACCTGCACCCCGGTGATGTCTACTGGTGTATCGCCGACCCCGACTGGGTCACGGGCACCTCCCACGGCATCATCGCTCCGCTGGTGCACGGCGTGACCGCCATCGTCGACGAGGAGGAGGAGCTGGACGCGGACCGGTGGTTCCGGGTGCTCACCGAGCAGCGCGTGACCGTCTGGTACACGGCGCCGACCGCCCTGCGAATGCTTCTGAAAGCCGGCTCAGACCGGGCCGCCGGCCACGACCTGTCCACGCTGAGGTTCGTGGCCAGCGTGGGTGAGCCGCTCAACCCGGAGGTCGTGGTGTGGGGCCAGGAGACGTTCGGGCAACTTGTGCACGACAACTGGTGGCAGACCGAGACCGGCGGGATCATGATCGCGAACTACGCGGCCACGCCCATCCGCCCCGGCTCGATGGGGCGGCCTTTGCCCGGCGTCGAGGCAGCGCTGGTCGTGCTGGTGACCGAACTGGATGCCCTGGGCGAGCTGGCACTGCGGCCCGGCTGGCCGTCGATGTTCCGCGGGTATCTGGGTGAGGAGGAACGTTACCGACAAACTTTCGTCGGCGTCGAGTACCTCACCGGCGACCTCGCCCGGCGGGATTCCGACGGGTACTACTGGTTTGTCGGCCGCGGAGACGACGTCATCAAGTCGTCCGGGCACCTGATCGGGCCCTTCGAGATGGAGAGCTCGCTGATGGAGCACGAGGCGGTGGCGGAGGCCGGCGTGATCGGCATCCCGGATCCGGTTGGCGGCGAGGTGGTCAAGGCCTTCGTGGAACTAAAGACAGGGTGAGAGCCCAGCGAGGCCCTGCAGCTGGACATTATCGGCTTCGCCCGCGGCCTGCTGCACCAGATGCTGCGGGTGCGGCGGTTCGAGGAGAAGTGCGCCGAGCTGTACAGCGCCGCATAGATCCGCGGGTTCATGCACGTCTGCATCGGCGAAGAGGCGGTGGCAGCCGGCGTTCTGGTGACGCTCGAACCGGAGGACGCCGTCGTGGCGACCAACCGCGAACACGGCCACGCGCTGCTGCGAGGGGTCGCCGCCGGCGTAATTCTGGCCGAGATGTACGGATTCGAACAGGGATGCTGCCGGGGCCGCAGCGGGTCCATGCACCTTTTCGACGCGGCCACCCGGTTCTTCGGGGGCAACGCCATCGTCGCCGGCGGTCTTCCTCTCGCCATCGGTCTGGCTCTGGCCGACAAGATGGCGGGCCGTTCCCGCGTCACCGCCTGCTTCTTCGGCGAGGGCGCCGTCGAGGAAGCCACTCGGCGCGCCGTCGCCGCCGTGAGAGCCGGCGCCGGACCGCACTTCCTCGAGCTCCGCACGTACCGCTTCCGGGCGCACTCGATGATCGACCCTGAGCGCTACCGCGAGAAGGCCGAGGTGGCCCAGTGGCTGGAGCGCGACCCGATCGACCTGCTGCGCGCCGCGCTGGAGGCCGCCGGCGAGCTCCCCGAGCGCATGTGGGCCGACCTGCAGGCATCCGTGGACACCGAGGTGCAGGCCGCCGTCGACTTCGCCGAGGCAGGCACCGCGGAACCGGTCGAAAACCTCACCCGCCACGTGTATACCGAGAGAGACGTCACCGAGCAGGAACGATCATGAAACGGATGCCGAGATGAAAACCACCTATCGCGAGGCCATGCGGGCGGCCATCCGGGAGGCGATGGCGCGCGATGACCGGGTGTTCATAATGGGGGAAGACGTCGGGGCCTACGGCGGCTGCTTCGCGGTGAGCCTGGGTCTGCTCGAGGAATTCAGGCCCGAACGCATCCGGGACACCCCGCTTTCGGAAACCGGGTTCGTGGAGGCCGGGATCGGCGCGGCCCTGGGCGGGATGCGCCCGATCGTCGAGATCATGACCGTCAACCCCAGTCTGCTCGCCCTCGGCCAGATCATGAACAACGCGGCGACCCTGTCCTACATGTCGGGCGGGCAGTTCAGTGTGCCCGTGGTGATCCGCATGACCACCGGCGCCGGGCGCCAGCTGGCCGCCCAACACTCGCACGGCCTCGAGGGCTGGTACGCACACATCCCGGGCCTGCGTATCCTCACCCCGTCGTCCCTGGCCGACGCCCGCGGGATGCTGTGGAGCGCTCTGCACGACCCTGACCCGGTGCTGATCTTCGAGCCTGGTTCGCTCTACAACACTGCCGGCGAGCTCGACGATGACGCCGGCGCGGTCGACATCGACACCGCGGTCGTGATCGACGAAGGTTGGCGCAGCGGCAGCATCTCGTCCGAGATCAGCGCACGCATCACCGAAACAGCCTTCTTCGACCTGGATTCTCCGGTCGGCCGGGTCTGCAGCGCCGAGGTGCCGCTGCCCTACGCCCGGCACCTGGAGCAGGCCGCCCCGCCGTCGACCGCACGCGTCATCGCCGCCGCCCGGGAGGCGGTGGGCACCCGTGGGTGAGTTCCGGATGCCGGCGCTCGGCGCGGACATGGAGCAGGGCAGGGTGGTGGAGTGGCTGGTCAAGCCGGGCGACTGCGTGCATCGCGGCGACATGGTCGCCGTCGTCGACACCGAGAAGGCGGACATCGACGTGGAGTCGTTCGAGGAGGGCGTGGTCGCCGAGCTGCTCGTCGAGGTCGGCACGACCGTTCCGGTCGGCGCACCACTCGCCCGGATCACCCAGACCCCGGCGGCCGAGGTCGAGCCCACGGTGCCGACCACGTCCGCGCCGGCCCCGGCGCTCGCCCGGGCGGTCCCGGTGCCGGGCTTCGTGTCTCCCCCTATGCGCCAGCTTGCACACCGGCTCGGCATCGACACCGACGCGTTGCACGGAACCGGGAAGCACGGCGCCCTCACCCGGGCCGACGTGGAGCAGGCCGCAGCCGCGCTGTCGACCGCCGAACAACCGCCTGCCCGGCACCGGCCGCCTGCCGAACAACCGTCTGCCCCGGCAGTAACCCCGCTGACGGTCCGCCGGGTGCGGTCCTCCCCGCTCGTGCGGCGCGTCGCCAAGAGTCTCGGCGTGGACCTGGCAGTCGTGCCGGGCACCGGCGCCGGGGGCGCCGTCACCGAGGCCGACGTGCGCAACGTCACCACCGCGCCACCCGTCGCAGAACCGGCCGCCGCACCAGTGATCGCACCAACCGCCGGGCCAACCGCCGCTCCAACGGATGCCGCCGAGCGGGCCGCGGGCCTGCTCCGCGCCATCGGGTCGCTGATGGCGCGCTCGAAGAAGACCATCCCGCACTACTACCTGAGCACCACCCGGGATTTGCGGGCGGCACTGGCCTGGATGGAGCAGTACAACTCCGCCCGCCCGATCGCTGAGCGGCTCGTGCCGGCCGCCCTGCTCCTGAAGGCCTCCGCGCTGGCCGCCAGGGACGTCCCCGAGGTCAACGGCTTCTTCACCGAGGGTTCCTTCCAACCGAGCGCCGCAGTGCACCTGAGCGTAGCCGTGGCAGTGCGCCGGGGTGGCCTGGTTGCCCCCGCGCCGCACGACGCGGACACCCTGCCGCTGGAGGTGCTGATGAAACAGCTGCGGGACCTGGTGAGCCGGGCGCGCGGCGGGCGATTCCTCGCCCGGATCGACGAACTGTTGCAGAACCCGGAGGAGCTATGACCGAACAGACCGAACAGGAGGCCCGAGCGGCAGTGTATGCGGCCATCCGCCAGGTGGCGCCGGATGTCGACACCGACGATCTCGACGAGGGCGCGCGATTGCGCCAGGATCTGGAACTCGACTCGCTGGACTTCTTGCGGCTGATAAAGACGATCCACGAGGCGACAGGCGTTGACATCCCCGAGCGCGACTACGCGGTTGTCACAACGGTGCGAGTCCTGATCACCTATGTCGCCCTGCACGGTTGATTCAGTTCTCGAGCATTATTCGGTTTCTTCCCGGCCGAGTCAAGGCCCTCGACGCAGTCCCGCCCAGGATATGTACTGATGTTCCAGCCCGAACTGGAGGAACCCATGACCATTACCGCACATGCATCATCCGTTGCCACGTATAACCGTGCAGCGACGGACGCGTTCGGCGACTACCTGAGAAAAATTGGCAGCGTTTCGCTCCTCACCGCCGAGGACGAGGTCGACCTGGCCAGACGCATCGAAGTCGGCCTGTTCGCCGAGCAACGCAGCGAGCAGGGCGAAATTGAACCCTCTCTCCTCCGCGAGCTGGCCTGGCTTGCCCATGACGGCCGCCGCGCGAAGAACCACTTCATCGAAGCGAATCTGCGCCTGGTGGTCAGCATCGCCAAGCACTACTCCGGACGCGGAATGCCCATCATGGACCTCGTGCAGGACGGCAACATCGGCCTCGTCCGCGCCGTCGAAAAATACGACTTCATGACCGGCTACAAATTCTCCACCTACGCCACCTGGTGGATCCGCCAAGCCATCCACCGCGGCATGGCCGACAAATCCCGCATGATCCGCATCCCCGTGCACACCGCGGAGAAGCTCAACAAGATCAAGCGCATCCGCCGAGACCTCACCAGCACCCTCGACCGCGAACCCACCGTGGCGGAGCTCTCCGAGGCCTCGCAGATCCTGCCGGCCGATGTGATGCGCCTGCTGCGCTATGACAACGAGCCGATGTCCCTGCAGTCGCCGGTGGGCGATGGTCTCGGCGACATCTCCGAGCTGATCATCGACGACGACCTCCCCCAGCCCGAGGAGCATGCCGTGCTCACCATGCGGGCTTCGGACATCGTTTTCTACATGAGTGCCCTGCCGCCGCGGGAGCGGTCGATCCTGATGTCCCGGTTCGGTCTCGACGGGGGCGCGCCCCAGACGCTGGACCAGATCGCCGTCGTTCAGGGCGTGACCCGGGAACGGGTGCGCCAGATCGAGAAGCGCGCACTGGCCCTGCTGAAGGTGCCGTGCCTGGAACAGTACCTGCGCGATTGACCGCCTCTGGGCGGGGACCTGACCGGCTGACGCAGCGGCCGACGCGACTCGAGAAGTCACGTCAGCCGCTGTGGTCACTCCCCCTGCTCATCCATGGCGCCCAGTGGTTCCGGTCGAAGGCGATTTCACTGACGCTGCACAGCGAGGCGTCGATCGGCATTAGGCGCTCGGTCGCGGGAAGCGCGAAAATGGGCTCATGTCCTCCGTAAGCGCTGCACCCAGGTCTCTTCCCGCATCCGTTCGAATCGGAGAGGGCCGCGGTGGCCTCACCGTGGTGAGAGTGGTCGGTCGCGCCGGCTCCGCCGAGATCTACCTGCACGGCGCGCACGTCACCGACTTCACCCCGGCCGGCGGCCGGCCGGTGCTTTTCCTGAGCGACCTGAGCCGGTTCGAGGCCACCGCCGCGATCCGCGGCGGCGTGCCGATCTGCTTCCCCTGGTTCGGTGCGAACGCGCTCGATCCGGCCGCGCCGTCGCACGGTTTCGCCCGCCTGATCGAGTGGGAGCTCGTGGACGCCCACGAATCCGACGACGACGTCGTGCTCACCTTCAGCCTCACCGACACTCCCGCCACACGCACCTCGGCTTGGCCCCACCGTTTCGAGGCCCGCTACACGGTCACCGTCGGCGCCCGCCTGACCCTCGCCCTCCGAGTGACCAACCGGGAGACGGATGCGCTCAGCTACGAAGAAGCGCTGCACACCTATCTGCGAGTGAGCAATGTGCGCGGCACGACGGTCTCGGGGCTGCAGGGCACCGCGTTCCTGAACCAGCTGACCGCTCTGACCGAGCCCGCGGAGAACAACCCCCTGGGCTTCGGCACCGAGACGGACCGCCTCTATCTGGGCAGCCGCGGCAGCGCCACCGTCGCCGACCCGGACGGCCGCACCGTCACGATCGAATCCGACGGATCCGACAGCACCGTGGTCTGGAACCCCTGGGCCGACAAGGCCGCCCGGATGAGCGACTTCGGCGACGACGAGTGGCCCGGCATGGTCTGCGTGGAAACCGCGAACGTACGCCGGGACCAGGTACGTCTGGACGCCGGCCAGAGCCACACGACGACCGTCGAGTTCGCGGTTTCGGCCTGAGAACCGACCTTCGGGACTGCCCCGCAAAAACTTTCTTTCGGCGCTAGCGTGACGAATTCCCGTCGACCCACGTCATACTAGTGTCGCCCGGCTCGTGCCACGCGCCGCGACAGATTGGAGCTTGCCATCGTTGAACAGACGACCTCCGCACGACCAGCCGTCCCCCCAACCGGACCAGGGACGACTGTCATCGCCGATGGCGTCGTCGCGAAGGTAGCCGGCATCGCCGCACGCGAGGTGCCGGGCGTTCACGCGCTCGGCGGAAGCGCGGCCCGGGCTCTCGGCGCCATCCGGGAAGCCCTCAGCGTCGCCGACCTCTCCCCCGGGGTGAGCGTCACCACCGAGGGCGCCGCGGCATCCATCGCGATCTCCATCGTCGTCGAGTACCCGCACGAACTGCAAAAGGTCGCGGGCGCAGTGCGCAACGCGGTCGAGACGGCGATCGAGACAATCGTCGGCATGCAGGTCACCTCGGTCGATGTGACCGTCAAGGACGTGCACCAGGCGTCAGATGACACGGTCGCGGACGTCGACGAGGCAGACACCCCGGACTAGTCCGGCTCTTTTCCCCACTTCACCAGAACTGACCTTCATCAGTTCGCAAACAACAGAGAGACGCAAGGACAAATTATGGGCTTCATCGGATTCCTTATTCTCGGACTCATCGCCGGCGCAATCGCCAAGGCAATCCTGCCGGGCAACCAGGGCGGCGGCTGGGTCATCACCCTCATCCTCGGCGTGCTCGGCGCGTTCCTCGGTGGTTTCCTCGGCTCGGTCATCTTCGGCACGGGTCTGGAGAACTTCTTCGACATCTCGACCTGGCTTCTCGCCATCGCCGGCTCCGTCATCGTTCTCGTGATCTACGGCGCACTCACGGGGCGTCGCCGCCGGGCCTAAGTCACGGCAGCGCGACAAGCGCGAACGAACGGGCGCACTATTAGGGGGTGCTCCGGTTCGTTCGCGCTTATTTTTTGTTGATTCGTGCCTGCTGGCGTCCGATTGCCGGCATTCTGCGTGCCGGTGGCGTCAGCCGCCGGCGACGTCGTGCAGGTGGTGCACCGGATCGTGCACAAAATATTGCCCCATCGTGGTGACGGTGAACCGGGCACCGTCGCTGCGGCGACCGGTTCGGCCGTGGTCTGCGGGCGAAACGGCGGCGAAAGAGCCGGCGACGGATGCCGCGGCTTCGGCGAGTTCGCGGGCCACGACCGCCGGCTCCTGCTCGTTATAGCGCTCCATCACCGCGGTGGCGTCCTGGTCCCAGTTCGGGAAAGCCGGGTCGTCCTCGGCGAGCATGAGGGTGAGACGCTCGTCGAAGATGCGGAACACGTCGCGAACATGGGCCGCGTATTCCAGGGCAGACCAGGTCTGCTCGTCGGGGCGCGACGCGACATCCGTTCGCTGCAGCACCGGCTGCCAGCGGGCCGCGTTCTCGCGCACCAGCCGCGGAATGTGCGCGAAATCGACGTCGGCGGCGGAGAAACCGCACTCCGGGCAGGGGCGCTCCAGCACCCAGGTCCAATCTTTTGTATCCGCGCTGATTCCCATCCGGTGATCCTATCCGGTGGTCACGGCTACGCACCGGTGTCCGGCCAAACCGAACCGTCGTTGATTCCGAACAATGGTCGAGCACGGATGCACCGTGACATCTACTGGAGGTCTTCTCATGCGTACATCCCCCAACCGCATCATTGCCACTGTTTTCGGTGCCGTCTACGTTCTGGTCGGCGTGCTCGGTTTCTTCGTGACCGGCGGCGTCGACTTCTTCGCCACCGATGGCGGCCTGCTTCTCGGCATCTTCGCGGTCAACCCTCTCCACAACACGGCCCACCTCCTGATCGGCGCAGCACTGTTGATCGCCGGCCTGGCCACGGCCCCCGCCGCAAAGGCCGTCAACACCACGGTCGGTGCGGTGTACCTGCTCCTCGGAATTGTCGGTTTCTTCATCGCCGACACCGCGCTCAACATCCTCGCCCTCAACACGGCCGACCACTTCCTGCATCTGACCAGCGCCATCGTGCTGCTTGGAGCCGGTCTCGCAGCCGACAAGACGGTACCGCGCACGGTCACCGTCTAGCCCACGCGCGCCACCCACACCGCGGACAGGAATCCCATGACGCAGATCACGCGCCTCTGGATCGCTTTCGCCGCCCTCGGGGCAGGGATTATTCACCTGGCCGTGGGCGCCGGCGCTCCAGCCCTGCTCGCCGTCACCTTCGTCGGGCTCGGCGTCGCCGAGCTCTGCTGGGGTGTGGCGACGCTCGTGCGAGGAAGGCATCTTTGGCCGAACCAGGCCCTCGTCGCCGCCCTTCTCCCGGGCGTCATTTGGGCTGCAATGGTGGCGCTCCGCAGCACCTCGGCGGTGCCGGCCGACGCCACAGTGCTGCCGGTCTTCCCGATGACCATCGCCACCTCGTTCGGCGTGTTCGTGGCCGTCTCCCTTGCCCTCACTCGGCGGCGTGCCAGATGCCGGACGGCGGTATCCGACACTCCTGCCGGGGTGACCGGAACGACCGGACCCGCACCGCAGGGCTGGCGTTTCCTGGCCGCGCTGACGCTCGGCGGCCTGCTGGTTTCCGGCCTGACCACTCCGGCCCTGGCCGCGACGGATGCCGGCACTCAGGCGGTCCCGCACGGGTCCCACGGTCACTCGGGCCCCGCCGTTCTGCCCGGCGCACCGCACTCCCACCACTGACCGGCTGCGGGCCAAAGATAATTCCCGGGTCTCGCTGGACCCGGCAGCCCTTCTAGTCCGGCTGCTGCGATCCGCAGACGGCGACAGCCCGGATTTCGCCGGCGACTTGGTTTTCGGTCCAGGGCAGGTTCAGCTGGGGTGCCGGCACCTCTCCGGACGCGGGCGCAGCGCCGGCGACCGCGGCAAGTCGGCGGGCGACCGCCTCGGCGAACCCGCGGCCGGAGGTCGAATTATTGAAGGAGACCACTACCGTGAGTCCGCTGACCGGGTCGGCCATCGCCGCCGAAATGAAACCGGGGATCTCCCCGGACTGACCGAGCAGCGGGCCGAACCGCTCGACCCCGAGGCCGTGTTGATGCCAGGAGAGGGCTCCGGCACCCGGCAGAACCGGCGCCCACTGCGCATCCGTCGATGTTTTCGACAGGAGGGTCCCCGCGGCCAGCGCCTGCGCCCAGATCTTCAGGTCGTCGAGGTTCGAGACCGCCCCCGCCGCCACTCCGCCCACCGAGGGCGACAGCTGCGTTACATCGAGCACGCTCCCACAGCGGGCCCTGCCGACCGGATCAAGGGCCGCGGCATAGCCGCGGGGACTCGGCCCCGGGATCGCAAGCTCGCCCGGCGATGGCAGGCTGGTGTTCGTCATGCCCAGCGGTTCGAACACGTAGTGCCGGTAGAGCCACGGCCAGTCGCGTCGGGTTGCCTGCTGCAGGGCGAGACCGAGCAGCACGACCCCGGTATCCGACGCGGACCAGGTTCCGCCGGGCAGCGCCACCCGAGGTGCGCCCGTGCCGCTCGCGATGACTTCACGTGTCGACCATTTGCGACTGGGGTTGGCCATAATCTGCGGAGCCATCAGGGAGGCGTGATCGGCCAGGCCGGACGTGTTGCGGCAAAGCTGCCCGAGGGTGATTTTGTCCAGCCCCACCACCCGGGGCACGTAGTCGGACACCGGATCCTCCAAGCGCACCCGCCCCTCCTCGACGAGCCGGAGCAGCACCGTGCAGGTCAGCGCCGTCGTGTTGGTGCCGATCCGGAATCGCATCTCCGGGGTGAGGGCACCCGGTGTCGTCCTCGAGACGGACCCGGGCGACGCGACCCAGGTGCCGGCCCACGGCGCCCAGACACCGGCAATGGCCCCCGAGGAACCGGACAGGGTCTTCGCCTCGGCGAGCACGTCATCCAGCCGGGACGTGACCTCGGACGAGAACGGGGCCGCCGCCTGCGCGCGGGCCTCCGGGGACGCATCCGTCGCCGCGGTGCACGCCGTCAGCACGAGGGCGGCACTCACGACGAGAGCCGGCACGCGGTGGTGGCGTGTGTGGGGGCTCGCGTGACGAGGTGCGGAGCCGGCTGGTACAAGGCCGGCTGCGGCTTGGCTGATCGGTGCCTGTCCGAGCTTCATCGCCTGACCCCCGTCGCGTCGCGGCCCACACAGGAGCGCCCCTGCACGACGGAGTGTACCCACGCCGCCGTCCGGCCGCACCGTATTGCTGCCGGCGGCCCCCCGGCTCTCGCTCTTGCCCCTACTGCCGCCCTCGTCCCTAACGAATTCGACGGAGATTTTGGGCTAGAGACTCTAGTTTTGGGCTGTTCTGCACCGTTTTCGGCAAAATCTCCGTCGAATTGGTGCGTAGGCAGCGGCGGGAGAGGCAGCCGCGAGAAGGGCAGCCGCGGCGGTAAACACGGGGCTAGTCGGCGGGGGTGACCGGGCAGGGGGTCTCGGTAGCGCGCGGGCCGCGCATGAACCGCTGCACGTTCTCGTCCACGATCATGTCGCTCGGGCGCAGCGGACGGGTCAGATAAAGGCCGTCCAGGCTGGTCAGCCGACTGAGGGCCACATAGGTCTGGCCGGGGCTGAACACGCGCGCGCCGAGGTCGACGACCGCGCGTTCATAGGTGGCGCCCTGCGATTTGTGGATGGTGACCGCCCACGCCAGCCGCAACGGGAACTGCGTGAACTCGGCGACGACGTCTTTGCGCAGCTTCTTCGTGGTCGGGTTGTAGGTGTACTTGAACTTCTCCCACACCGCCGGTTCGACCTCGTGCGTTTCGCCGTCGATGTCCACGTACACCGTCGAATCGACCCGAGTGACGGTGCCGATGCTGCCGTTCACCCAGCGCGGGCCGCCGTCCTGGTTGGAGTCGTTGCGCAGAAACATGACCTGCGCCCCGACCTTCAGCTCGAGCACCTCATCGGCGGGGAATGTGCGCCCGCCGAAGTCGCCGGTGACGTCGGCCTTGGCGGTCAGCGCCTTGCCGGGGAGGCGTTTGAGAGCGGATGCGTTGATCCGGTTCACGGAATCGTTGCGGGTGGCCAGCGTGATCACGCCCTCCCTCGGCGGGGTGCGGGCGCCCGCGGCGTTGAGCGCGCCGCCGATCTCGGCCGTGACCTGCCCGTGCCGCACCGCGTTAAGCATGTGTTTGAAGTCGGCGTCGCGCTGCCGGTGCACCTCGGTGAGCTCGAAGATGCGCAGGTCGGCGACCTGCCAGACCTTCGCGTCGAAGAACCACATCGACCGGTAGGTGTCCGCGAAGTAGGCACGCTCGTCGGAATCCCCCGGCACCGGGGCCAGCTGGTACGGGTCGCCGAAGAGCACGATCTGCGCGCCGCCGAACGTGTCGTTCGGCCGTTGCCGCGCCTGACGCAGGCTGCGGTCGATCGCATCCATCAGGTCGGCGTTGACCATCGACACCTCGTCGATGACGACCGTGTCGATCGTGTTGAGCAGTTTGCGTACCTGGTCGGACTGGTCGATCGCGTTGTCGGCGATCACGCCGATCGGCAGGCGGAACAGGGAGTGGATGGTCTGGCCGCCCACGTTCAAGGCCGCCACCCCGGTGGGAGCGGCAATCACGATCTGCTTGCTCGTGTTCCAGGCGAGGTGATTGAGCAGCGTCGACTTGCCGGTGCCGGCGCGCCCGGTCACGAACACGTTCTGACGGGTTCCCTCGATGGCCTCGAACACTTCGGCCTGCTCGCGCGACAGCGGAATCTCAGACACGGGGGCGCTTTCGATGGGGTGCGGACGGGACATACCACTGTATCCGGCCCGGCTGCACGAGTCGGCCCCGGTCTACGGGTTGGCGGAGAACCGGCCCCGTAGGATGTGGGGGTGAGCAACCGGGACGGCAGGCGCCGGCGTAACGAGCGGCGCGCCATCGTGGCCGTGGTCATCGTTGCCGCCCTCCTTGGCGCAGGCCTGGTCGCGACGATCGGGTCGCTCAACCGCGACCTCTACAGCGCCGGCAGCTTCGTGGGGCAGTATCTCGACGCCCTGGCCCGCAAAGACACCGCCAGTGCGCTGCTGCTTCCCGGGGTCAAACCCACGGCTGCGGAGCTCGAAGCGGCCGCGCTGCCGAAGGACCTGCCGGACACCCTGCTGCGGAACTCCGTGCTGGGGGAGCTCACCGACATCCGTCTGACCGCTGACGACGAGTCGGCCGACGGACGGCACACGGTCGACTACGAGTTCCGGCTGAACGGCACACCCGCGGCGATGACCTTCCAGGTGGAGAGCGCCGGCACGTTCTTCGGCGTTTTCGACAGCTGGCGCTTCACCACCAGCCCGCTGGCCGTGCTGCGAGTGAACGTGCTGCAGCAGGCCACGTTCTCGGTGAACAGGCTGACCCTCGACACGCGTGCGCACGCCGCCGATGGCGCGCCGGAAATGTTCTCGAACCAGGCGGCCTACCTGGCCTTCGCACCAGCCCTCTACTCGTTCGAGCACACCTCCACCCTGCTCGACGCGGCCTCGCAGACGGTGCCGGTCGTCGCGTCCGGGGTGACGGATGTCACGGTCGACGCCCAGCCCAACGCCCAATTCATCGGTCAGGTCCAGGCCGAGCTGGACCGTTTCCTCGACGATTGCACCACGCAACAGGTGTTGCAGCCCACGAACTGCCCATTCGGCATCGAGATCAACGACCGGGTGCGAGACGACCCGATCTGGTCGATCGCCCAGTATCCCCCAGTCACCCTCGTGGCCGGCGACTCCACCTTCGAGATGCCCGACACCGAGGGGCAGGCGCACATTGTGGTGGAGGTGCAGTCGCTTTTCGACGGCGATGTCGAGGTGCGGGATGAGGACGTGGCCTTTGCGGTCGCGATCAGCGTGACCGTGAACCCGGACGGGTCGCTCGCTCTCCAGCTGCGCTGACCGGCGGCGGCTGCCCTGCTGAACGCTTTCTTGCTACTCCGAGCGGTCGTGCGCGGCGAGGCGGGCCAGGCCTGCGTTGTACTGGAGCAGTTCGGCGTCGCCCGTGCGGGCGGCGTTTCGGTCCTTGCGGCGGGTTTCCTTCTCGTCGCTGCGGCTCCATTGGATGGCCACCGCAATGGCCAGGGCGATCGTTGGGATCTCGCCGACGCTCCAGGCGATGCCACCGCCCATCTGCTGGTCCTCGATGCCGCTGAGCCCCCAATCGCGCCCCATGGCCCCGTACCAGTCGGCGAGGAGCAGCCCGGTGCCCGTCATCATGGTGACACCGAAGAAGGCGTGGAAGGCCATCGTGCCCAGAAGAAGAAGCAAGCGGCCGGCGTAGGGCAGGCGGTAGGGCACCGGGTCGATGCCGATCAGCGACTGCACGAACAGGTAGCCGGTGATCAGGAAGTGCACGATCATCCACTCGTGGCCGATGTGGTCGGTCGTCGCCCAGCTGAATAGCGAGGAGTAATAGAACACCCAGAGTGAACCGGCGAAGAGCACGGCTGCGACCAGCGGATTGGCCAGGAACCCCGCGTACGCCGAGTGCACGGCCAACAGGATCCACTCGCGGGCGCCGCGGCTGCC
This sequence comes from Cryobacterium sp. TMT2-17-1, assembly GCF_004402765.1. NCBI lineage: Bacteria > Bacillati > Actinomycetota > Actinomycetes > Micrococcales > Microbacteriaceae > Cryobacterium > Cryobacterium sp. TMT2-17-1. The sequence goes on from NZ_SOGC01000044.1 coordinate 31,172, forward strand.
ATCCTGCCGCTTGCGGATGGCCCGGGCGGCGAGAGTGACCGGCGCCCCGGGCACCAGAAAGACGGGCACGAGCATGGTCAGGGCCATGTGCATGAGCATGTGGGAGGAGAAGAGGTACTTCGCGTAGAGGTTCGCGCCGCCGTTGGTGATGTAGAACAGGATCAGCATGCCGGTCACCCAGAGCACGGTGCGGAAGACGGGCCACTTATCGCCGCGGCGGGCCAGGCGGCGCACCCCGGCCACGTAGAAGAAGATGCCGAACGCGCAGAACAGCACCCAGGCCAGGTCGAAGTTCCACTCGGTGAAGTAGCGGCTGAAAGTGAGCGGCGGTGGCAGGAGCTCGCCGGTCAGGATCTGGGCGGGCGTCGAGGTGGGAATCTCGGTCGCCGTGATCTGCTCGACCGGCGTCGCGGTCTTGGCGAGGGCGGCGGCAGCCCCGGAGGCGAGCCCCATGAACGCCAGTTCCGTGACGATGAGCCACCAAAACCAGACGTTCCGGCGGGGTGCGGGGGTCTGGGCGTCTGCGGGGGTGCTCCGCAACATCCGCCCGATCACGTACCGGCGTTGCAGCACGCCGAACACGCCGAGCACGGTGAGGGCGAAGACCTTGACCAGAACGAGGATGCCATAGGGCGAGAGCAGCCGGTCCCAGGCACCCAACCGCAGTTCGGCGCCGACGTAGCCGGACGCAGCGACGACGATGAAGGAAACGAGGGCGAGCGAGGAGTAGCGCGCGATGACCGGATCGAGGCGGCCGCCGGCCAACTGCTTGCGCAGCACGATGATGGTCAGCAGCCCGCCCAGCCAGACCGCGGCGAAGACCAGGTGCAGACCCAGGGCGGTGATGGCCACGTCGTGCCCCTCGGCGCCGGCCGCGTGCCCCTGTAGTGCAATCGGCACCAGGGCACCCACGGCGAGGACCGTGACGAAGACGAGCCCGGTCAGTGAACGCACCGCGAAACACAAGACGGTGACGAAGGCCGCGATCAGGGTGGTGATCAGCCAGGCCTGGCCGATCTCGATGTCGCTGAAGAACTGCCCGGCGGTGGCGCTGAACCGGTCATCGAAGCTGAGCGGAATGGTCGTCACCTGCAGGAAGGTGAAGAAACCGGTGAGGGCGGATGCCACGGTGAAGACGGCGGCGGACCCGGCGGCGAAATCGAGGGCCGCGTTGTATTCGGGTTCCCGAGGGCTCAGGGCGAAAAGGGTGAGCACGAGGGCGCCGATGGTGCCGGCGGCGCTGAGGTTGACGAGGAGCTTGGCCAGCGGGAGACCCCACCGCACGACTGGTCCCGGATCGGCCAGCAGTTGCGCCGAAGCGCCGCCACCGTAGGCTAGCGCGACGAGCGTCGCCAGCGTCGCGACCAGCAGAAGCACTGCCGGACCGGAGATACGCACGAGACGAGGCACTGACTCAGCCTAACCGTGCCCGGTGGACGCACGCTCCACGAGGCACGCTGACGTGTGACGTCACAGACGAAAGCAGGGCGCCGACCGAAGGCGACGCCCTGCTTTCTTGGTTCGCGACCTACTTGGCGGCAGCCTTGAGCTTGCTACCAGCGGTCAGCTTGACGCGGTGGCCCGCGGCGATGGCGATCTCTTCGCCGGTCTGCGGGTTGCGGCCGGTGCGCGCTGCGGTAGCGGTGCGCTCGACTCCGAGCCAGCCCGGGATCGTGACCTTGCCGTCGTTCGCGACGGTGTCGGCGAGAGTTGCAAAGAAAGCGTTCAGAACGCTGTCAACTGCAGCCTGGCTCTGGCCAGAGTCTGCGGCAACCTTGGCAACGAGCTCGGTCTTGTTCAGCGACTTGTCAGCCATTGAGTGTCCTCCTCGGACCTTTGTCTGTAAAAACAGGGATTCACGTATTGCGGGCGACGCTCCGAGGAGCGACTCCGTTTGGCCGGTTGGACCGGGATGAATCTAGCAGACAACCGCGGAATTCCGCGGATTTGCGGCGTTTCCAGCCGGTTTGGCTGCCGTAACGGCTTCATTTTCGCTGTGGGCGAAAAAAGAGGATGCCGACCGGAGTCGACATCCTCTCGCTTCAGAACCAAGGTTCCGAATGACCGGCTAAGCGGCTTGGTGCGTTGTTACCAGCTGGACTTGGTGATGCCGGGCAGTTCGCCGCGGTGAGCCATGTCGCGGAAACGCACGCGCGAGATTCCGAACTTGCTGAGGTGTCCACGGGGACGACCGTCGACCGCGTCGCGGTTGCGCAGGCGAACCGGCGACGCGTTGCGGGGAAGCTTCTGCAGGCCGAGGCGAGCAGCTTCACGGGACTCATCGGTGCCGGCCGGGTTGACGAGGGCCTTCTTGAGCTCAAGGCGCTTCGCGGCGTAGCGCTCGACGATAACCTTGCGCTGGTTGTTCTTGGCAATCATGCTCTTCTTCGCCATTTTTAGCGCTCCTCACGGAAGTCAACGTGCTTGCGCACTACGGGGTCGTACTTCTTGAGTACGAGACGGTCGGGGTCGTTGCGACGGTTCTTCTTGGTCACGTAGGTGTAACCGGTGCCAGCCGTCGAACGGAGCTTGATGATCGGGCGGACGTCATGCTGCTTGGCCATTAGATTTTCTCCCCACGAGCGAGAAGGTCCTTGACGACCGATTCAATGCCACGAGCGTCGATCACCTTGATGCCCTTGACGGACAGGGTCAGCGTGACGTTGCGGCGAAGCGACGGTACGTAGTACTTCTTGGTCTGAACGTTCGGGTCGAAGCGACGCTTGGTGCGTCGGTGCGAGTGCGAAATGTTGTGTCCGAAGCCGGGAACGGCTCCGGTCACCTGGCAAGTAGCTGCCATGGTTCTCCTCCAATACCGAAGGGCGAATGCCCTTCCCAAGATCTCTTGTCGGCTGGCATGACTACACTTCCGCGAAGCGGAAGCGAGCGAACCAGCAGTGCACGCACAGATATGCGCAGCAGCATGCAACATTACGCGGTGCTCTCCCCCAGCGCAAACTGAACCAATTCGACGGAGATTTTGCCGATTCAGGCCCTAAAACCGGCAAAACCGGGTTGTGGGGGCAGAATCTCCGTCGAATTCGTTCGGGGCGAGGACGAGTCCGGCGGGCGGCGGTGGGCCTAGTCCACGGATGCGGCGGAGCAGGCCGCGCAGAGACCGAACACGTCGACCACGTGGGCGGCCTGGCTGAAGCCGTGCTCGGCGGCCACGTTCTTGGCCCAGTTTTCCACGGCGTCCGCTTCGATCTCGACGGTGAGTCCGCAGTTGCGGCAGATCAGGTGGTGGTGGTGGTCGGTCGTGCTGCAGGCGCGGTAGAGCGCCTCACCATCGGGCGACTGCAGCGAGTCGGCCTCGCCCTCGCCGGCCAGGTCGGCCAGGGCCCGGTACACCGTGGCCAGGCCGATGGGCGAACCGGTGGCGTGCAGGCTGGCGTGCAGACCCTGGGCGCTGACGAATCCCTCGGCGTCGCTGAGTGCGGTGCGCACGGCCTCGCGCTGCCAGGTGTTTCGCTTCATGCTTTCAACCGTAACCGCGCCCGGACCAGCCGGCGACCGCCCAGGGCCACCAGGAAGAAGACGGCCGCGGTGAGGGCGATCGCCGGCCCGGCGGCCACGTCGATCGCCCGGGACAGGAGCACTCCGACCAGGCCGGCGGCCGCGCCCAGCACTGGAGCGAGAACCAGGATCTGGGTGGCGGTGCGCGTGACCAGGCGCGCGGTGGCGGCCGGGGCCGCGATCAGCGCGATCGCGAGGATCGCCCCGACGGCCGGCATTGCGGTGACCACGGTGGCGGTGGTCAGGGCGAGGGTGAGCAGCTCGATCGGCCATTCCCGGAATCCGGCGGCGCGGAATCCGCTCGGGTCGAAGGTAGAGAACAGGATCTCCTTGCCCAGCAGCACCATCACGGCCACGGCCACCCCGAGCACGCCGACGGCCAGCCAGACGTCACCGGTCGTGACGGTGAGGATTGACCCGACCAAATAGGAGTCGACCTGCACCGGCAGCGACGGGTTGAGGGCCTGCAGAAGCACGCCGAGCGCGAAGCCCGCGGTGAGCAGGATGCCGGACGCCACCTGGGTGCCCTGCCGCTTCACCCGGCCGATCAGGGTCATGATGCCGACGATGAGGATGCTCGCCAGGGCCGCCCCGAGTGGGATGCTCACGCCGACGATCGTGGCGGTCACGGCGCCCGGGAAGGTGGCGTGGGTGAGGGCCTGGGCGAAGAAAGTGCGGCGGCGCAATACGACGAGGGATCCGATCAGCCCGCTGAGGGCGCCGATCACGGCGGCCGCGAGGAGTGCCTTCTCGAAGTAGCCCATCACGTCACCAGCTGTTCGTGCGGCGGCGGGGTGTGCGGCTGCGGGGTGTGCGGCTGCGGGGACAGCGGCGGCGGGGTGCGCGGCGGCGGGGTGTGCTGCGACCGCAGACGGGGCGAACCCAGCCGCCGAAGGCCGTCGAGGGACAGGCGCAACAGCAGCACCACGGCGTAGCCGGCGACCAGCACCAGCACCACGGTCGCGCCGCTGGGCAGGTCGAGACCGGCCTGCACGGATGCCTGGAAACCGAGCACGAGCCCGAGCCAGGCACCGAGGGCCGCGAAACAGGCCGCGATCGGGAACAGCAGCCAGAGCCGGTCAGTGATGAGCCGGGCCGCGGCGCCGGGCACGATCAACACGGCCAGGACGAGGAGGTTGCCGACGGCGCTGGAGGCCGCGACGACCACGAGGGCGATGGCCACGTTGAGCACGAGGTCGAGCGCGAGCGTGCGGTAGCCGGCCGCGGCGAAGCCGACCCGGTCGAAGGCGCGGAACACCTCCTCCTTGAGCGTGAGCCCGATCAGGACCAGCGCCACGAGGCAGATGGCGACGGTCTGCACGACCTCATTCGGGCTGACCGTGAGGAGGCGGCCGAAGAGAAGCTGCTCCAGCTGGCCGACGTAGTTCGTCTCGCGGGAGACCAGGATGATGCCCACGCTGAACATGGCGGTGAAGACGATGGCGATCGCGGCATCCGAGGACACGGACTGGCGCACGATCAGGGTGAGGGTGACCGCCGCGAACAGGGCGGCGACCATCGCGCCGGCGAACAGCCCCTCGCGCCCACCCCAGACGAAGCCGATCGCGATGCCGGGGAAGACCGCGTGGGTGAGACCGTCGCTGATGAACTCGAGGCCCCGCAGATTGACCAGCACCCCGACGACGCCGGCTACCAGGCTGAGCGCACCCAGCACGAAGAGGGCCCGGGTCATGAACGGCAGGGCAAAGGCGTCGATCAGCGGGCTGAGGAAGTCCATCTCAGTGACCGGTGTGCCCGGGCACAACCACGGTGTGCTCGTCGATCTCCACGCCGACCTCTCGGAACGTGCGCTGCACGTTCTCCAGGATCAGCACCGACTCGCGCGGCCCGAACGCCACCTGGGCGCCATTGAGCAGCAACACCTGTTCGCAGACCTCGCGGGCGAGCTGGAGGTCGTGGGTGGAGACGACCACGGCCACCCCCTCCTCCTTCAAACGCTTGACGGTGCCCACGAGCGCGTCCCGATTCTGCTGGTCGAGGCCGTTGAACGGCTCGTCGAGCAGCAGCAGGCGGGGCCCCGCGGCCACGGCCCGTGCGAGCAGTCCGCGCTGCTGCTGGCCGCCGGAGAGTTCCCCGAAGCGGGTTTTCGCGCGATGCGCGAGGCCCACCGCGTCGAGTGCACGGGCCACGGCCTGACGGTCGCGCTTACCGGGCAGGCGCAGCCAGCCTAGCGAGCGGTAGCGCCCCATCATGACGACCTGCTCGAGCGTGACCGGGAACTGCTGGTCGATCTCGTCGGCCTGCGGCACGTAACCGATGGATCCGGCCGGGGCAGCTGCCGCTCCCAGCACCTCGACGGTACCGCTCACGCGCTGGATCAGGCCGAGGATGCCCTTGAGCAGCGTGGACTTGCCGGACCCGTTGGGCCCGATCAGCGCCACGGCCTCGCCGGCGTGCACCTCGAAGTCGATGTCGGCCAGGGCAGGGCTCTGGCCGTAGGAGAAGGAGGCGCCCGCCACCTTGAGCGCGACAGGCGCGCTCGGCCGTACTTGAGAAGGGTTCTCGATCACTGACTAACTATCGCAGGTCTGCGGGCACCGCGGTGGGCTCGGCTCCCCAGGATTCGAGGATCAGGCCGACGTTGTGCAGCTGCGAACTGATGTAGGTGGCGCCGTCACTGTGCCGCGCACCGAGGGAGTCGCTGTAGAGCGCGTCCTCCCCCGAGTACACGCTGACGCCGGCCTCGCCGGCGATGGTGTCGGCGGCCTTCGGGCTGATCGAGGCCTCGGAGAAGACCGCCTTGACCCCGGTGGCCGTGATGGCGTCGACGAGTTCGTCGATCGCGGCGGCGCTGGGCTCGGCGTTGTCGTCGAAGCTCGGGATGATGGAGCCGACGTAGGTGATGCCGTAGGCCTCGGTGAAGTAGCCGAATGCGTCGTGGTTGCTCACGAGCAGGCGCTGCTCGGCGGGCACGGCGTCGATGTTGGTACGGATCCAGTCGTCGAGCTCGGCCAGCCGGCCGGTGTAGGCGGTCGCGTTGGCCTCGACGTCCGGGGCCAGGTCCGGCTGGGCATCACTGAGGCCCGTGGCGATGGTGACGGCCATGGTCTCGGCATTGGACACGTCGGTCCAGATGTGAGGGTTGCCGCCCTGGTGGGAGTGCTCGGCGTCATCCGTCGCGGCCTTGTCGTCGGCGTGGTCCTCTTCGCCGGCTGCGATGTCCTGGATCTCGATGCCCTCGTCGGAGTCGATCGTCACGCCGTCGAAACCGCTGGCGCTGATTGCGTCGTCGAGCCACTCCTCGAGGCCAACCCCATTGATCACGAGCACATCGGCCTCACCGAGGGCTGTCAAGTCGGCCACGGACGGGTCATAGCTGTGCGCGCTCTGGTTGGGCTGGATGAGCTGGGTCACTACTACGCCCGCGGTGTCGCCGACGACGTTGCGGGTGAGGTCCGCCACCTGGGTGGTCGTCGCGACCACCTTGAGGTCGCCGGCGGCGGCGCCATCCGCCGAACCGCCGGTCGGAGTGCAGCCGACCATGGTCAGCGAGGCAACGGTGGCCAGGGCGGTGAGGACGAATCGATTGTTGATCACAGGGTCGATGTTACGTCTAATGATAATGATTGTCAACACCAATAAGGGCCGCCGCCGGGATCTCCTCCGGGACCTTACTCGAGCAGCAGCGCGGGCTCCTCAATGATGCTCGCGACATCCGCCAGGAAGCGGCTCGCGACATCCCCATCGACCACGCGATGGTCGAAGCTCGCGCCGATGGTCGTCACCTGACGCACCCGCACCTCGCCGTCGACGACCCACGGTTTGGGCTTGATCGTTCCGAGGGCCACGATGCCGGCCTCGCCGGAGTTGAGGATGGGCGTGCCGGTATCCATGCCGAAGACACCGATATTGGTGATCGTGATCGTGCCGTTCGACATCTCCGCCGGCGAGGTCTTGCCGTCCCGCGCGGTGAGCGTGAGCTTCTCAAGGGCGCGGGCCAGTTCAAGCAGGCTCATGTCCTGCGCTTCCTTCACATTGGGCACGATGAGCCCACGGGGGGTGGCCGCGGCGATGCCCAGGTTCACGTAGTGCTTGATCACGATTTCCTCGTCGGTGAAAACCGAGTTGACCGTGGGGTTGCGCCGCACGGCCCAGATCATGGCTTTGGCCATGATCAGCATCGGGGACACGCGCACGCCCGCGAAGTCGGTGGACGCCTTGAGCCGCTTGACGAACTCCATGGTGCGGGTGGCGTCCACGTCGACGAAGAGGCTCACGTGCGGTGCGGTGAAGGCGCTGGAGGCCATGGCCTGGGCGATGGCCTTGCGCACGCCTTTGACCGGGACGCGCTCCTCACGGTCGCTGGGCCATTCCGGCGTCTGGATGTTGCGGAACACGCTGGCCTGGGTGGCCTCCCGCAGCACGTCCTCGCGGGTGACGTCGCCGACCGGGCCGGTCGCCTCGACCAGGGACAAGTCCACACCGAGGTCCTTGGCCAGCTTGCGGATCGGCGGCTTGGCGACGACGGGGCCCGCGGATGCCGCGCGCGGCAGCTGCGGGAGCTGCGAAGTGGCCGGGCGCGTGGGGTGCACGGGCGGCGGCGCGATCGACTCGTGGGCGACGGGGGTGACCCCGTGGCGCTTGCGCCGGGTGGGCATGGTCGCCGCGGCGCCGCGCCCGACCAGGACCGCGCCCGGCGTCTCGGCCGGCTCGTCCGTGATGGTGGAGCCGGCATCCGCTGCCGCGCTGGCCAGCTCGCCCGCGCCGTTCGCGATCGCACTGCTCGACGCAGACGCGACGGCGACGGTCTCGGCCACGATGGTGATGATGACCGTTCCGACGTCGACGGTCGTGCCGGGTTTCACCAGGATCTCCCCGACCACGCCGACGTACGGCGACGGCAGCTCGACGAGCGACTTCGCGGTCTCGATCTCGACCAGCACCTGGTTGATCGACACGGTGTCGCCGGGCGCCACCTTCCACTCCACGATTTCAGCCTCGGTGAGACCCTCGCCGACGTCGGGCAGTGTGAATTTCGACACGCTCATCGAGTACGCTCCTTGCGATTGGTGAGGCGAGAAGCCCTGGTGCGACTCATATCAGTAGGAGAGGGCGCGGTCGACGGCCTCGAGCACGCGATCCGGGCTGGGCAGGAAGTGCGTCTCGACGGCGGCCGGCGGGAACGGGGTGTCGAAACCGGAGACGCGCAGCACGGGAGCCTCGAGCAGGTAGAAGGCCTTCTCCATGACGGTCGCGGCGATCTCCGATCCGACGCTGACGAAGCCGTGGGCCTCCTGGGCGACGACCAGATGCCCGGTCTTCTCGACCGATGCGAGGATGGGACCGTAGTCGATCGGCGAGATTGAACGCAGGTCGATGACCTCGACGCTGGTTCCCTCCGCCGCCGCGAGATCCGCCGCCTGCAGCAGGACGCTGACCATGGCGCCGTGGCCGACGACCGTCGCATCCGTGCCGCTGCGTACCACGCGGCTGGCGTGCAGGGGCGTGCCGCTCTCGGCAAGGTTCACCTCACCCTTGGGCCAGTAGCGGCTCTTGGGCTCGAAGAAGATGACCGGGTCGTCGGAGGCGATGGCCTCCTGCAACATCCAGTAGGCGTCGTGCGGGTTCGACGGGCTGACCACGCGCAGGCCCGGCGTGTGCGCGAAGTACGTCTCCGGGCTCTCCTGGTGGTGCTCGATCGACCCGATGTGGCCGCCGTAGGGGATGCGGATCACGACGGGCATGGAGACCTCACCCTCGTGCCGGTTGCGCATCCGCGCCAGCTGGCTGGTGATCTGGTCAAAGCCGGGGAAGACGAACCCGTCGAACTGGATCTCGCAGACCGGGCGGTAGCCGCGCAGGGCCAGGCCGATGGCCGTACCGATGATGCCGGACTCGGCCAGCGGGGTGTCGAGCACGCGCTTGTCGCCGAATTCGGCGATCAGACCCTCGGTGACGCGGAAGACCCCGCCCAGCGGGCCGATGTCCTCGCCCATCATCAGCACCCGGGGGTTGTCGCGCATGGCCTGGCGCAGGCCCGCGTTGAGGGCCTTCGTCATGGGCAGGTTCGCCGTTCCGGTGCCGGGAATGGCCCGCTTGGCGGCGGCCGGGTGTCCCGGGGTCGGCATCGCGGTGGTCGGTGTGGCGAGGCCGGTGGTGCTCGTCACGATCGTGTCGCTCACGCGTCGCCTCCTTCGAAGGATGCCTCGTAGTGGTCGAGCCAGGCCTTCTGTTCCTGGATCAGCGGGTGGGGTTCGGCGTAGACGTTGTCGAAGATGACAGCCTTCTCCGGGGAGTGGATGTCGAGGGCCCGGCGGCGCACATCCGCGGCGTAGTCGTCGGCCTCCTCGTCGACGGCGTCGAGGAACTCCGGCTCGACCCCCAGGCCCTGCAGGTAGCTGCGGAAGCGCACGATCGGGTCGCGGGCCACCCAGTAGGCCAGCTGTTCCGGGTCGCGGTACTTGGTGGGGTCGTCGGCCGTGGTGTGGGCACCGACTCGGTAGGTCAGGGCCTCGATCAGGGCGGGGCCGTGGCCGGCGCGGGCGTCGTCGAGGTGCTTGGCCGTCACCGCGAAACTGGCGAGCACGTCGTTGCCGTCGATCTGGGTGCCGGGCATGCCGAAGCCGGCGGCACGCAGGTAGAGCGGAGTGCGGGACTGCCGGGTCACGGGCACTGAGATGGCCCAGTGGTTGTTCTGCAGGAAGAAGACCTGCGGGGTCTGGTAGCTGGCGGCGAAGACGAGCGCCTCGTTGGCGTCGCCCTGCGACGAAGCTCCATCGCCGTAGTACACGATGACGGCCTGGTCGGTCTCGGGATTGCCGGTCGCGGTCGCGCCGTCGAGCTGCATGCCCATCGCGTAGCCCGTGGCGTGCAGGGTCTGCGAGGCCAGCACAAGGGTGTACAGGTGGAAGTTGCCGTGGTCCTCGGGGGTCCAGCCGCCGAGGGTGACACCGCGCAGCATCCGCAGGATATCGACGGGGTCGAGTCCGCGGATCATGCCGACGACGTGCTCGCGATAGGACGGGAACACGTGGTCCTGCGGCCGGGTTGCGTAGGCGGAGCCGACCTGGGCGGCCTCCTGGCCGTGGCTGGGCACCCAGAGGGCCAGCTGGCCCTGCCGCTGCAGGTTCGCGGCCTCGGTGTCGAACCGGCGCACCACCACCATGTCGCGGTAGAACCGCCGATGGTCGGCCTCGGTCAGTCGATCGAGGTAGGGCAGGAACTCGGCCGCGGAATCGCTCGGGGCGAAGACACCCTCCGGGGAGAGCATTCGCACCGTGGGAGAGGCACTCGGGGTCGCTGACACCGTACTAACCTAGCCCTCGGGCAGGGTGCCCCGTTGGTAGATCGTCAACAATGTCGGCGCAAATACCCAGGAGCTTCTCCACGGATTCTTCCTCACCGATCGAAATTCGGATGCCCTCGGGGAACGGGCGCACGATCAGGCCGACGGCCGACAGGACATCGGCGATGTCGGCGGTGTCCTCGGCGGTGGGCAGCCAGATGAAGTTTCCCTGAGGCACCGGAATGTTCCAGCCCTGCTCGCTCAGCAGGCGCCAGACCCGGTCGCGCCGCTCGGTCAGGGCACGCACCCGCCGCAGCAGCTGGTCGGCGGCGTCGAGAGAGGCGATCGCGGCCGCGCCGGCAACACCTGTGACCGAGAGCGGGATCGCGGTGGACCTCGCCGCATCGAGCACGGCGACGGGACCGAGGGCGTAGCCGACGCGCAGGCCGGCCAGGCCGTAGGCCTTGGAGAAAGTGCGCAGCACGACCAGGTTCGGGAACCGGGACAGCAGTGGCAGGCCGGTGACCGCCTCGGGGTCGGTGACGAACTCGCAGTAGGCCTCATCGAGGATGACGAGGAGGTCCGGCGGGACGACGGCCATGAACGATTCGAACTCGTCGCCCGTGACGGCAGTCCCGGTCGGATTGTTCGGGCTGCAGATGATGACGACGCGGGTATGGTCCGTGATGCGGGTGGCCATCTCGGGCAGGTCGTGGCGATGGTCGGCCCGGTTCGGAACCTGCACGCTCGTGGCACCGGCGACGGTGACCAGACCGGGGTAGGCCTCGAAGGAGCGCCACGAGTAGAGCACCTCGTCACCCGGTCCCGCGGCGGCGAGGATGAGCTGGGCCAGGAGGGCCACGGAGCCGGCACCGATGTGCACCTCGTCGACGCTCAGGCCGAACTGCGTGGCCAGCCGTTCGCGCAGGGCCAGCGCCGAGGCATCCGGGTACCGGTTGTACGCGGTCTCGGCGTTCACGGCGGCGATGACGCCGGGCAGCGGATCGAAGGGGTTCTCGTTGCTCGAGAGTTTGAACGCACTGGCTGCGGCAGCTTGACCCTGCCGATAGGCCGGGAGGGCGACAATCTCGGGGCGCAGGCGGACCGAGGGCGGGTCTGATGGGCTCACTCGGCGATTCTACGCCGCGGCATATTCACGTGGCCGCATGGTTAGGCCCCGGGCTGGCCCATCCGTGCGACCAGTCACCGGCGATGCCATAGTGGAGTCATGGCCAGATTCCTGATCAAGCTGATCCTCAACTCCGTCGCCCTGTGGCTCACGACCCTGCTCGTCAGCGGGGTGCGGGTCGATCCGTTCGCCGAGGGCACGACCGCCCTGATCGCCACCTATCTGTTGGTCGCGCTGGTCTTCGGCCTCGTCAACAGTGTGATCGGGGGCTTCGTGCGGGTTGTCGCGTTCCCGGTCTACATCCTCACGCTCGGCCTGATTTCCTTGATCGTGAATGGTTTCCTGCTGATGATCGTGGCCTGGTTCTCGGGCCTGGTCGGCTTCGGGCTCGTGGTGGACGATTTCTGGTGGGGTGTGCTCGGCGCACTCGTGCTGGGCATCATCAGCTGGATTCTCGGCGTGCTGATCCGACCGGTCACCCCCCGCTCGTAGCGATCTCCAGCCGTCGGGTCAGCCGTCGGCCAGGCGGAAGCCCCGCCACCGGGAGGACTCGCCAGCTTCCCTGCCGAGGATCTTCCCGAGGGTCTCCCGGAACTCCTGTAATCGTGGTTCCTCGGAGCCGTCCATGAGCCGCCCGGTCTCCCGGTAGGCGGTGAGGGCGTGAGCCGGCAGCGGCCGGTCGACCGGCACCTCCGTCTCAGCGAACACCTCGCGGCGCACCACCAGGCGCTCATCGTCGCCGGTGGCCGTTCCCCCCAGGGCAGGGACAAGGTCGTCGGTGTGCTCGACCATGACGGCCTCCACGTCTGCGGGCAGGGCCACTTGGGCGGTGAGTCCCCCAAAGGTCGCCACCGCGACGGTGTTGAAGTGCCCGGACGCCGCGAGCTGCGCCGCGACCAACCCGCCCTGCGAGTGACCCACCGGAACCACCGGGTCGCGCGGCGCCACCCCGGCCTCCCGCAGGGCATCGACGACCGCCCGATAGGAGCCGGAGCCCTGGTCGGCGAGGGCGACGAGGTTGGAGGTGAGGTCCCACGGTTGTTCACCGGCGACCGGACTCCACGCCGCGGTGCCGCCGATGTAGACCACCCAGGATGCGTCGTCCGGACCGCCATAACGCTCGATGCGCACCTGCGGGGCGTCCTCCGACACCGAGGGGATGCGGGCAGCCAGGTCCTCGAAGCCGGCCGGCGGAGCGACGGGTCGGCCGGGGAGAGCGGCGCCGGGCCGCGCGGCACCCGCAGGCGGCGGGCCGAGGGGGCGGGTCCCACCGTCGAGCCGCTCCACCGACACGGGAGTCTCGCGCAGCAGGCCGAGGGGGCGGGCGAGCCCGACCAGGCCCGCCGCGGTCGTCGTGACACCGAGCAGGCCGAGGCCCTCGTCGCCGAGGGCCAGTGACACCGGGAACGGCACCCCGGCACGACCGGTGGCCGCGTCGTCGGCCGAGGAGACGATCACCCGCACCGCCTCGACCAGGACCGGGTTGGTCAGGGCCCGCGGATGCGCGTGGACCCAGGCGCCGATCTCGGCGGGCGCGTCTCCCGGACGCCGGCCGGTGAGCAGACCGCCGAGCACCAACCCCACCACGCCGACCGTGAGGCCGGGCACGGCCGCCAGGGCCAGAAGAGGTGCCAGCAGCCCGAGGGTGGAGCCCAGCCAGGCCCCGGAGAGGCTTGCTCCCCAGTCCCGCAGGCGCTCGGCCCTGCCGTAGCCCTCCGCCGCCGCGATGAGAGCGTCGGCGAGGGTCTGGCTGCGCTCCGCGACTCGCTCCAGGGCGGAGCGGGCCGCGAACACGTTCATCCCGGCGTTGGGCAGGCTCATCACCGGACCGAGGGGCTGGTCGGAATCCAGTGCCTGGATGCGCGCCACCCGCACCAGCCAGTCCTCGGCGTCACCCTGAAGCAGCCGCAGCCGCGCCGCCTCGGCCAGCAGCGTGTCGGTGGCGACGAGCGTGCTCCCGCCGCCGGACACGATCAGGGTGTCGCCGGGGCCGCCAGGCTGCTCCCCCGTCATCGCACCGCCCGGGCTGGAGCCGGGCCGGGTGCCAGGGTCGGGACCGGCGCCCGGGCCTCGGCCAGAGCAGCCCCGCCCTGATCGATCGCGGCCACCACCTCGGTGAGGGCGGCGTCGAGGAGCCCGGCGGCTCGGCGGAGTTCGCCGGCGAGGTCGCTGCGCTGACGGTCGTAGTTCCGCTGGGCCTCTGAGCGCCACGAGCCGGTCAGGTCGCCGGCCGTGAGCCGGCCCGCCGCCATGTCGACGTCGTCGCGCAGCAGGCGCAGCAGCATCCGTCGCTGCCGAAGTTCGTCGAGGCGCGCCTCCAGCGCGTAATGAGTCACGATCGTGCAAGTCGAGCTGGTGCCGCCCGGAATCTCCATCTCCGCCCTTCTGCGCGCTGCGGATTCGCTGCCAGTGAGCGTGCCACCCCCGGCAGACGTGGTCGCTATGAATCCGAGAGTTCACGGAACATGCCGCACGACGGCGGCTGGGGAGGGGGCCGGGTGCAACACAATGGGGAGATGGACATTGTGTCGATCACACCCGATGAGTCGACACCGTTCCGCATTATTTTCGTCTGCACCGGGAACATCTGCCGTTCGCCGATGGCCGAAGTCATGCTTCGCGATCTGATCACGCGCTCCGGCCTGGGTCGTTTGATCACCACCAGCTCCGCCGGCACCGGCGACTGGCATGTCGGCGAGCAGGCGGATCAGCGCACGATCGCCGCCCTGGCCACCCGCGGCTACGACGGCAGGCATCATCGGGCCCGCCAGTTCGACCCCGAGTGGTTTGCCGACCTCGACCTCGTCGTGGTGCTCGACCGCGCGCAGGAACGCATCCTGCGCAACTGGGCCACGACCGAGCGTGACCGCAGCAAGGTGCGCCTGCTGCTCAGTTTCGATGCGGCCCAGGCTGCCCTGCTGGACGTTCCCGACCCCTACTATTCCGACGATGCTTTCTTTGACACGGTTCTTGGCATGATTGAAAGCGCAAATGAAGCGCTCTTCGCGCAACTTGCACCCGCAATCCGACAGGGAGTCCGATGAGTCCGTTACCGCCCCAGGTCCTCAGCCCACTCGATGGCCGCTACCGCGCCGCCGTCACCGAACTGGGCGAGTACCTATCCGAGGCAGGCCTTAATCGGGCCCGGGTGCAGGTCGAGGTGGAGTGGCTGATCACCCTCACCGACCGCAGTCTGTTCGGCTCCGTACCGCTGAACGCGGAGCAGAAGCTCGGCCTGCGCGCTCTGGTCACCGACTTCGGCCAGACCGAGATCGACGAGTTGGCCGTGCTGGAAGCCACCACCCGGCACGACGTGAAAGCCGTCGAGTACCTCGTGCGCCGCCGCCTGAGCACGCTGGGCCTCGACCACATCAGCGAGCTCACCCACTTCGCCGCCACCAGCGAGGACATAAACAACCTGTCCTACGCGCTGACCGTGAGCGACGCTGTGCGCGAGGTCTGGCTGCCCAAATTCCGCGCCGTCATCGGCGCCCTGCGCCTGCGCGCCCTCGAATACCGCGCCGACTCCATGCTGGCCCGCACACACGGCCAGCCGGCGACACCCACCACGGTGGGCAAGGAGCTCGCGGTCTTCGTCTACCGGCTCGAGCGCCTGGCCCAGCAGGTCGAGGACAGCGAGTACCTGGGCAAATTCAGCGGTGCCACCGGCACCTTCGCCGCCCACGTCGCGGCCGATCCCGCCGTCGACTGGCCGGCCGTGTCGCGCGGCTTCGTCGAGGGCCTCGGGCTCACCTGGAACCCGCTGACCACCCAGATCGAGCCCCACGACTGGCAGGCCGAGCTCTACTCGCGCGTCTCCCATGCGAACCGGGTGCTGCACAACCTGGCGACGGATGTCTGGACCTACATCTCGCTCGGCTACTTCCGCCAGATCCCGCAGGTCGGGGCCACCGGCTCATCGACCATGCCGCACAAGATCAACCCCATCCGCTTCGAGAACGCGGAGGCCAACCTCGAGCTGTCCAGCGCGATCCTCGACTCGCTCGCGGCGACACTGGTGACCTCGCGGCTGCAGCGCGACCTGACCGACTCCACCACGCAGCGCAACATCGGCGTGGGCTTCGGACACTCCCTGCTCGCCCTCGACAACATCCTGCGCGGCCTCGGCGAAATCGACATCGACCGCGCCATGCTCGCCCGCGACCTCGACGCCAACTGGGAGATCCTCGGCGAGGCGATCCAGACCGTGATCCGCGCCGAGGTGTCGGCGGGGCGCTCTACGATCGAGGACCCCTACGCCCTGCTCAAGGAACTCACCCGGGGCAAGCGGATCAACCGGCACGATCTGGTGGCCTTCGTCACCGAACTGGAGATCGGCGACGCCGCCAAGGCGCGGCTGCTCGATCTGACCCCGGGCAGCTACGTGGGTCTCGCGGACCCGCTTCTCGACTACCTGACCTAGCGGCTGCGCGGGTGCTGCGCCGTTCCGCTGGTGGCGTGCCACGTGCGCAGCGGCGCACCCCACGCGCGGCGTCAGAATGCTCGTGGCGTCGGAGTACGCACGGCGCCTCCGTTCAGAGGCCGCGGTCCTGCTCGTCGAGGTCGGACCTCTCGGCCGGGTTCGGCTTCATGCCGAGCACGAGCATCGCGATCACGACGAGCACGAGGATGAACGTGCCGCCGAAGCCGATCAACGCCAGCACCACGTCCCGGGTGCTCATCAGCACGACCAGGCCGAGGAACACGGCCATCACGGCCGAGAAGCCGACGAGTTCGATCGGCTTGAGCTTCTCGGAACGGCTGGGCGTGCGCGGGGTGTTCTGGGTCACAGGGTGTCCGAATCGTTGGGTGAGGCCGTGAGGGCGCGGGCGGCATCCGTGCCGGACCACTTGAGGGAGAACCCGGCGATGGCGAGGTAGACGCCGAGCATCACGAGGTAGGCGCCGAACAGGCCGACCGACACCACTGCGTTGGGCGGCAGCAGCAGGAAGATCACGGCCAGCAGGGCGGTGACGGCGCCGACCAGCAGCCAGTCACGGTCGGCCGGGTCGCGCCGACGCGCACGGATGCCGCTGTACAGCTCGAGAAAACCGGTCACCGCCGCCCAGACCGAGACCAGGAGGAGGAAGAAACCGAGCCCGCCCGCGTGGAAGAGCAGCGCGAGGAGGCCGGCGGCGACACCAACGGCGCCCTGCACCACAAAGAGGGACCGCTCCCGCGGATCGGCCAGCGTGCGCCGGCTGAGCAGACCCACCGTGAGGCCGCTGAGAAGCGCGAAGACGCCGAACACGAGAAGGCCGAATTCCGCCGAATGATCGGCGTTGAAGGTAATCGCGGCCGCCGGCACAAGGGTGAGGGCGGCCCGCAGCACCGGCACCGGCCAGTACCGGCCGGTGGTGGAGTGTGGAGCCTGGGCGTTCGCCACGCGACGACCTCTTTCATTGCGGGTTGAGACGAATACAGTCTACGCGGGCGGTCCTGGCCGCCCGCTGGGCCCCGGTGCGCAGATCGGTCAGAACAGGGTGTCGCCGATGTAGCCGTCCGTTGCGCATCCCGGCGGAATCGCGAACACCGCGGAACCGATCGGGGTGGTCCACTGGTTGAGCAGGTCGAGGGTGTCGAGGCGCTGCTGGATGGGCACGAACTGCGCGTCGACATCCGCCTGGAAAGACGCGAACAGCAGTCCGGAGTTGGAGACGCCGGAACCCTGAGGCACGTCGTCATAATTGTAGCCGCGGCGGTGGATGCGCTGGGACCGGTCCTCCGACCGGGCGCGACGCAGGTGGGAGTACTCGGGGATGACCGGGAACCCGAGCGCGTTCGTCGCCGTGAAGTCGGGCTCGTCGCGCTCCTTCGTGCCCGTGAGCGGCGCCCCGACGGCGAGAGTGCGTCCGACCGCGGACTCGCGGCCCGAGCGGTCGAGCCCGTCCCACGTGTCGAGGTTCATGCTGATCCGGCGCAGGACGAGGCTGGTTCCACCCACCAGCCAGCCGGGACCGGAGGCCGTGCCCCAGACCAGGGCATTGAAGTCGGCCGTTCCGGCGGCCGGGTTCGCGGTGCCGTCCACCTGGCCGAACAGGTTGCGCATGGTGGTGCCGGGCTTCTCCGAACCGGCTGCTCGGCGGAAGCCGGACTGAACCCACCGCACCGACGCGAAGGAGCGCAGGTCCTTCAGAAGCATCCGGGTGGCATGGGCGACCGTCATCGGGTCGTCGGCGGCGATCTGCAGCAGCAGGTCACCGTCGTTCCACTCCGGCTGGAGCCGGTCGATCGTGAACGCGGGCAGGGGCCTCAGCCAGCCGGGAGCCTCTCCCCCGGCGACGGCGACGAGGCCGGGCCCGAAGCCGAAGGTGACCGTCAGCCGGGCCGGCACGACGGCCAGCTCGGGTTCCGAGTCGGCCAGGGCGCCCTCGCCCTGGGTGAGCCGGGCGGCATCGTCGGTCAGGATGCGCATCATCCGCCGCAGCGCGGCCCGGTCGATCTGCGCGGGCAGGTTGAGCGCCACGAACGTGACCCGGGCCTGCGGGTCGGTGTCCACCCCGGCCTGGTGCACCCCGAAGAAGGGAACGGCGTCGGTGCCGCGAAAGAGCGGTACCGATGGAGCCGCAGAGCCGCCGATCCCGGCCTTGGCCACGAGGTCGATGCCCATGGCTCCGGCCGCACCGATCCCGGCGGCGGCACCACCCAGAAGAAGGTGGCGCCGGCTGAGCCGGCGGCCCGACTGCACGGACGATTCGGGCGGTCCACTCCGTTCATTCTCTGTGAGGGAACTCACTGGCTGTCGGTATCCATGTCCATTTCGGTGTCGCCCTCGTATGTTTCGTTGGCCCCGGTGTAGTCCTTCACCGGGGCTGAGAAGTCCAGGCTCGACCCGTCGGCGAGGTCGAGGGTGAAGGCGGCCGCATCGCCGGCGGCGAGCGGGCCGGTGAGCCCCATCAGCATGATGTGGCGGCCGCCAGGGATGAGTTCGATGGAGCCGCCGGCCGGCACCACGAAGCCATCCGGATTCTCCTGCATGACCATGTCGCCGGCGTCGTTGGCCACGGTTTCGTGAAGTTCGATCATCGAGGCTGCGGATGTCTCGGCTGAGACGACCGTGATGTCGTCGGGTCCGGAGTTCTCGAGCAGGCCGAAGGCGCCAGTCATGCCGGACTCGCTCGCCTTGACCCAGGCATCCGTCATGGCCAGGGTGTCGGCCGAGGTGGCGCTGTCGGTCGTCGCCGCGGGTGCCTCGGTCGCGCCGGCGCAGCCCGAGAGGGCCAGCATCAGAGCGGCGGCGGCAACGACGAATCGGGTGGGAACGGTGTTGAGCTTCATGAGGGGTTCTCCTGGTCTGGTGCGTTGGGTGCTCGGGAAACGATGCGGCGTGTCAGGTGCTTCAGGTGCTTCAGGTGCTTCAGGTGCTTCACGGGTTGCCGCGGCGCCTGGCTCGCCAGGCAATGAACAGGGCGACGGCGGCCAGTCCACCGAAGGCACCGAAGAGCCCCACCGCGACCACCGAGAGTCCCGTTCCGTCGGCGGTCTCTTCCGAGGCGGCGGATGTCGCGTCGCCGGACGGGTCCGGCGCCGCGGTTGCACCCGCAGTCGACTGTGATCGAGGCTGGGCCGCGGTGCCCACGGTGAAGGCGAAGGCGCCAGAGACCGGGTGACCGTCGGCGGACACGACCCGCCAGCGCACGTCGTAGGCACCGTCGGGCAGGTCGGCCGCCACCGGCTGGGTGGCCTGCGGCCCGTCGAGCCGCATGTCGCCCTCTGCCCAGTTCTTCTCCTCGGTATCGACAACCATGACGATGGCGCCGACCTCGAGGATGTCGTCCGTGAACGTGATGGCGATCTCGGCGGGAGCGAGGTCGACGTTCGCACCGTCGGCCGGCACGGTCAACGCCACCTGGTCGTGGGCGTCGGCCGCCGGAGCCACCGGGCTGAATATGGACAGAGCGATCACGGCCAGGGTCAGGAAAACGGCGGCTGCCGGGCGTCGCGGTTGGGCAGAAATCATTGAAATCTCCGATTCGTGGAGGGAAGAGATGGGGCGGTGCGACGGCAGATTCACCGGGCACAGATGTGCCGGTGGCCGGGTGCGCAGACGCCGTCGACCTCACCGAGGTCGAACGGAATCACTCGGGCCAGGTGTCAGCGGGTCAGCGGGTCAGCGGGTCGCGCGCAGGGTGCAGCGCATCGGGATCAGAGCGCACGAGTGAGAAGGTCAGAGCCTCACGGTGCCAGGGCGCGCGGGGGCGGACCGCGGCGGAGCGCACTGGAGAGCAGCACGCCGAGATCGGCAGGAACGAAGACCCGGCGGAAAGCAGGGCGCAGCGTCGCCGCATCCGTTCCGATCTGCGCCGGAGCGAGGCGTTCGATCAGGACCGCGATGAGACGGATCGTCGTCTCCTCGAGCAGCGCCCAGAACGTCTTCTCGCCGCGGTACAGGGCGGCGATGGTGACGAGGGCGGCCAAGGCGTGTGCCACCCACATCCAGCCACCAGGCAGGGCGCCGACCGCGTGCATCAGGTGGGGGGTCGCGTCCGCCAGGGTGACGGCTCCGTGATGGGAGGTGCTCGTCATCGTCGTGCTCGAGGCCCCGCCGAGGCCGAACAGAACGTGCAGCAGAAGCTGGCTGACCCCGACGGAGAGGGAGAGACGCAATAGCGACAAGCTTGTGCCGGCCAACAGTACGGACGCTATCCCCGCGAAGGCGAGGGCCAGACCCACGCTGAGCCAGCCGGGAGCGTTGCCGCCGCCGGCGATGTGCGAGAGGGCGGCGACGAAGACGGCGACGGATGCGGTCAGCCATCCGCGACCGAATCGCGCCCACCTGCTCGTCATGGCCCTCCCTCGCACCGGAACCGCCCCAATCGGGATCAGGGTCGGATCCCTGACTGAACCCTACCGCCCTGACCTGTGCGCCGGGGCCGGGCGGGTACCGAACTCAGAGCGCGTTGACCGCGCCGAGCACCTTCGTCAGAGAGTCCTTGGCGTCGCCGAACAGCAGCGTCGTCTTCGGGTCGTAGAGCAGCTCGTTCTCGATGCCGGCGAAACCGGGACGCATCGACCGTTTGAGGAACACCACCTGCCGGGCATCACCGACGTCGAGGATCGGCATGCCGTAGATCGGCGAGCCGGGCGACGTCTTCGCGGCCGGGTTGACCACGTCGTTGGCGCCGACGACGAGGGCGACATCCGTGTTCTTGAACTCGGGGTTGACCTCGGCCATCTCCTTGAGCGCCTCATAGGGCACATTCGCCTCGGCGAGAAGCACGTTCATGTGCCCGGGCATGCGCCCGGCCACCGGGTGGATGGCGAAGACGACCTCGATGCCGCGCGCCTCGAGGGTGGTGGCGAGTTCGGCGATGGTGTGCTGGCCCTGCGCCACGGCGAGGCCGTAGCCGGGCACGATGACCACGCGCTGGGCGTAGTTGAGCAGCACCGCGACGTCTTCCGCATTGGAGCTGCGCACGGGCCGGTCGCTCTGGGCGGTCGACCCGGCGGTGGAACCGCCCTTGAACGCCCCGAACAGGATTCCGTTCACGCCGCGACCCATGGCGGATGCCATCGCCCGGGTCAGGATCGTGCCGCTGGCGCCCACGAGGGTGCCGGCCACCACAAGGAGCAGGTTGCCGAGAACGATGCCGGAGGCCGCGACGGCCAGTCCGGTGAAGGCGTTGAGCAGGGAAATCACGATCGGCACGTCGGCCCCGCCGACGGGGAGCACGAGCAGTGCCCCGACGAGCAGTCCCAGCACGAGCAGACCGATAGCCCAACCGGCCGCACCGGTGGCGACGACAAAGCCTCCGGCCACAAGGGCGGCCAGCACGATGCCGCCCATCACGATCGCGAGGCCCGGGAAGATGAGAGGCCTGGAGCTGATCAGACCCTGCAGCTTGCCGACGGTGACCGCGGAGCCGGAGAACGAGACGGCGCCGATGAGCATCGTGAAGACCACGGCCACCTTGCTCCACGGGCTGTCGGTGCTGCCGAGCTCCAGCATGGCGACCAGTGCCGCGGCACCGCCGCCGACGCCGTTGAACAGCGCGACGAGCTGGGGCATCTGCGTCATCTCCACGCGCCGCGAGATGGGGGCGGCGATCGCCGACCCCACCGCGATGGCGATGAGGATGGCCGGGATGTTCTCGATCCGGGCGGAGAGGAAGACGGTGATCACGGCCAGCAGCGCGCCGGCGGCCCCGATCAGGTTGCCGCGGCGGGCGGTCTTCGGCGAGGAGAGCCCGCGCAGGGCCAAGATGAAACAGACCGCGGCGATCAGGTAGAGCAGGCTGGTCCACTCGGGGCTGAGCAGGCTCATTTCGTCGCGTCCTTCGGATCGGTCTTCGGGCCGGCGCCGGCCGGTTTGCGGGGGGCGAACATTTTGAGCATCCGGTCGGTCACGACGAAGCCACCGACGAGATTCGCGGTGGCCATCACCACGGCGAGCAGGGCGACCGCGAGCAGCCACGGCTCCAGGGTCTGCCCGGCGACGATGATGGCTCCGATCAGGATGATGCCGTGGATGGCGTTCGCCCCGCTCATCAGTGGGGTGTGCAGGGTGCTCGAGACCTTCGAGACGACCTCGAAGCCGACGAAAACCGCCAGCACGACGACGGTCAGCAGGGTGATTGGATCCATCAGTGTTCTCCTGTCGCGGCGGCGGCCACGGCGGCGGCCGTGGGTTCGTGCCGGATGGTGCCGTCATGCGTCAGGCAGGCCCCGGCGACGACCTCGTCCGTGAAGTCGGGCGTCACCGTGCCGTCGACGGTCATCAAAGCGAGCAGGTTGGCCACGTTCTTGGCGAAAAGCCGCGAGGCGTCCGCCGGCATCGTGGAGGGGGCGTCCTTCATGCCCACGAGCGTGACGGAGCCGTCACCGACCTGGGTGGGCACCAGGGTGTCCACACCGGCGAGAACACCCTCGACGTTCCCGCCGGTCTCGGCGGCCAGGTCGATCACGACCGAGCCTGGACGCATCGCGGCCACCATCTCGTGCGTGACGAGCAGCGGGGCCGCGCGACCGGGGATGGCCGCCGTGGTGATCATGACGTCGGCTGCGGCCACGTAGGGTGCAAGCAGTTCGCGCTGGCGCACGGCACGGTCTACGCTCAGCTCCCGGGCGTAGCCACCCGTACCCTCGACGGCGTCCAGGTCGAGGTCGACGAAGGTGCCACCCATGGAGGTGACCTCATCGGCCGAGGCCGGGCGCACGTCGTAGGCCGAGACCCGGGCACCAAGGCGCTTGGCCGTGGCGATTGCCTGCAGTCCGGCCACGCCGGCCCCGAGCACGAGCACTCGAGCCGGCGGAATCGTACCGGCCGCGGTCATGTAGAGCGGGAAGAAGCGGGGGAATCGGATGGCCGCCTCGAGCACTACGCGATAGCCGGAGACCAGCGATTGGCTAGTGAGCGCGTCCATCGACTGGGCGCGCGAGATGCGCGGAACCAGCTCGAGGGCAAAGGCCGTCGCGCCGGCCGCGGCCAGGGCGGCGACGGTGGCCAGCTCGGAGGCCGGCGACGCCAGGCCGACCGTAATCGTGCCGGGGCGGAGAGCAGCCGCGAACTCCGGGGCGAGGGGGCGCACGTGGCAGTAGACATCGAGGTCGCCCGGGGTGAGGTGCGGCACAACGGCGGCACCGGCATCCGTGTAGGCGGCGTCGCCGTGACCGGAAGGGGCGCCCGCACCGGACTCAACCAGGACCTCGAGTCCAAGGGTTGTGAGCTGGGTCACTGTCTCGGGGGTCGCCGCGACGCGGCGCTCACCTTGCAGGCGTTCTCGTCCGATGCCGACTCTCACGCGCGTCTCCTTCGTGGCGAACGGCCACGAGCGAGAACGGACCGATCCGAACGCTTGCACGGCACTTTCGTCCCCGTTCGTAGCGTAGTGGGATTCGCGTGCCGCCCGGAGAATATGACCGCGTTGCGGCGGGTGTGTAGGTTCCTGACTCAGTTGTCATTGGCTACTGCCGAAATCACGGCGAATTCTGTGCACCTGTCACCGCGCCAATCCCCGTCTTCCTGTCACTATCCTCGACCGTGTCTCAACCTTGTCCTGCAGGTGGTCAAGGGGTGAGATCACCCGGCAATACCCATATGGCATGTCAGCAGTTGAGGAAATTCCGAGCATCGTGGCTTCAATCACAGCCGCCGTCGCGATAGGCGTCTCAGTCAGTGGCGCCTTCATGCCGAACGTCGGTCTAGGTCGAATTGAACGACTCACGTCTGCGATTGAGAAGCTCTCTGGTCCAGACCAAGCGCCCTCAGCGAAGTGAGATCGCAGCTGATCAGAAACTATGTCAAAGCATCTTCTTCATGGACATTAACTGCTGACCGGATTCAAGTTGGCGTGCTAACGGCCGGTGGAACTCTGATGTTCGTTTCGCTGGGCGCGAGCTTCATCGCGGCTGCGTCAACTTCACCGGGATCGGAGGACCGGTCGAGCGCCTGGTGGATCCCTGGCTATGTCATTGGCCTGGGCACGGTGGTTGTCAACTCAATCATCTTGTTGTGTCGGAGAGCTCGCGCCAAGAAGGATCCGGAAGGACACACAACTCGATCCATCGTGACCGTTCCACAGCCGCCAGTCGGCACACCGGCTAATGCAACATCCACTGCAGCAGAAACTTGTAAGAAGCTAGACCCGCTGCATCGTTAGCGCTTGGACGCTCCATGCCTGCTACGAAATGCGTCGTCTCTCGATGCCAGAATCGAGAGTGTGGCGTGTCACGACCAACTTTTCGGCGGAAGGCGAGTCCACCCGTGAGTCCGAAGCACGAAGTTGAACTGGTATGAGCCTCGCGCCGCCTCTTGGACGCGTTTGGATGCCTTCCCGACGGAGTCTACGGAGGACAGCACTCGGGCTCATCCCGAGGATCGCTGCAATTTCCCGGGCGGACTCACCCTGGTCGACGTAGTGCCGCACGGGAAACTCCCGTGAAATGTCTTTCGGGCGACGACCACAAGGAGGTGGCTGGATTCCATGTTCCTTAAATTGCCGAAAAAGCGTGGTTCTTCCGAATCCGGCGTCCTGTGCAATCCGGGTAAGAGTGTTCCCGGCGGCGGTCTCTGCGACGAAAGCACTCACCGTGAAAACTTCCCTCGCTGCGAGGTTACGGTGCCAATTCGAAGGGCGTTATTTCGGATCTCTGAAGCCGACGGCCGGTGGTTCGAGTATCAAGCCCAAAACCGTTCATTTAAGCGGTTGAGTGGTGATTTCTGGCTCGTGGAGGGGTTGTGGCCAGTGCGCGTGGTGGAAGCGTTTGGCGGGCCATTTTGAGACCTTGCGTTTGATGACGCGAGGGTTTGAACGCCGTCGTCGCGCGGGGTTCAGCCGTCGGATCAGGGCGCGTACCGCATGGCGCCAGACCGCTTTGGCGTAGTCAGGGCGCGGAGGGGAAAAAAGCGCCCTGAGCCACGGAACGGCGGGCGATGCGGAGTGCGGCGATGAAGGAGACCCGGTCAGGGTCGCGGTGAGCATGCTGGGCGGCCTCGACCATGAGGGTGCGGATCGCGTAGTGGCAACAGAGGTGCCCCCAGATTTCCTGCTTGACCAGGTCGGGGAATTTGGACCGCATCACCATGCGCGGACCGCGTTGGTGAGACTTCAGCTCGTCGAACACGGACTCGATCTCCCACCGTTCGGAATACACGGTCGCGAGTTCTTCCGCGGAGGCCTCGGCCGGATCAAGGATCGTGGTCAGCAGCCGGTCGGCGTCAGGGTTGTCGCGTCCGTCGTCGATCGTGTAGCCCACGACCCGCACGGTCAGTGGTGGTGTCGATTGCCGCCCCGGGCCCGAGGTCGGGATGATCGTGGTCTCGGCCGAGCCGGTCCAGCTTCCGAACCAGGAGCGTGTCACCATGACGCAGCGCCTTCAGGCAGGCCGCCAGGTGTGGCCGTCCGTCCTTCTTGCCGGATACCCGGTCCTCGTAGAGATCCCCTGCAGGGACGCCGGCAGCCAGGAGTGCGTCTCGTTGTAGATCAGTGCTCTGCGAGCCATCAGCTTTTGACACGCGCATGCATCCGACGTGCATGCTCGACCCCTGTCATCTAAACGTTCGATTACGTGACATCACGTCCGTATCGCCCAGAAACCCGAAATTTGTCACATAATCCGCCAGGCATTTCACGTGTTGCAAAGGATCAGCGCGCAAGCCAAATTGACGAGAATTACTAATATCCTGCAGATGCTGAAACCGAGGCCTGTGAGTCTCAATGGTCAAGGGCGTTGTTTCGGCAGTTATTTGTGACCGATTTCTGAGTCATCAACCGGCTTGACACACCCATTTGGGTCACATAGATTTTTTGCGTTGCTCTAGGCCCTGTCAGCGGATTCACTCACCACATCCAGGGAGTGCCTTGTCTACACTCGTCATTCGAGCGTCCGGGACCGTACCATGGCCACCGCCGAGACGGAGCCGCGTCCCCCCGTGACGGTGCCGGCGACCATTTGCTTCTCGAACAAGTAGCCGCCGGTGACGCACTCGCCTTCGGCTCCTTGTATGACGCCTCCGTCACCGAAACCTATGCAATCTGCATGTACAAGTTTGCAATGCCGTCGTCGGCCGACACAGCCATGGTCAAAATATGGATCTTCCTTTGGAGCCACGCCGCCGCACTCAACGAGCTGGCGGGTACAACAAAATTCATCGTGCTGTGTCCACTGCCTGGGCCGTCATCTCGCAGCGCCGCAGAAGCCTCCGTCAGCTGATTACCCGTAAGATCCGCTAGGTCAGCTCGTCCTCATAAGACCAACAAAACGCGCGGCAAAACGATACGCGCAATGTTGGTAGCGGCAACGAATTTACGAGCCACCCCTACCTACGCGCCAGCGTTGACGGATCGGAGGCGCTACCAGGCACACCAGTACAGTTCTGCCTGCGTGCCCAGGGCGCGATCAAGGCCGTCTCGCGTCATAAACCATAGTCAAATAAGCGTCCTCCGCCCTACTCCTTCTGATTAGGCACGCCAGTTATCGCAGGTTACGGTGCCAGGCCGAGTTGTTGGAGCATGCCCTGTTCGTCGCTGCTACCCCAACGCTCGACAAGTTTCCCGTTCTCGAACCGGCTGATTTGCATGCCACGAACAGACATCGTTTTCCCGCTAGCCGGGTGGCCCATGAGAGGGCCCTGGTGGGTGCCGGTGAGAGTGTACGCGAATGCGACGTCGGTGTCGTTCGCGACGAGGCGCTCGACTTCGATGTGCAGGTCGGGGAAAGCGGCAATCATCTCGCCGAAGAACGCTTTGTAGCCTGCGTGGCCCGGGCCCTGGCCCGGGGCCGGGTCGTTGTCGACTGCGTCTTCGGCCACGAGGTCATTGAGAAGGTCGAGTTCTCCGCTGTTCACGGCGTCACCAAACTTCTGCTGTGCAGCAATATTCACTTCTTGACTCATGTGTTCGCTCTCTTCCCAGAATTAATCATGGATGGGTTTGTGTGGGCCACGAGGTGACCATACCGCCGTTGACGTTCAACGTTGGGAGTGGTGAAAGAATCTGAGCATGAATCCGATGCCGATGAGGACGGCCTGCATTGCAATTCCTGGCAGTGTCGTTGTCTCGACGACGGCCCAGAGCACAGCGGTGCGAACCGTCGCCTCGACGCCGTTGAAGGCGAAGGATCGGGCAAATCGGATACATCCGGATGCGGCAGGTCCTCGGAGGTCTCGGAAGTCGAATCGCTCTTGGAGGAGGAAATTGCCGACGATTGTGACGGCTGCAGAGATGATTGCAGCAGCGATGTACCACACGCCGAGAGCCTGCAGTCCTGCCATGATGAGCAGGTTCGTTACCGCGCCAGCTGCGCCGATGTTGACGAAGCCGGAAAGGTGACCGAAGCGGAGTGCGGCAAGTTGCGTGACGAAGCGGACCCCTTGCTGGAAGTCGGCTCTGGATACACCGGCTTGTCGTTCGTCGAAAACGAACGGTTCCTCCACCACGGTGACCGTATTGCGGGCCAGAATCTCGAGCAGTATTTTGAATCCTCGTGGCTGCAACGCTGATATATCTATGGTGGCGCGGTGTGCGGCGAAAAAGCCTGTCATCGGGTCGGTGCAGTTCTGCAGCCTGACGGGAGCATTGCGCGTGCCAGGAGGTTTGCTGCGGTGGAGACGATATGGCGGGATGCGCCTGCGAGCCCGCCGGATGAACCGTCGTCAAGGTTCCGGGAGGCGACAACCACATCTTCGTGTTCGCTAGCAGCTGCGGCTAGCAGAATCGGAATCATCTCGGGAGGGTGCCGCAGATCGCCGTCCATCACGATGCACCCCTTCCCGTCGCTGGCGGCAATGCCCTCGAGGACCGCGCCCGCTAAGCCGCCGGTGGGTGTACTTCGGTGGATGATGCGGACGGGGAGGCGGGCGGTGTTGCCGACGTGAACTATTACCTGCGGTGTGTCGTCCGAAGAGACGAAGATGATTTCCGCGTCGTAATTGGTTGTGGCGTCACTAATCCGTGCGGCGAGCTCAGCGATGCTCGGTGCCACATTGTAGGTGGGTATCACGATCGAAACGGCCATCAGCGGGTCATTCCTTTCCTGTCCGGGGCGAGGCGAGCGTTCTTGTTCGCCGCTAGCGGGAGGCGAGGTAGAGCCGGTGGGCGGTGATGATTATCGCGAGCTACGCCAGTCCGACGTGGTCTTGCCCGCCCCGTTGTGCCCGAGCAACCCGAATACTTCTCCCATCGGCACCTCGAGAGCGAGGTCGGCTAACGCCGCCGGGAACCGAAGGACCGCAACAGGCCCCTGATAGTTATTGCCATCTTTGTCATAAAACTGACGCTATTGACACCACCGTGAGAAGAAAGTGAGAGAGCCAACGCTCACCGAGAGAGCCATCGACGCCCGTGTCAAGGGCGGGCTCACCAGCGGTCGGCTCGACAAACGCCAAGCAGCGCCGAGTGGGACACACTTGAGTCGGTACAACTGGTGGACCCCATCTCGGTTCACAGCAATAACCGCCAAGGCCGACGAGGAAGTGGGTGATAGTCGGTTGGAATGCGATTGGAGTTGGAATACTTTGCTGCGACGAACGCTAAGACGCTCGTGGTTTTCGTCACGGGGGGCGTGAATGATGACTGAATGGTGGCAGTTCGCGCTAGCGCCCTGGGAAGCCTCGCACTCTTCTGGCTCGCGCTCGTGCTTTTCCTCTGGATTGAATCCACGCGTCACCTAAGAGGTGCATCGCTCAAGGATTTGTTGCGGCTCGTGCCCGATACTTCGCATCTCCTTCGGCGGCTCGCGAGCGATCATTCAGTGTCCATGGGCGTGCGAATATGGCTCCACATTCTTCTCTTTCACCTTCTATTTCCCATTGATGTGATCCCTGACTTCATCCCGGTTCTGGGATATGCTGACGGCGCCCTTATTGTCGCGATCGCGCTGCAGTTCGCGACCCAACAAGCAGGTAGCGTCGCGATCAAACGCCACTGGCCTGGTGCGCCGGAAGGACTAGCCGCGGTACTGCGACTAGCTGGCCTGCACCAAGGGGAGACATCTGATCATCATGGGGTTTGAGGCGCCGAAGGTACGATGCATCCGCACCGATAGTTGCGCTGGACAGTTTGTTGGACATCACCTATGTCCTCGTCCATGGTCGAACGATGACGACTTGCCAGTGAATATTGGGAGGAAGATCTATCAGCAGTAGCGGGCAAGACGACGGTGGGACCAACGAGAAAAAATTCCTATCGACGGGAGCGCGCGTCCGTGCTGGCTTCCACGGAGGCCGCTCCGTGTCCCTCGACGCTGTGCGCGTGTTCGCAATGCTCGCAATCGTGGCCGGCCACATCTGGGTAGACGGTCCAGCACGACCATTTCTTTACAGTTGGCATGTACCGATCTTTTTTTTGCTCTCCGGTTATCTCTGGAAGGTCGGTCGGTCGTTCAACCGGGAGGTTAGGAACCGGGTCAGGTCCCTCCTCATCCCCTACGCGGTCTGGCTCGTGCTGCTTGGAACGGTCACCTTAGGGACCGAAAGTGTGGAGGGCGGCTTCGATCCGATCAGGCTCGCGCACCTTCTCTGGGGCGGCCAGTTCGCGACCGATGGGCCCTTTTGGGCGATGTGGTTTGTGACAGCGTTGTTCTTCGCCGCTGTCATCTATTGGCCTGTGTCACGGTTGCCGCTACCCGGGCAGTGGGCCATCGCCGCGATACTTTTCATCGCGGCGGCGTACATCCCGGGACATCCTGCACGATTCCTGCCGTTGAGCCTGGGGCTCGCCCTTGCGTGCATCATCTTCATCGTTGCCGGGCGTTCGATGCGGCGGGCCCGGGGTATGGTGCGGCACCCGATTGTCACTGGTGTCGTGTTGCTTACGGTTTCCTTTACCCTCATCGTTCTGGGATGGTCGCAGCCGCTTGATTTGAAGCGGCTCGATGTGGGTACCCCGGTCGTGAGCATAGTGGTGGCCGTCGCACTTTCCTTCGGCTTCATTCTCATTACAGAGGGTCTGCTGGGCGGCGATTCTGTTGGGGAGGATGCCAAACCCAGTGTCAGACGAAAGAGCCGAGTCGGCGGCATTGGCCAGCTCTCGCGAGCGGTCACTCAACTTGCCCGGGCGTCATTAACGGTGCTCTTTATCCACCCTGCGGTGGTCACAGGCCTCCACTCATTGGGTCTATCGAAACCCGTGGTCTACCTGCTCACGATCGGAATCGCTTGGCCGGTGGGACTGCTGTTGCTGCGCCTCCCCCACGGCCGCGCTATCACCGGCCTCAAGCCAGCACACTGACCAGAGGAGAATGGCGTAAACATGCGAGCTCGGAACGCTGCGCCGCGGACGCCGCAACGACTTTCAATCCGAGTGCCGAACTGAACGTAAAGCCTCGAAGCCGAACCGTTCCATATCCTTGAAAGTGGAACGCCTCCTACGGCGGAGTTTAGAATTTCGACACGCTGTGGAAATTCGTTCCAAAAGTTAGGTTCGAAAAGGTCTTTCGTTTCTCTCGTACAAAAACGACTTCCGGTACGGCCGCTGTGGATATTAACTAAACTCGCGTCTCGACTGCCAAGCAAGACCTCGACCGGCAGCTCGACGCGCTCGGCGCCGTCGGGATCCCCGCCGATCAGGTCTACGTCGACAAGAAATCAGGCTCGACGACAAACCGACCGGGGCTAACGGCGGCTCTCGAAGTCGCTCGATACGGCGATGTAATCGTGGTGCACACCCTGGACCGTCTCGGCCGAACTGTTTGAGACACGCTAAACATGATCCACGACCTGCGCGAACGTGGCGTCGGGGAACGAAATGGCGAGTAGCGCTTGGTGGTAGCGGTAGTCCGGCGAGTTGGTAGCACGTTTCCGGGTACATGGTAGCGCTGGCGGTCACGGGACTGCTCTGCTGTGAGAAGACAA
>NZ_SOGC01000019.1:0-65701 GCF_004402765.1 Cryobacterium sp. TMT2-17-1
CAAATCACCCGACGCCCTCATCGCCCTGGCCATGCTCAGCCTCGGCGGCCACAAACCAGTGCTCCCCGGCCGGGTTTAACCCACAGAAGCAGCAGGAGAGCCGAGATTTTGCCCGGATCGGCCTTAAACTGGCCGAGAATCGGCTCAAACATCAAAATCTCCGTCGAATTGGTTCGACACCGGTCGCTGACTCGGCGACACGCGGGCGTCCTGCCACAGCCGGGTGAGCACGTCGGCCGCCGGTTCTGCGCGGGCAGAGCGGAAGCCGGTGCCCGCCCAGAGGGCGAGTCCGTCGGCGTCGCCGCGTCGACCCGCATCCGCCCTGAGGCCACTGGTGAGATGGTTCACCTGAGGATAAGCCCGGGGCGCGGTGGCGTCGTGCTCGATGATGAACGCGTTGCGCAGCCCCCGTGCCGGACGCCCGGAGAACGCGCGCGTGACCACGGTGCGATCAAAGTTCGGGTCGACGAGCGCGTCCTTGTGCGCCTGCTGGGCGCCGGACTCCGCGGTGCGGAGGAACGCCGTGCCCAGTTGCACGGCGTCCGCGCC
Organism: Cryobacterium sp. TMT2-17-1; assembly: GCF_004402765.1. Classification (NCBI taxonomy): domain Bacteria; kingdom Bacillati; phylum Actinomycetota; class Actinomycetes; order Micrococcales; family Microbacteriaceae; genus Cryobacterium; species Cryobacterium sp. TMT2-17-1. Next base: position 550 of record NZ_SOGC01000019.1, read on the forward strand.
GGCCGCCAGGAGCGTCGCGATCCCGGCACCGGAGTGGATGCCCCCGGCCGCGATGAGCGGCAGAACCGCCAGGTCCGAAATGGCGCGGACCAGTTCGATCAGGGGAGTGGTCTCCGGTTCTTCGGCCGTCGTGAAGGTCGCCCGGTGTCCGCCTGCTTCCGGGCCCTGCACGCAGAGCACATCGACTCCGCGTTCCTCCGCGAGAACCGCCTCCCGAACCGAGGTGACCGTGGCGATCACGCACGCGTCGACGGCGTGCAAACCGTCCACGGCCTCGGCCGGCGGTAACCCGAAGGTGAACGACACCACGGGGACTCGGTGCCCGATGAGAAGGGACACCTTGGCGGAGAACCAGTCATCGTCCGCGGCCAGTGTCGGGGGCAATTCCACGCCGTGTTCCAGCGCGGTCGCTGTCAGGCTCCGGCGGTAGGCATCGACTCCGGCCTGGTCGGTCAGTGGTGGCCCGGGAACGAATACGTTCACGCCGTACGGCGGCCGCGAGCTCTGGTGCACGTCGGCGATCTGCCGGGCCAGCGCATCCGGGGTCTTGTACCCGGCGGCCAGGAACCCGAGGCCGCCCCCCGCGCTGAGGCTGCGCACCAGGGCTGGGGTGGACGCGCCACCGGCCATGGGTGCCGCGATGATCGGAATGCGAAGGTCCTTCAGACTGAACATTGTCTCTTTCCGGTGTGTGGGTGCTTGCGTCACAGTGTGCGAGCCGCCTCGTGCGTGCGGTGTTTCCGGCCTATCCCGCCGACGCCAGCAGCGCCGCCCAGAGGTCGGCGCGGGCGTGGAAGGCGCCGAGGTCCCGCCCGAGCAACTGCTCGGCGTGGCTGATCCGGCCGCGCACGGTGTGTCGGTGCACGCCGAGCTCCGTCGCGGCCGGGCCGAACTGGCCGTTGCGCTCGAGCCACACCCGCAGGGTGGGGAGCAGCGCCGTGCCGTGGGCGGCATCGTGGTCGGAGAGCGGCCGGAGGGTGGCGCGGCCGACCTCCGAGGCATCCGTTCGGGCCAGGAACGCGAGCACGCCCTGCCGTGAGATCACCTCGAATTCGACGATGCCCGCCGCGCCTTCGTGGGCGCGCTCGAGCGCCTGTCGGGCCTGGGCCGCCGCGTGCGGCAGGGCACGATAGGCGCTCCGGTCGGAGACGCCCACGTGCAGCCCGAGGCCCACCAGCTCGGCGAGCACCGGATCGGCGGCGACATCGAGGATGAGCAGCACCTGGCCACCGTCGCGGGCGAAGAACAGGTGCCCGGGGCGTTCCTCGACCCGCAGTTCGAGCAGCTCGGCCAGAGCGTCCAAGCGTTCGGGCGGCGGGGAGACGACGGCGACCCGTACCGGCTCGGCCGGGAGGGCACCCCAGAGCTCCCGGGAGATGCTCTGCACCAGCGGGAGGTCGCCGCCGAGCAGCGCCTGCAGCAGCCCGGACCGCAGGTGGCCGCGGGCGCGACCCTGGGCGCTGTTCTGCTCGAGCGCGAGCCCGGCGAGGGCGATGACGCTGGTCACCACCTGCTGGCTGGCCTGGTCGAGCAGGGTGCCGCCCCCGAGGGCCAGCACCCCGCGCAGCTGGCCCTGCCTCCCCAGGGTCTGCAGGGTCAAAGTCTCGCCGCCCTCGTCGAGGGTGGTGCCGGCCCGCTGCCCGCGGCGGAGCAGCCGGCCGGCCTCCGCCTGCACCTGCGGCAGGGCGGTGGAGGAGGCGGAACCGGAGAACGCGTCGCGGGGGAAGACCCGGTCGAGCGTGCCGCTCGCGTCAAAGAGCGCGACCCAGTGGCCCAGCTGCCGGGACAGCTCGCTAAGAATGTTGCTCAGGCCGTCGGGTCGGAGGGCCGCGTGCGAGATGGCCCGCTGGGCGTCCAGCGCCCAAGTGTTGCGGGCATAGCGCAACTCGGCGACCAGGTCGCCGGCCGCGCGGGCCACCGCGATGAACGGAGTGTCATAGGGCACCTCGATCAGGGGCAGCCCCTCGGCAAGGCAGGCCGCAACGAGGGCCTCCGGCGTGCCGGCGCGCACGACCTCCGTGCCGAAGCCGAGACAGGCGATGCCGCGGGCCGTGAGCCGGCGCACGTAGTCGCGGTAGTAGGCATCCGTCATCGGGTCGGCGAACTGGGTGCCGGTGGTGAGGAGCACCTGGCTGGCGGAGAGAAACGGCGTCGGGTCGGCCAGGTCGGAGCCGTGCACCCACTCCACGGGCTGGTCGAGCGCGTGTGCCGGCAGCTGCGGCTCGGCCGTGAGCAGGCGCAGCTGGAGGCCGGGCTGGGCCAGCAGGCGGCGCACGGTGGGCAGGAGCGGCGGGGCCAGGTTCGGAGCCATGCGACGAGTGTACAACGTGGCGAAAGTTCACCCGCGCGTTGTACACGGTGCCGGATGTTGCGGGTGGCCGCCCTGCGTAGCCTTCTGGAATCGGTATCGTCGCCGGCCCCGCGCCGATGCAACAGCCAGCGAACTGGAGCAGCAATGACCCTCGTAGACGCCCTTTCTGTGATCCCGGTCGGCGGACCGTCCCTTCCCCAGGAACGCCGCCTCGTCACCGCCATCCCCGGCCCGAAGTCCCAGGAGCTCGGACGTCGCAAGATCGAGGCCGTCTCCGCCGGGGTGGGAGTGACCCTGCCTGCCTATATCGTCGCGGCCGGCGGCGGTGTGCTTGTCGACGTCGACGGCAACTTCCTGATCGACCTCGGCAGCGGCATCGCCGTGACCGGCATCGGAAACAGCGCCCCCGAGGTCGTGGCCGCCGTGGCCGCCCAGCTGGCCCAGTTCACGCACACGTGCTTCACCGTGACGCCCTACGACTCGTACATCGAGGTAGCCGAGATGCTCAACCGGCTCACCCCGGGCGACCACGCCAAGCGCAGCGCCCTGTTCAACTCCGGCGCCGAGGCCGTGGAGAACGCCGTCAAGATCGCCCGGCACTACACCGGCAAGCAGGCCGTCGTCGCCTTCGACCACGCTTACCACGGCCGCACCACCCTGACCATGGGCCTCACCGCGAAGAACCAGCCGTACAAGAACGGCTTCGGCCCCTTCGCCGCGGAGATCTACCGGGCACCCATGTCGTACCCCTACCGCGACGCCGGACTCGACGGGGTAGGGGCCGCCCGGCGCGCCATTTCCCAGATCGAGAAGCAGGTCGGCGCCGACAACCTGGCCGCCCTGATCATCGAGCCGATCCAGGGTGAGGGCGGTTTCATCGTGCCCGCACCCGGCTTCCTTCCCACCCTGGTGGACTGGTGCCGCGCGAACGAGGTCGTCTTCATTGCCGACGAGGTGCAGACCGGATTCGCCCGCACCGGCGACCTCTTCGCCAGCAACCACGAGGGCATCGTGCCCGACCTGATGGTGATGGCCAAGGGCATCGCCGGCGGCCTGCCGCTCTCCGCCGTCACCGGCCGCGCCGAGATCATGGACGCACCGCAGGTCGGTGGCATCGGCGGCACCTACGGCGGCAACCCGCTCGCCTGCGCCGCGGCCCTGGCCACCATGCGCAGCTATGAGACCGAGAACCTGGCCCAGCGCGCCCGTGAAATCGGCGCCATCCTGACCGAGCGGCTGAACGCCATCCGTGCCGTCGACAAGCGTGTGGGCGATGTGCGCGGCCGCGGCGCCATGATCGCCATCGAACTGGTCGACCCGGTGACCGGAGACCCGGATGCCGCCCTCACCGGCCGCGTCGTGGCTGCCGCCCACGCCATGGGCGTCGTGCTGCTCACCTGCGGCACCTACGGCAACGTGATCCGCTTCCTGCCGCCTCTGAGCATCTCCGACGACCTCCTCGTCGAGGGCCTGCAGGTGCTGGTGAGCGTGCTCGCCGCCGCATGAGCCCTGGCTCCGCGGTCTCCTGCCCGAAGCCGACGGGGGCACAGGGCGATCAGTCATACTGGGGGAACGCCGCGGGGAGGGTGGCGGAAACGCCCTTTCTGCACGGCCTCCACCCCTGATCAAAACTTCATTCGCATTTCCCGTATCGCATCGGAAAGAGTCTCATCGTGTCCACTCGTGAAACCGAACTGCTCGCCCGCGTCCCGGACGGCCTCTACATCAACGGCACCTGGCAGCAGGGTGGCGGTAAGGCCATCGAGGTCACCGACCCGGCGACCGGTGCTGTGCTCAAACGGATCGCGAACGCGGATGCCGCCGACGGCATCCGTGCCCTCGATGCGGCCGTCGAGGCGGCCGAGTCGTGGGCGGCTACCGCGCCGCGTACGCGGGCCGAGATCCTGCGCCGGGCCTTCGACCTGCTGCAGGAGCGCCGCGATGATTTTGCGCTGCTGATGACCATGGAGATGGGCAAACCTCTCGCCGAGGCCAATGGAGAGGTCACCTACGGCGGCGAGTTCCTGCGCTGGTTCAGCGAGGAGGCCGTGCGCATCAGCGGTCGCTTCGGGCTGAACCCGGAGGGAACCGGCACGATGGTTGTCTCTCAGTATCCGGTCGGACCGTGCCTGCTGATCACTCCGTGGAACTTCCCGCTGGCCATGGCCACCCGCAAGATCGCCCCCGCGCTCGCCGCCGGCTGCACGGTCGTCGTGAAGCCCGCCGAGCTGACCCCGCTGACCACCCTCTTCTTCGTGCAGCTGCTCGAAGACGCCGGGGTACCGGCCGGCGTCGTCAACGTGATCACCACGTCGACCTCTTCCGCCGTTGCCGGGCCGATCATCGCCGACCCCAGGTTGCGGAAACTCAGCTTCACCGGGTCGACCCCCGTGGGCCGCAAGCTCATTCAGCAGGCGGCCCAGGGTGTGCTGCGCACCTCGATGGAGCTCGGCGGCAACGCCCCGTTCGTCGTCTTCGAAGACGCCGACCTGGACAAGGCCGTCGAGGGCGCGATGCTCGCCAAGTTCCGCAACATCGGGCAGGCCTGCACCGCGGCCAACCGTTTCATCGTGCACGAGTCCGTCGCCGCCGAGTTCGCCCGCCGCCTGACCGAGCGTGTCGGCGCGCTGAAGATCGGCCGGGGCACCGAAGCCGGCGTCACCATCGGCCCGCTCGTCAGCGAGGCTGCCGTCGCCGGCACCGACGCCCTCGTGCAGGACGCGCTGGCCCACGGTGCCACCCTGCTCGCCGGCGGCAAGCGCCCCGAAGGCGCCGGCTCCTTTTACGAGCCCACCGTGCTGACGGACGTGGCCCCGGCCAGCGCCCTCCTGACCGAGGAGATCTTCGGCCCGGTCGTCGGCATCGTCACCTTCGCCGACGAGGCCGAGGGCGTGCGTCTGGCGAACTCCACCGAGTACGGCTTGATCAGCTACGTGTACACCCAGGACCTCGCCCGCGGGCAGCGGATGATCGCCAAGCTTGAAACCGGAATGATGGGTCTGAACACGGGCCTGGTCTCCAACGCGGCGGCACCGTTCGGCGGTGTCAAGCAATCCGGTCTGGGCCGCGAAGGCGGGCTCGAGGGCATCCAGGAGTACCTGTCCACCAAGTACACGCTCATCCCGGTCTCCTGACCGGCGACGTACCTGTTTTTCACCTGCTTCCCCACCACCAGAACGCAATGGAGCACTTCTTGAGCATCATCGAACGTGACATCGTCATTATCGGCGCGGGGGCATCCGGCCTGACCGCCGCGACCGAGCTGCGGAAGGCCGGCCTCACCGTGGCCGTGCTCGAAGCGCGAGACCGCGTCGGCGGCCGCCTCCACACCGACGACATCAACGGTGCCATGCTCGAGATCGGCGGCCAGTGGGTTTCGCCCGATCAGGACGCACTCAAGGAGACCATCGCCGAGCTGGGCCTCGAGACCTTTGCGCGGTACCGCGAGGGCGAAAGCGTCTACATCAACGCCGCGGGGGAGCGAACCCGGTTCGAGGGCGAGATCTTCCCGGTCTCGGCCGACACCGAGCGCGAGATGGTGGCCCTGATCGCCACTCTCGACGAGCTCGTGGACCAGATGGACCCCGACCGTCCCTGGGCACACCCGCGTGCGGTGGAGCTCGACCAGATCTCCTTCCGGCGCTGGCTGGAGCAGGAGACCGACGACCAGGAGGCCCGCGACAACATTAGCCTCTTCATCGCCGGGGCCATGCTGACCAAGCCGGCGCACGCATTTTCCACGCTGCAGGCCCTCCTGATGGCGGCCAGCGCCGGCAGTTTCAGCAACCTCGTCGACGCCGACTTCATCCTCGACGAACGGGTCGTGGGCGGGCTGCAGCGGGTGCCGATCCTGCTGGCCGAGAACCTCGGTGACGACGTCTTCCTCGGGCAGGCCGCCCGCACCGTGCGCTGGGGCGACGCCGGCGTGAGTGTGCTCACCGACGACCTCGAGGTGCGTGCGCGTCGCGTGATCGTTGCCGTTCCTCCCGTGCTCTACACCCGGATCTCCTTCGATCCGCCGCTGCCGCGCCGCCAGCAGATGATGCACCAGCACCTCTCGATGGGCTTCGTGATCAAGGTGCACGCGGTCTACGAGACCCCGTTCTGGCGGGAGGACGGCCTCTCCGGCACGGCCTTCAGCCCCTACGAGCTTTCCCACGAGGCCTACGACAACACCAATTTCAACGACCCGCGCGGCACTCTGGTCGGCTTCGTCTCCGACGAGGCCGCCGATGGCGTGTTCACCGTCTCGGCGGAGGAGCGCAAGCAGCGCATCCTCACCTCGCTCTCGCACTACTTCGGCCAGAAGGCACTGACGCCCGTCGTCTACTACGAGAGCGACTGGGGCACGGAAGAGTGGACCCGCGGCGCCTACGCGGCGAGCTTCGACCTGGGCGGGCTGGCTCGCTTCGGCGCGGACCTGCGCACACCGGTTGGCCCGATCCTGTTCTCCTGCAGCGACCTCGCCGGAAGGGGCTACCAACACGTCGACGGCGCAATTCGGATGGGACGCGCAACGGCCGCGGAGATCGTCGCCGAGCTCGACTCGTAAAGCAGGCGCGGCGGCATCCGTCGGTCGGCCTGGTTCGGTCGGTCTGTGTCTCGCGGCGCAGATTGCAGAAGCGAGCGCACGGTAAAACCTGCGCCTGCGTCCCACGGGTGCGCCGAGAGCGGGTGCGCTGCTACTCGTCGAAGGTATTGAGCATTGCGAAGGCCGCGCGCTCGAGGTAGTCCCAGAGCTGGTCGCGCTGCAGCGGTGCAAGAGCGGCCTTGTCGACGGCGGCGCGCATGTGGTTCAGCCAGCGGTCGCGGGAATCCGGGTTCACCTTGAAGGGCTGGTGCCGTTGGCGCAGCCGCGGGTGGCCGCGCTGCTCGCTGTAGGTGGTCGGGCCACCCCAGAACTGCTCGAGGAACATGGTCAGACGCTCGGCGGCCGGGCCCAGGTCGTCTTCGGGGTACATCGGCTTCAGTACCGGGTCGGTAGCGACGCCGCGATAGAACTCGTTCACCAGATTCTCGAAGAACGGCCTACCGCCGACCTGCTCGTAGAACGTGGCGCCGATCGCGGTGCCGTTCTCGCCCGCGCGCAGGTGGACCGCACCGGGCGTGGCAGGAGTGGGGGCGCCGGCGTCATTCGTCATCGTGAGTCTCCGGATCTGGTGCCGTGTGCGTGGGTGCCTCGGTCTTGGGTGTCGGGGCCTTGGGTGCCGCGGTCTTGGGTGTCGGGGCCGTGGGCACAGCCGGGTCTGTACCGGAAACATCCGCTGACGCTGCGCGTGGGTGGGCCTCCTGGGGCAGCGCGGTCGCGGCGTTCTTGGGTCGGCGGGGTGCGCGGGGAGCCTTTTTCTTCCGCACCGGGATCGGGGCCGTGAACGGGCCGGTGGTGAGGTCCGGCATGGCCGCGGCTGCTTCCGCGGCCGCGTCGGGCGTTCCCTCGGAGCCGGGGTCGGAGCCGGCGGCGACCGCGCCATCCGTGCCGGCCATGACCACGCTGTTGAGCGGAGTCAGACCGATGCCGAGCCCGTCCAGCGCCTTCTTCAGGTGCAGGCGCAGGTCGCGGGCGAAGTCCCACTTCGCCGCCACCCGGGTCTTGACGACGAGGCGCACGACGAGGGCCTCGGCGGAGATCGACTCGAGTCCCCAGATCTCCGGCTTCTCCAATATCACCGACCGCCACTTGCGGCTGGAGGCGAGCGCCTTCGCGACGCGCAGCAACTCGTTCTGCACCGCCTCGACATCGGACGAGTAGGGGATGGCGAGGTCGATGATCACGCGCGCCCAGCCCTGGGACATGTTGCCGACGCGCAGGATCTCACCGTTGCGCACGAACCACAGAGTGCCGTCGATGTCACGCACCTGGGTGACACGGATGCCGACGGTCTCCACGACCCCGGAAGCGAAGCCCACGTCGACGATGTCGCCCACGCCGATCTGGTCCTCCACGACCATGAACAGCCCGTTCAGGATGTCCTTGACGATGTTCTGCGCGCCGAAACCGAGACCGGCGCCGAGCGCGGCCGTCAGCAGGGCGAAAGAGCCCAGGATTTCATTGTTGATGATGTTGACGATCAGCAGGATCGTCACGATCAACAGGGTCACGTTGATGATATTCGAGAGCACCGAACCGAGGGTGCGGGTGCGCTGCACGACGCGCACGGCGGCTAGCGGCGAAACGCTCAGCGCCTGCGTGTCCTCCACGTTCTGGGTCTTCTTGACCCCCGTGACGATCTGTTGCACGACGCGGTCGATCACGAAGCGCAACACCCACCGGATGACCAGCGCGGCCACAATGATGACGACGATATTGATGACCCTGAGCCACAGGTCGATTTTGAAAAATTGAATCAGTTCAAGCCAGATTGCGTCAAAGTCCATAACGATCCGAGTCTACAGAGCCGCGTCCTGTCCAAGTCCTGAGTCCGCGACACCGCACCCAGCCGCACCCTGTTGACCCCTGCCACCCGCCCGAACGAATTCGACGGAGATTTCTACCCAGGCGACGAGCTGAACCGGTTTTGTGCGGCTCGGGGAGCAGAATCTCCGTCGAATTTATTAGGGGCGAGGGCGAGGGCGAGGGCGAGGGTGGGAGCGAGAGCGAGAGCGGGGGTGGGGACGGGGGCGAGGGCGGATGCGGCGTGGGGCACGAACGGCGCGGGCGGGCGGATGCCTCGGCGCGGCTACTCCGCGTCGCGCGCCTGGGCGGCGAGGGCGCGTTCGACCCCGGCCAGGTTCTCGATCACCAGGCGACGCAGTGCGAGCGGCTCCGGGTTGGCGTCGAGCCACTTTCGCGTCGCGGTGACGAGCGCCCGGTCAGCCAACGGCGCCGGGTATAGGCCGAGCACCAGCTTTTCCGCGATGGAGAAGCTGCGGGCGGCCCAAACCGGCTGCAACATGGCGAAGTACTGCTCGACGAACGGCTCCAGCAACGTGGTGTCGTTGGCCCGCAGGAAACCGGCTGCCGTGACCCGCACGATGGTGTTCGGCGCGGTGTCCACGTCGATCAGAGACGACCAGGCGGACTGCTTGCCCTCCAGGGTGGGGATGGCGGCGCGGGCCTGCGCGGCCGACTGGGCGCCGGTCGCGGTGTTGTCCGCGGCCAGTGCTGCGTCGATCTCGACCGCGTCGGCCTTGCCGCCGGCTACGAGGGCGATGAGCAGCTCCCAGGAGAGGTCGGTGTCGATCTCGAGGCCGTCGAGCGGCGCCGTGCCACCACGCAGCGCGGCAACGGATGCCAGCTGGCTGTCGGTGGTCGCGATGGCGGCGAAGAACTTCACGAACTGGAACTGCTCGTCGCTGCCGGCGTCGGCGTGGCGGGCGAGGGACCAGAGCGCGTCACCGACCTCCTTGACTGTACTCGTACGGAATTCCTCGGCGACGTAGTACGAGGCGGCGAGCACAACCTGGCCGAGCACGGTGCGCAGCGTGGTGGACTCGGATTCCGTCGCGACGTTGCCGAGCACAAGCGTGATGAAGTCGCGCGCCGAGGTCTCGGCGTCGCGGGTGGCGTCCCAGACCGCGCCCCAGATGATGGCGCGGGCGAGGGGGCTCTCGATCGCGGAGAGGTTCTCGAGGGCCACCTCCTGCGATTCCGGGTCGAGGCGGATCTTGGCGTAGGCCAGGTCATCGTCATTGAGCAGAACGAGGTCGGGTTGTTGGCGGCCGAGCAGTGACGGGACATCCGTCTGCTCGCCGTCGACGTCGATCTCGATCCGGTGAGTGCGCACCAGGGCGCCGTCCACCCGGTCGTAAAAGCCGATGGCGAGGCGGTGCGGGCGGATGGTGGGGTAGTCGGCCGCGGCGGTCTGCAGCACCGTGAAGCCGGTGATGGCGCCGGACTTGTCCACGACGATCTCGGGACGCAGCGTGTTCACGCCCGCGGTCTCGAGCCACAGCTTCGTCCACTCGGTGAGATCGCGGCCGCTGGAGGCTTCGAGCAGGGCCATCAGGTCGGTCAGCTCGGTGTTGCCCCACTGGTGCTTCTGGAAGTACGCGGCGACGCCGGCGAAGAATTCATCGCGGCCGACCCAGGCCACGAGCTGCTTGAGCACGGAGCCGCCCTTGGCGTAGGTGATGCCATCGAAGTTGACCTGCACGTCTTCGAGGTCGTTGATCGTGGCGGTGATCGGGTGGGTGGAGGGCAGCTGGTCCTGCTTGTAGGCCCAGCTCTTCTCCATCACGGCGAAGGTGGTCCACGCTTCGGTCCACTCGGTGGCCTCGGCGGTTGCCATGGTCGACGCCCACTCGGCGAACGACTCGTTCAGCCACAGGTCGTTCCACCACTTCATGGTGACGAGGTCGCCGAACCACATGTGCGCCAGTTCGTGCAGCACGGTGACGACGCGGCGTTCCTTGATGGCGTCGGTGACCTTGGACCGGAACACGTACGTCTCCGTGAAGGTGACCGCGCCGGCGTTCTCCATGGCGCCCGCGTTGAATTCCGGCACGAACATCTGGTCGTACTTGTCGAACGGGTACGGGTAGTTGAACTTGCCCTCGAAGTATGCGAAGCCCTGGCGGGTCTTCTCGAACAGGTAATCCGCGTCGAGGAACTCGAACAGGCTTTTACGGCAGAAGAGCCCGAGCGGGATGACGCGGGCGTCGTTGGAGGTCAGCTCGCTGCGCACGACTGCGTAAGGGCCGGCGACGAGGGCAGTGATGTAGCTGGAGATGGTGTGGGTGGGGGCGAACGCCCAGGTCTTGTGGCCGCTGCCGGCATCCATCGGCTCGGGCGTGACGGAGTTGGAGATGACTTCCCAGGCGCCGGGGGCGGTGACGGTGAAGGCGAACGTGGCCTTGAGGTCGGGCTGCTCGAACACGGCGAAGACGCGGCGGGAGTCGGGCACCTCGAACTGGCTGTACAGGTAGACCTCGTTGTCGACCGGGTCGACGAAGCGGTGCAGGCCCTCGCCGGTGTTCGTGTACTCGGCGTCGGCGACGACGGTGAGCGTATTCTCGGCGGCTAGGCCGTCGAGCTGAATCCGGATGCCGTCACTGACGAGTGAGGGGTCGAGCGCGGCGCCGTTCAGCGTCACCGAGTGCACGGTGCGGGTGATCGCGTCGATGAAGGTGGACGCGCCGGGCGTCGCGGTGAAGTGCACCGTGGTCTCGCTGCCGAACGTTTCCGGTCCGGTCGTGAGGTCGAGGGTGACCTCGTAGCTCTGAACGGTGATGAGCGCGGCGCGCTCCTGGGCTTCGATCCTGGTGAGGTTCTCTCCGGGCAACGGTTTCTCCATCTCGGTTTCGCGGTCTGCACGCGCGCCGACGCTTGTGGCGCCGCGCACCGACAATCAGCCTAGCCAAGGAATATGGTGTCTGCACGAGGGTAAGCACCGACCCGTGGGCCGCGACGGACGACCGGTACCGTGAGTTTGCTGACGTGGGAGCGCGCGGCATGAGCGCCTGCTAAGAGGCGTGGGCGCACAAAGTGTCGGATGACCCGGCGACCTCCGCTCCGATCGCCGGTTCTCGGCTCTGAAACGGCTTCGTGCTCGCGCCCGATGCCGAACTCCTCGCAGTCCCCCGGCCGCATAGGCGGGCGCTGCACTGGCGGTGAGCAGGGACCGTCGCCCCGGCAGGTGAGCGGAGGCGTCGCCCGGTCGTGCGCGTGCGCTCACCCGTCATCCGGTGTCTGGTGTCCCGCGTCCGGTGTCGGGCGTGGAGTCAATTCGACGGAGATTCTGCGGAAAAGGGCGGATTAAGGCCTCCGTGGAGCCGTTTCGCGCAAAATCTCCGTCGAATTCGTTCTGGGCGGCTCTAGGGTTATCCACAATGACAACCCGAGACGCGCTCCGTGATGCCTACGACGCACAGCTTCGGCTCTGGGTTCCGACCGACCGGCCCACGGGCATCCGTTACGAACTGTCGGGCCCGGTTCTGCGGATCTTGGGACGGCACCAGGGGCTCGTCGAGACCGCTCGCGACGTGGGTGCGACCGGCGCGGCGCTCGACGCCCTGATCGCGGAGCACCGCGATTTCTTCGCTGCCCGCGGCGAGGCCTTCGAGTGGAAGACCCGCGGCCACGACCTGCCAGCCGATCTGCCGGACCGCCTGCTTGTGGCCGGCTTCGTGGCCGAGGAGCTGGAGACGGTCGTCGTCGCCGAGACCGAACGCCTGAACGCCGTGCCGGTGCTGCCGGTCGGCGTCACGATCAGGCAGGTCGACACCCGGGCCGACTTCGAGCGCATCGCCGCGCTGCAGTCGCAGGTCTGGGACGAGGACTACGCCTGGCTGGCCGACCAGCTGGAGGCCGGTGTGCGTGAGGCCCCGGGCGACGTGCTCGTGTTCGTCGCCGAGGCCGGCGGCGTGCACGGCGGCGAGCTCGTCTCCTCGTGCCGGCTCGAGTTCACCCGCGGCACTGATTTCGCGGGACTCTGGGGTGGGTCGACCCTGGCCGCCTGGCGGGGCCGCGGCATCTACCGGGCGCTGGTGGCATACCGCGCGCGGCTCGCGCACCAATGCGGTGTGCGCTACCTGCAAGTGGATGCCTCCGACGATAGCAAACCGATCCTGCTGCGGCTGGGCTTTCAGGCCATCACGACGACGACCCCCTGGGTCTGGACCCCGCCGGCTCCTGACTGAGGTGCGGTTCGGCGGGGCGCGATCCCGGTGCCGGCACCCAGCGGCATCCGCTCGCCGCACCAAAATGGCCCGCACCATGTCGCCCGCCCGAACCAATTCGACGGAGATTCTGCCGAAACCAGGCCGCAACCGGCCGCCCGGGTGCGCAAACCTCAAAATCTCCGTCGAATTGGTGAGGGGCCTGCCGGCTGTCCTGCTGCCTGTCCAGCGCGCCGACGTGACTCGCCGACTCGACTCGCCGACTCGACTCGCCGACTCGACTCGCCGACTCGACTCGCCGACTCGCAGGCCGACCCCGCCGACTTGACCCGCCGACTCGCAAGCCGACCCCGCCGACGACCTGCCCCGGCTACCAGGCGCCGGGCTTGTAGTCCTTGAGGAAGACGCCGCAGAGGTCCTCGCCGCCCTCGCCGCGCACAATCGGGTCGTAGACCCTCGCCGCGCCGTCGACCAGGTCGAGTGGGGCGTGGAAGCCCTCCTCGGCGAGGCGGATCTTGGTGGGGTGCGGCCGCTCGTCGGTGATCCAGCCGGTGTCGACGCTGGTCATCAGGATGCCGTCGGACAGCATTTCCTTCGCGCTCGTGCGGGTGAGCATGTTCAGCGCGGCTTTGGCCATGTTCGTGTGCGGGTGGCCGGGCCCCTTGTAGCCGCGGCCGAACACGCCCTCCATCGCCGACACGTTCACAATGTAGGTGCGGCGGGCGTCGGATGCCGCGAGCGAGCCACGCAGACGGCTCACCAGCAGGAACGGGGCCGTGGTGTTGCACAGCTGCACCTCCAGCATCTCCAGCGGGTCGACGTCTTCCACGTTCGCGGTCCAGCTGTTTCGGGAGTGCAGGTCGGGCACGAGCCCGCCGGCGTCGATCGCGGTGCCGGCGGCGAGACGCGCGAGAGACGAGGAGCCCGGTGCGAGCGCCAGGGCGGTCAGGTCGTCGGCCGTGAGTGCGCCACTCGCTCCGGCTGCTGCGGCCAGGATCGGGTGGCTGGTGACGGATGCCGCGAGCGCGGTCGGGTGCGCGTCACTGGTGTGCCCGAACGTGACGATCTCCGGGATGACGCCCTCCGGCAGCGGCGACTGCTCGGCCTCGACCAGCATCGAGTAGGAGCCGGGGGAGCGGCGCACGGTCTGGGCGGCGTTGTTGATCAGGATGTCCAGCGGCCCGGCCGCGGCGACGGAGTCGGCCAGGCCGATCACCTGGGCCGGGTCGCGCAGGTCGATCCCGACGATGCGGAGACGGTGCAGCCAGTCGGCCGAGTCCGGCATGGCGCTGAAGCGGCGCACCGCGTCGCGCGGGAACCGGGTGGTGATGGTGGTGTGGGCGCCGTCGCGCAGCAGGCGCAGGGCGATGTACATGCCGATCTTGGCGCGGCCGCCCGTGAGTAGGGCGCGCCTGCCGGTCAGGTCGGTGCGGGCATCCCGCTTCTCATGGCTCATCGTCGCGCAGGCAGGGCAGAGCTGGTGGTAGAAGGCGTCGACGAGGGTGTACTTCTGTTTGCAGATGTAGCAGGCCCGCGGCACGAGCAACTCGCCGGCCGACGCCCGGTCGGTGCCCAGGCGCAGCTGGGCGCCAATGGTCTCGTCGTCGATGCGGGTGGCGGCGCCGGTCGCGGTCGCGGCGATGACCTCCCGGTCGGCATCCGCAATCGCCTGCCGCTTCTCGCCGCGTCGCACCATCTTGACGGACTTGAACATCTTGGCGGTGGCCTGCCGCACGGTGACGAAATCGGGGTCTTCGGGGTCGATCTCGCTGAGCGAGGCGAGCACGCGCAGGGCGATCGCCATCTCGGCAGGGTCGATGCTGAGGGTGGACACGGCCCCGGGAGCGGGCTCGGTCGGAGGCGTCGTGGTCATCGAACAATTCTACGATGGCCCCCGCGATGGCCCGGCCCGGTGCACACAGCACACAGACCGGTGGCCCGGCGCGCCGAGACCAGGGTCTCCGAACGCCGGGCCACCGGTCGATGCAGCAGGGTGTCGCTAGACCTTCAGCGGCTCCGGCTCGGTTTCCGGCTCCGTCGCGAGCGATGAGAGATCCATCGACGAGGTCGGCGGCTCATAGGTCTCGTCGAACGGCATCTCGTCGGTGTCCAGGGCAGGGTTGTCATCCTGCGTGGCTACCAGTTCGCGGGCCTCGAAGACCGAGTCCACGCTGGGCATCGAGCCGATCAGCGGACGCCCGGCAGACTCGCGCAGGAAGAAGATCGCGATTCCACCGATGACGGATGTCCCCATCAGGTAGTAAGCCGGCATCATGTCGTTCTCGGTCGTGGCGATCAGCGCCGCGATGATGAACGGCGTCGTGCCACCGAAGATGGCCACCGAGAAGTTGTACGCGATGCCCATGGCACCGTAACGGCTTTCGGTCGGGAACAGCGCCGGCAGGGCCGAGGCGAGGTTGGAGACGTAGAACGTGACGGGCAGGGCGATCAGAGCCAGGCCGAGCAGCGTCGTCCAGATCTCGCCGACGCCGATCAGCATGAAGGCGGGGATGGAGAGCACTACGGCGCTGAGCGAACCCATCCAGAGCACGGGACGACGACCGATCTTGTCGGACAGGCGGCCGGCCAGGGGGATGCAGAGCGCCATGATAACGAGGATCGGGATGGTGAGCAGTGTCCCGTGCAGCTCGTCGTAGCCCTTGGTGGCGGTGAGGTAGGTCGGCATGTATGAGGTGAGCGCGTAGCCGAGCGTGTTGGCCGCGGCGACAAGGATCATGGCGACGATGATGCCGCGCCAGTGGTTCTTGAAAATGCTGACCGGGCTGTTGGACGGGGCGGACTCGTCGGAGAACGACGGGTCGGTCGCGGCCAGTTCCTTCGCGTCCAGGGTGGCCTGGAAGGTGGGGGATTCCTCGATCTTCAGACGGAACCAGATGGCGATCAGGCCGAGCGGTCCGGCGATCAGGAATGGGATGCGCCAACCCCAGTCTTCCATGACGGGCTGCCCGAGGGTGACCTGCAGGATGGACACGAGCGCGGCGCCGATGGCGAAGCCGAGGTAGCTGCCCATATCGAGCAGGCTGGCGAAGAAGCCGCGGTGCTTGTCGGGCGAGTGCTCGCTCACGAAGGTGGTCGCACCGGCGTACTCACCGCCGGTGGAGAAGCCCTGCACGAGTTTGGTGAAGACCAGCAGCGCGGCGGCGAGCATGCCCACCTGGGCGTAGCCGGGCAGCAGGCCCACGGCGAAAGTGGATGCCGCCATCAGGATCAGGGTCATCGACAGCACCTTCTGGCGGCCGATCTTGTCCCCGAGCCAGCCGAAGAACACACCACCCAGCGGACGGGCGATGAACGTCGCGGCGAAGGTGCCGAGCAGGAACAGGGTCTGCACGGTCGGGTCGGACTCGGGCAGGAACACCGGACCCATGGTCGTGATGAGGTAGCCGAACACGCCGACGTCGTACCACTCCATCGTGTTTCCCACGATGGTTCCGCCGAGGGCTTTCTTCAGCCTTGACTGATCGACCACGTTCACGTGCGACACCTTCAAGCGGCGCTGCAGGAGCGGATTCTTGGTCTTCACCGCCGTGCCGTCGGCACCGGAAAGTGAGCTGGTTCTGGGCATGGGAACTTCTCTCGTAGAGATCATGTTGCTGCGAAAAAAAGGGGCCCGCTTTCGGGCATAACGAATAATTTTAGTCGGAAATGGGCAACAACCAGACATTTTGCCGAGGATACCGTCTCTGGACAGGGGTTTACGTTCGGTCTCCGTCGGCGCTTTCCCAGCCGGGAGACACTTAGGCTGGGCCCCATGGCTGACTCTGTGAAGTTCTGGTTCGACCCCTCCTGCCCCTGGGCCTGGATGACCTCCCGCTGGGTGGAGGAGGTCTCCGCCCTGCGCGGTTTCGACGTCGAGTGGAAGGTGATGAGCCTCGCCGTCCTGAACGAGGACCAGGACGTGTCCGAGGAGTACCGCGCGTTCTTCCCCCGGGCTCTCAAGTACACCCGCCTGGTTGCTGCCGCACAGGAACTGCACGGCCAGAAAACGGTCAAGGCGGTCTACGATGCCCTGGGCGCCCGCATCCACCTCGGTGGCAGCACAAACCCCGACGAGGTCATTCCCGCCGCGCTCGCCGAGGTGGGCCTGCCGGCATCGTTCGCGGAGTGGGCCGACAGCGACCACTACGACGTGCAGATGCGCGCCAGCCACTTCGACGCCATGGAGCGGGTGGGCCAGGATGTCGGCACCCCCGTCATCGCCGTGAACGACGTGGCCTTCTTCGGCCCGGTCATCTCGCCCGCGCCGAGCGGAGATGTGGCGCTCAAGCTTTGGGACGGTGTGGTGGCCGTTGCCGGGTATGACGGTTTCTTCGAGCTGAAGCGCTCCCGCACCCGCGAGCCGATCTTCGCCGCGGCTGCGACGGTACCAGCCGAGTAAGCCGAGTAAATATAATCGGTTGCATGCGCATCCACATCGCCACTGACCACGCCGGCCTCGACTTCAGCCACCAGCTGGTCACGCACCTCGCCCTTGCCGGTCACGAAGTCGTGGACCACGGGCCGGAGGTCTACGACGCCCTCGACGACTACCCCGGTTTCTGCATCCGGGCGGCCGAGGCCGTCGTCGCCGACCTGTCCGTCGGCGTCGACGCGCTCGGCGTCGTCTTCGGCGGCTCGGGCAACGGCGAGCAGATGGCCGCTAACAAGGTGAAGGGCGTGCGCGCCGCGCTGGTCTGGAGCCTCAGTACCGCCAGGCTCGCCCGCGAGCACAACGACGCGAACGTCATCTCCATCGGTGCCAGGCAGCACAGCATCGAGGACGCCATCGACTTCATCGACGCCTTTATCTCGGAGCCGTTCCCCGGCGACGAACGCCACTGCCGCCGCATCCTGCAGCTGGCGGAGTACGAGGCGCACTGCACCATCAACGGCACGCGTCTCGCCGACTAGCCGTGCCTGAGGGTCATTCCGTCCACCGCATTGCGCGCCAGTTCGCCCGCAACTTCGTGGGTAAAAGCATCCGACTGTCGTCGCCGCAGGGCCGCTTCGTGGACGGCGCGGCGATGCTCGACGGCCACATCATGACGGATGCCCGTGCCGTCGGCAAGCAGATGTTCCTCGAATTCGACAACGGGCTCTGGCTGCGCGTGCACCTGGGGCTCTACGGCGCCTGGGACTTTGCCGGGGACATCCAAGCGCACGGTACGGACGCCGCCATCAAGGGTCGCAGGCGCCGGACCGTCAGGCGCGACGCGGGTGACGTCATGCAGGGCCTGGCGGGGGAGGACTCGCTGCAGAGCATCGGCGCGCCCCGGCTGACCCGGCTGCGGATGGCGGAAGACGAGAAGGTCAGCGTCGAGCCCGACGGCTTCCCGCCCGCACCCATCGGCCAGGTGCGGGTGCGTCTGCTGGCCGACGACGTCGTTGCGGACCTGCGCGGGCCCACGGCTTGCGTGGTGCTCGACTCTCAGGAGGTGCACGTGGCGATGGACCGTCTCGGGCCGGACCCGATGCTCGACGACAGCCGCGCCGCCGAGGACCGCTTCGTCACGGTGGTGCGGAAGAAGCCCACCCCGATCGGGCGCCTTTTGATGGACCAGTTGGTGGTCAGCGGCATCGGCAACGTCTACCGGGCCGAGTTGCTCTTCCGTGCGCGCCTGAACCCGTATGCGCCGGGCAAGTCGCTCAGCGACGAGCAGTCCCGTGCGCTCTGGCGAGACTGGGCGCACCTGCTGAAGATCGGCGTGTCGACCGGGCAGATGATGACCATGGACGGCCTCGGCGACGCGGCTTATGGGCGAGCCCTGAGGCGACGGGCCGACCGGCACTGGGTGTACAAGCGCGAGGGGCTGCCCTGCCGGGTCTGCGGCACCCACATCACCGTTGAGGAGATGGCCGCACGCAAGCTCTACTGGTGCCCGAAATGCCAGGCCTGACCTGCTCGCCCTGATCTGCTTCACCTGATCTGAACCCACGACCAGAACGGGACACCGATGAGACACAACCCCATTTTTGAGCAGGGCGACCCGGCCGAGATCCGCCGTCTCATCCGGGAGAACCCATGGGCCACGCTGATCAGCCACACCGAGTCGGGTCTGGTGGCCTCGCACTACCCGGTACTGCTCGACGAGGAGGCCGACGAGACCGACGGAATCGTGCTGGTCAGCCACGTCGGACGCCCCGACGAGGCCCTGCACGAACTCGGCCGGCACGAGCTGCTGGTGATCATCCAGGGACCCCACGGCTACATCTCGCCCGGCTGGTACGACGCGGCGCCCGCCGTTCCCACCTGGAACTTCGTCGCCGCGCACCTGAACGGCACACCCGAACTACTCAGCGACGAGGAGAACCTGCGGGTGCTGGACCGCCTGGTCGACCACTTCGAGGAGCGGATGCCTGAACCGCGTCGCCTGTCCGGCACCGAGGCCAACGCCGCCTACGCCGCCCGTATTGCGGCCGGTACGGTCGGCTTCCGGCTCAGGGTGAACCGCCTCACCGCCAAGTGCAAGCTCAGCCAGAACAAGCCGGCCGAGACCGTGGCGCGCATTCTGGGTGAACTCGAGGGAGACGGTCCCTATGCGAGCCCGGGCCTGGCAGCCGAAATGCGCCGGGTGCACGGGGTCGACCGGTGAGCGTGTCCACGCCCGCTCCGGCAACAGCGTCGGCCCCTCCGCTCGTCTTGCGGAACGGCCGGCTGCCGGGAAGCGACGAGATCGTCGACACGCTGATCGTCGACGGCCGGGTGCGCCGGCTCGGGTATCTGAGTCAGTCGGCTGCGGGCATCCGTTCGGTCGATTTGGAAGAACGCTGGCTGATTCCGGGCCTCTGGGACAACCACGTGCACTTCAGCCAGTGGGCGCAGACGAATCAGCGGCTGGATCTGTCCGGCACCGACAGTGCCGCCGCCGCGGCCGACCTGGTGGCCGAACGGGTGCCCGGCGTTTCGAGGGGGGAGACCCTGGTCGGGTTCGGGTTTCGCGACGCTCTGTGGCCGGATGCCCCGAGCCGGCCCCTGCTGGACGCCGCCGCCGGCACCGTTCCGACCGTGTTGATCAGCGGTGACCTACACTCATGCTGGCTGAACTCGGCCGCGCTCGCCCGCCACGGCCACACGGAGCACCCGACCGGGCTGCTCCGTGAGGAGGACTGCTTCGCCGTGGTGCGCACGCTCGCCGAGGTGCCCGATGTCGTGATGGACGGCTGGGCCGACAGCGCGGCCCGGGCCGCGGCGGCTCGCGGGGTCGTGGGCATCGTCGACATGGAGATGGACTGGAACCTCGCCACCTGGCTGCGGCGCATCCAGGGCGGCACCGACTCGCTGCGGGTGGAGTTCGGTATCTACACCCAGCATTTGGAGCGCGCCATCGCACTCGGTCTGCGGAGTGGGGCCGGCATCGACGGCACCGGCGGGCTGCTCACGGTGGGATCCTGCAAGGTGATCACCGACGGCTCGCTGAACACCCGCACCGCGTACTGCGTCGACGAGTACCCCGGCCTGGAGGGCCAGCCCGGGTCACGCGGGATGCTCACCGTGCCGCCGGAGGAGCTGCTCGCGCACCTGGGCCGGGCCGTGGCCGCGGGCATCCGCCCCGCCGTGCACGCCATCGGCGACCGGGCCAACGCGCTGGCCCTCGACGCCTTCGAGCAGCTCGGCTGCGCCGGCAGCATCGAGCACGCGCAGCTGCTCACGAGGGAGGACGTCGCCCGTTTCGCCCGGCTCGGCGTGGTAGCGAGCGTGCAGCCCGAGCACGCCCTCGACGACCGGGACGTCGCCGACCGCTACTGGGTGGGACGCACCGACCGGGCCTTCGTGCTGAAGAGCCTGCTGAACGCCGGGGTCACGCTCGCGCTCGGGTCCGACGCCCCGGTCGCTCCGCTGGACCCGTGGGTGAGCATCGCCGCCGCCGTCGGGCGCACTCGCGGCAGCCGCGAACCCTGGCACGCCGAGCAAGCCATCTCCCGGCAGGCCGCGCTCGCCGCGTCCGCGCGCGGCCGGCACCGCGTTCTGGCGGGAGACGTCGCCGACCTCGCGGTGTGCGAGATCGACCCGTTCGTCGCCTCAGTGCCCGACCTGCGACGGATGCCCGTGGCCGCCACCCTGCTCGCCGGCCGCTTCACCCACACCACCCTCTGACCTGGGGGGTTACCCCCGGCGAGATCCGGTTGGCAGCGGGATGTCGTCTACTCGACCCGGCGATCAGGCTGAGTACCGACAGACTTACTGGAGGACACCATGACCGCACCGACCGAAACCCCCGCACGCGCCGGCTATCGCGCGCTCTGGCGGCGCGTGCCGCAGGAGCTGCTCTTTCTACTGCTGACCCTGCCGGTGGTCGTGATCGCCCTCACCGTTCTGAGCACCGTATTCTTCACCGGCATCGGCCTGCTCGCCGCCGTCGTTGGGATCGTCGTCGTCGTGGCGTCCCTCTACCTCGCCCGCGGCATCGGTCTGGTCGAACTCGCCCGCCTGCGCTGGGCCGGCCAGCCTGCCATCACCCCGCCGCGGTGGGCGACGCCGGGGGAGCCGGCCACCACCCTCCGCGCCCTGCTCGGCCCGCTCGTCAACGGGCACTACTGGCTCTACCTGCTGCACGGCATGGTCGTGAACTTCGTGGTCGGGCTTGTCAGCTGGATCGTCACCGTAGTCTGGCTGTCGGTGGGCCTCGGCGGCGTCAGCTACTGGATCTGGGGCCGCTTCCTCCCCGAGGACCGGAACGACGACCTGCACGCGATCATCCTGAACTGGATTCTGCCGGGCACCACGCTCCCGATCGACCCGCTCCTGGCCGAAAGCCTCCTCCAGCTCGTCCTGGGCATCCTCTTTCTGCTGACCCTGCCGTACATCACCCACGCGTTCACCCGGCTGCACCAGTTCGCGGCCCGCGGCATGCTGGGCGCCTGGCGGTCCGAGGCCCTGCAGCGTGAGGTCGCCGACCTCAGCGCGTCGCGCGGGGCGGCCGTCGCCGCGGAAGACCAGTCCCTGCGACGCCTGGAACGGGACATCCACGATGGTCCGCAGCAGCGCCTGGTGCGCCTGCAGATGGACCTCGCCAGCGCCGAGCGCAAGCTCGATACCGACCCGGATGCCGCGCGCACCCTGATCGTGGAGGCCCGGGAGCAGGCTCACGACACCCTCGAGGAGCTGCGGGCGCTGTCCCGCGGTCTGGTGCCGCCCCTCCTGCAGGACCGCGGTCTCCTCGCCGGCCTCGAGTCCCTGGCCGCCCGTAGCACCATCCCTGTGCGGCTCGAGCTGCAGGTCGACCCGGCGCTGCGGCTGCCCAGCGAAATCGAGCGGAGCGCGTATTTCGTCGGCGCGGAGTTGCTCACCAACGCCGCCAAGCACTCGCGGGCCACGGACATCCGTCTGCACCTGGCCCTACGCGCCGTCCCCGACGATGGGAGCACCGGCAGCCCTGCCAGCACGGGGGCCGCCGGCGTCATCTGGCTCGACATCTGGGTGATCGACGACGGCATCGGCGGGGCCCGGCTGACCGATGCCCACGGCCTGCAAGGACTCGACGAACGCCTGCACGGCCTTCGCGGGGTGTTGTCGGTGCGGAGCCCCGAGGGTGGCCCGACCGCGATCGGGGCACACATCCCACTGCCCGCGGCCCGGCCGGCGCGAGCGGTCGCCGTATCCTGAACGGATGACCGACCTCGCTTCAGCCATTCTCGCCGCTCCCTCCGCCCCACCCCTGCGGCTCGTGCTGGCCGAGGACTCGGTGCTGCTCAGAGAAGGTCTGATCCGCCTGTTCGACGAGGCCGGGTTTGTGACCGTCGCGTCCTACGGCGACGCGGATTCCCTCCTGGCCGAGGTAGACGCGCTGCGGCCCGACATCGCCGTGCTGGATGTGCGGATGCCGCCCACCTTCCGGGACGAGGGCGTGCGCGCCGCGCTGGAACTGCGCCGCAGGTTGCCGTCGGTGGGCATCCTGCTGCTCAGCCAGTATGTGGAGGGCACCTACGCGCATGAACTTCTCGCCGCCGGCAACGGGGGACTGGGCTACCTGCTCAAGGACCGGGTGGCGTCGCTCGACGAGCTGCGGGACGCCGTGACCCGGATCAGCGCGGGCGGCACCGTGCTCGACCCGCAGGTCGTGCGCGAGTTGCTGGCCCGCCGCACCGACCCGGTCGCGGCCCTCACCCCGCGTGAGCGTGACGTGCTCGGGCTGATGGCGGAGGGGCGCACCAACGCCGGCATCGCCGCGAAGCTCGTGATCGGCGTCGGCGCGGTCGAGAAGAACGTCACCTCGATCTTCCAGAAGCTTGGCCTCGACGACTCGGGCTCCGACCACCGCCGGGTGCTGGCCGTGCTCACCTACCTGCGGCACTGACCCTGCGGCACTGACTCAGCCACGGATATCCGGATACTCGGATCCGGCCCGGTCAGGGGTGCAGAATGAGCTTATGAGCGAGATCGCGAATTCCAAGCTGGCCATCATCGGAGCCGGGGCCGTCGGGTCGTCCCTGGCCTACGCCGCACTGATCCGGCAGTCCGCGCGGGAAGTCGTGCTCTACGACATCAACGGGCCCAAGGTGGAGGCCGAGGTTCTCGACCTGGCCCACGGCACCCAGTTCACGGGTGCTTCCTGCGTGGCCGGCGGCAGCGACCTCGACGCCATCGCGGGGGCGAACATGGTCGTGATCACGGCCGGGGCCAGACAGCACCCCGGTCAGTCCCGGCTCGAGATGGCCGGCGTCAATGTCGGGATCCTGCGGGAGCTGATGCCCCAGCTGGTCGAGCGAGCCCCGGACGCCGTCTATATGCTCGTCACCAACCCCTGCGACGTGCTTGCCTATGCTGCCCGCCAGTTCAGCGGGCTGCCGGCCACGCGCGTCTTCGGGTCGGGCACGGTGCTCGACTCCTCCCGGCTGCGCTGGATGCTCGCGCACCGGGTCGGCGTCGCGATCGCCAATGTGCACGCCGTGATCGTCGGAGAGCACGGCGACTCGGAGTTCCCGCTCTGGTCCCAGGCCCGGATCGGCCCGATCTCCCTGGCCGAGTGGGTGCAGGACGACATCTCGCCTAAGGGTCTGGTGCCGTTCTCGGAGGCGGAATTCGACGC
Organism: Cryobacterium sp. TMT2-17-1; assembly: GCF_004402765.1. Lineage (NCBI taxonomy): Bacteria > Bacillati > Actinomycetota > Actinomycetes > Micrococcales > Microbacteriaceae > Cryobacterium > Cryobacterium sp. TMT2-17-1. The sequence continues at coordinate 24,445 of NZ_SOGC01000019.1, forward strand.
GATCACCGAGAGCGTGAAGACCGCGGCGTATACGGTCATCGCCGGCAAGGGCGCCACGAACTACGCGATCGGGCTTTCGGGCGCCCGGATCGTCGAGGCCGTGCTGCGCGACGAGGGCGCCGTGCTTCCGGTCAGCTCGGTGCTCACCGACTACCGGGGCGTCAGCGACGTGGCGCTGTCGGTGCCGAGCGTGATCAACGCCGAGGGCGTCTCGCGCGTGATCGAGGTTCCCTTCAGCGAGAAGGAGCAGGAGCTGTTCGAGCACTCGGCGACGACGTTGCGCACGACGCTGAACGGGCTCGGACTCGACTGAGCCGTGTGAGACGATCCGTCCAGGATGTTGTGTGGAGGGGATGACGGGAATCGAACCCGCGCCATCAGTTTGGAAAACTGAGGCTCTACCATTGAGCTACATCCCCCGGGCGCAGTCCCCCGCGCACTCACTCAGCGTAGTACACGTCGACGGTCGCCAGTTGCACGCCTCGACCCGCGGCATCCGGACCGTGCAGTAGACTTATCGAGGTCATTCTGCGAATTGCGCGAACTCTGCGCGCCAAGCGGATGCCATCACCGGGTTGAGAAATTGTCCGGGGCGTAGCTCAGCTTGGTAGAGCGCTCGGTTTGGGGCCGAGAGGTCGCAGGTTCGAATCCTGTCGCCCCGACCAACACCCCCTAAATACATCGGTCGAACACAGGAGATTGCCACGTGAAGTCCACGGTAGAACAACTGAGCCCCACTCGCGCGAAGGTCACCATCTCGGTGGCTCCCGAGGAGCTGAAGCCCAGCATCACCCACGCCTACGGCCACATCGCCGAGGACATCAACATCCCCGGCTTCCGCAAGGGCAAGGTCCCGCCGGCCATCATCGACCAGCGTGTCGGCAAGTCCGCCGTGCTCGAGCATGCGGTCAACGAGAGCCTCGACGGTTTCTACCGCTCGGCCGTGACCGAGCACAAGCTGCGCCCCCTGGGCCGCCCCGAGGCAGACATCGTCGCCTGGCCCAGCGACAAGGACTTCTCCGGAGACCTGGAACTGGCCATCGAGGTCGACGTGCGCCCCGAGATCGACCTGCCGAACTACTCCGGGCTGAAGCTCACCGTCGACGCCGTCGAGGTGTCCGATGAAGAGGTCACCGAGGAACTCGACAACCTGCGCAGCCGCTTCGGCACTCTCGTCACCGTCGATCGTCCCGCCACCACGGGCGACTTCGTGCAGATCGACCTGATCGCCGCCATCAACAGCGTCGAGGTCGACAACGCCACCGGCATCTCCTACGAGGTCGGATCCGGCGACCTCATCGACGGCATCGACGAGGCGCTCGACTCTCTCAGCGCCGGTGAGACCACCACCTTCAATTCCAACCTCATGGGTGGGGACCACGAGGGCGAGACCGCCGAGATCACCGTCACCGTCGGCGCCGTCAAGGAGCGCGAGCTTCCCACCGCCGACGACGACTTCGCGCAGATCGCCAGCGAGTTCGACACCATCGCCGAACTGACCGAGAGCCTCAAGGGCCAGGTCGAGCGCTCCAAGGTCTTCGGCCAAGGCACCCAGGCCCGCGAGAAGCTCGTCGAGCAGCTGCTCGAGTCGGTCGAGGTTCCGATTCCGACCGCGATCATCGAGGACGAGGTGCGTCGCCACCTCGAGGGCGAGAACCGCCTCGAAGACGCCGAGCACCGCGCCGAGGTCACCGAGGCCAGCGAGAAGACCTTCCGTCAGCAGATCCTGCTCGACACCATCGCCGAGGCCGAGAAGGTCCAGGTCAGCCAGGACGAGCTCACTCAGTACCTGATCCAGGGCGCAGCCCAGTACGGCATGGACCCGAGCGAATTCGTCCAGGCGCTGAGCGGCAACGGTCAGATCCCGTCGATGGTGGCCGAGGTTGCCCGCAACAAGGCCCTCGCCATCGCGCTGGGCAAGGCCGAGGTCGTTGACTCCAACGGTAACGCCGTCGACCTGTCCGAGTTCGTCGCGGTCGCCGACGAGGCGTCCGGCGAGGACGAGGAAGAGGAGATCGAGGAGGACGACTCCGACGCCGCCGAGGTCGAGGCCGAGGTCGACGCCGAGGTCGAGGCCATCAAGGCCACGGCAGCGAAGGCAGCCAAGGCCAAGGCCACCGCGGCGAAGAAGAAGGCCGCCGCCAAGAAGTGACACGACGACCGCTCACGCGGGCGTTCGGGTCGGATGTCACAGACATCCGGCCCGTTCCGCGTTTCTGCCCTGCCGCCCCCGCTCCCGTCCCTTGCCCTCAGCTCTCCCGCCCTGGACCAATTCGACGGAGATTTTCGGGTTAAGGGCCGTTATGCACGGTTTTCGGGACCAGGAGAGCAGAATCTCCGTCGAATTGGTTCGGAGCGACTGATGCGTGGGCGGCGCGTTATCTGCCGAGGGCGAACACAGCCGTTCCGGAGCGTTGGCTCCTATAGATTCAATCTGAAGCGACAAGTGAAACGGAGCGCGACATGGCCGATATGACACCTACACCGGGCGTTTTTGACCGACTGCTGAAAGACCGCATCATCTGGCTGGGTTCAGAGGTCCGGGATGAGAACGCCAACGAGATTTGTGCCAAAATCCTGCTGCTGGCCGCAGAGGACTCGGAGCGGGATATCTTCCTGTACATCAACTCCCCCGGCGGCTCAATCACGGCGGGCATGGCCATCTACGACACGATGAGGTTCGTTCCGAACGACATCGTCACCGTCGGCATCGGACTCGCTGCCTCGATGGGGCAGTTCCTGTTGTCCTCTGGAACCAAGGGCAAGCGCTACATCACACCCAACGCCCGGGTCCTGTTGCACCAGCCGTCCGGCGGATTCGGTGGCACGGCCGCCGACATCCAGACGCAGGCGAAGGTCATCCTGGATATGAAGAAGCGGATGGCCGAACTCACGGCAGAGCAGACCGGCAAGTCGGTCGAGCAGATCCTCATTGACAACGACCGCGACAACTGGTTCACCGCTCACGAGGCCGTGGCCTATGGTTTTGTCGACCACCTGCGCGGCTCCGCGTCGGAAGTGGTCGGCGGCGGCGGCACCGACGACTCAGTGAACAAGAAGTAGGACGGGCGAGACGACATGGAATTCACGAATTTTGGTCACCAGGCCGGGGGCCGCGCTTCGCAGGCTCCCGAGGCCCGATACATCCTTCCCACGTTTGAAGAGCGCACGGCCTACGGCTACAAGCGCCAGGACCCCTACGCGAAGCTCTTCGAGGACCGCATCATCTTTCTCGGCGTGCAGGTGGACGACGCGTCCGCCGATGACGTCATGGCCCAGCTCTTGGTGCTCGAGAGCCAGGACCCGGACCGGGACATCGTGATGTACATCAACTCACCGGGTGGCTCCTTCACCGCGATGACGGCGATCTACGACACGATGCAGTACATTCGTCCGCACATCCAGACGGTCTGCCTCGGCCAGGCGGCATCCGCTGCGGCCGTGCTGCTTGCCGGCGGCACACCCGGGAAGCGCCTCGCCCTTCCCAACGCCCGCATCCTCATCCACCAGCCCTCGGCCGGCGGACAGGGCGGAGGTCAGGCCTCCGACATCGAGATCCAGGCAGCTGAGATTCAGCGGATGCGGGAGTGGCTCGAATTCACCATCGCTCACCACTCCAACCGCAGCGCGGAGCAGGTTCACAAGGATATCGACCGCGACAAGATCCTCGGCTCGGCCGAGGCCCTCGAGTACGGCCTGATCGACCAGATCCTGACCAGCCGCAAAAACGTGCCCACGCTCGTCAAGTAGAAGAGCGAAACCGTGAACGCGACGGATGTCCGGCTCAACGGAGCCGGGCATCCGTCGCGTTTCGCATATCGGAGAGTTCGGGCAGAACGGTGCCTGAACGTTATTCGACAGATGCGGTCAGCCTGCACCCGTGCCGCACAGGCACAGGCTAGGCTCGATGCAGTTGTCAATGGAGGAGGCTGACGGATGGCCCGAATAGGCGAAAGCGCTGACCTGTTGAAATGCTCTTTCTGCGGAAAGAGCCAGAAGCAGGTGCAGCAGCTCATTGCGGGCCCCGGTGTCTACATCTGCGACGAGTGCGTCGAGTTGTGCAACGAGATCATCGAGGAGCGTTTGGCCGAAGCCACCGCTGAAGACGGTACCGGCGAATTCGAATTGCCCAAGCCGAAGGAGATCTTCGGCTTCCTCGAGGAATACGTCATCGGGCAGGAAGCCGCAAAGCGCGCCCTCGCCGTTGCCGTCTACAACCATTACAAGCGCGTACGCTCCCGCGCCACCCTCACCGCCGCCGACGCCATCCACGATGACGTAGAGATCGCCAAGTCCAACATTCTGTTGATCGGCCCTACCGGCTGCGGCAAGACCTACCTCGCCCAGACACTGGCAAAACGCCTCAACGTTCCCTTCGCCGTGGCGGATGCGACGGCCCTCACCGAGGCCGGCTATGTCGGTGAAGACGTGGAGAACATCCTCCTCAAGTTGATCCAGGCCGCCGACTACGACGTCAAACGCGCCGAGACCGGCATCATCTACATCGACGAGATCGACAAGATCGCGCGCAAGGCCGAGAATCCCTCGATCACCCGCGACGTGTCCGGCGAGGGTGTTCAGCAGGCCCTGTTGAAGATTCTCGAGGGCACTGTGGCCTCGGTTCCGCCGCAGGGTGGGCGCAAGCATCCGCACCAGGAATTCATTCAGATCGACACCACGAATGTACTGTTCATCGTGGCCGGCGCGTTCGCGGGCCTGGATGACATCATTTCGACCCGGGCCGGCAAGAAGGGCATCGGGTTCGGCGCTCCGCTTCACAGCAAGGGTGACGACGTCAACCTGTTCAGTGAGGTGCTCCCCGAAGACCTGCACAAATTCGGCCTGATCCCCGAGTTCATCGGCCGTCTGCCCGTGGTCACCACCGTCACCCAGCTCGACCAGGTGGCCCTGATGCAGATTTTGACCGTCCCGAAGAACGCCCTCGTGCGGCAGTACCAGCGCATGTTCCAGCTCGACGGCGTCGAGCTCGAGTTCGAACAGCCGGCGCTGGAGGCCATCGCCGACCTCGCGGTCCTGCGCAAGACCGGTGCGCGTGGCCTGCGAGCGATCATGGAAGAAGTGCTCGGACCGATCATGTTCGAGGTGCCGTCGAGCTCCGAGGTGGCGCGCGTCGTGGTCACCCGGGCCGCCGTGCTCGATAACGCCGAGCCCACGATCGTGCTGCACAAGGCCCGCCGCGTCGACAAGTCCGCCTAGGTTCAGCGTCCGGCCTCACCCCGCTTCGGCACCCGACCGAACTGAGCCCGGGGGCCGCCGTGTACCAGCCCGCCTTCGTCGGCGTCGTTGCGGCGGTCACCGGATTCGCGGGTTCATTCGTGCTCGTCATCGCCGGGCTGCAGGCCGTGGGCGCGACCGATTCGCAGACGGCACCCGTGCTGTTGGCGCCCTGCCTGCTGGTCGGCATCGACGGCGTGCTGTATCCCGAAGCCGATCGCCAGTGCGATGCTTGCCGGCATCATGTTCCCGATCTGCCCGGCCCCGGTGACGGCAGCCGTGCAGCAGCCGCTGCTCGCGGTGCCGGTTGTTCTGGTCTGGCTCGCCGCGGGCAAGCCGGCGCGCGCGTGCATGGTGCCGGCGACCATGGCCGTGGCCGCGATCATCGACGTTCGGCTACCAGCCTCCGCCCTGCGCGATCTGGTCGGCTCCGGTCTGGCGAACGCGGTCGGATCGGTCGTCGGCGCGCTCGGCATCACCCTGACGGCAATCACGACCGCGCCGATGGCCGGCCCCGACGCGCATCCTGACGGCCCGAAGCGGTGGATCGCCACGGCTGCCTCCGGGGCGGCCTGCCTCGTCCTGGTCACCGCGTCGGGCGTTTCGGTGTTGGGCATCGGCTCTGCGTTCGGGGGCTGGTCATCGGCGGCGTGGTCATGCTCTGGCTCGGCTGGATGCCCTCCGGGTGCTCTCACCCAACTGCCGTCGCTGCCCCCTAACGAATTCGACGGAGATTTTGCCGAAATCGGACCCACACGGGCCGAAAGCGGCCGGTTTCCGTAAAATCTCCGTCGAATTGGTTCAGGGGCGGGGCGTTAGGGCGCCGGGCAGGGCCGGGCAGGGCCGGGCAGGGCCGGACGGTGCTAGTTCAGGCCGCGACGGTCGAGCAGCGGCTGAATGTCGGCGTCACGACCGCGGAAATGGCGGTAGGCGGCGAGCGGGTCTGTGCTGCCGCCCACGCTCAGCAGCCGCGACCGGAAACGGTCTCCGTTGGCCCGGGTGAGCCCGCCGTTCTCTGCGAACCACTCGCCGGTGTCGGCGTCCAGCACCTCGCTCCAGATGTAGGAGTAGTAGCCGGCGTCGTAGCCGCCGGCAAAGGTGTGCGCGAAGTAGGTGCTGGAATAGCGGGTCGGCACGGCAGGATTGTCGAGCCCCACGGCGGCGAGGGCGGATGCCTCGAACGCGGCGACATCCGTCACCCTGTCGTCGGCTTCGATGCGGTGCCAGGCCTGGTCGAGCAGGGCCGCCGCAAGGTACTCGCTGGTGGAGAAGCCCTCGTTGAAGGTGGACGAGGCGTGGATGCGGTCGACGAGGTCCTGGGGCATGGGCTCCCCGGTCTCGTGGTGACGAGCATAGTTCGCGAGCACGTCGGGCCACAGCATCCACATCTCGTTGACCTGGCTGGGGAACTCCACAAAGTCGCGGTACACATTGGTGCCGGCGAATTTCGGGTAGGTGACCCGCGCGAACAGGCCGTGCAGGGCGTGCCCGAACTCGTGGAACAGGGTGACGACCTCGTCGAAACTGAGCAGGGTGGGCTCGCCCGTCGCCGGCCGGGGAACGTTCAGGTTGTTGCAGACGATCGTGGGGGTACCTATAAGCGTCGACTGGGAGCCCAGGGCGTTCATCCAGGCGCCGCCCCGCTTGGAGTCGCGGGTGTAGACGTCGATGATGTACAGGCCCACGGGCGAGCCGTCGGCCTCGGCGACCTCGAACACACGCGCGCCGGGGTGCCAGGCGACGAGGTCGGGTCGCTCGGTGAAGGTGACGCCGTAGAGCCGATTGGCCGCGTAGAACACGCCGTCCTGCAGCACCCGTTCGAACTCGAAGTAGGGGCGCATGGCCGCGGTGTCCACGTCGTAGCGGGCTCGCCGCACCCTCTCCGTGTAGAAGGCCCAGTCCCAGGCGGCGAGCTCGAAGTCCCCGCCGTCCGCATCGATCTGCTCCTGCAGGTCGGCCTGCTCGACGCGCGCATTCCGGGCTGCCGCCGGCGCGAGGCGCCCGAGCATGTCGGCGACCGCCTCCGGGGTCTTCGCCGTCTGGTCCGCGGTCACGCCGGCTGCGTGGCTGTCGAATCCGAGCAGCCGGGCTCGCTCGGCACGCAGCCGCGAGATCTCCAGCACGAGGGCGCGGTTGTCGAACTGCCCGCCACGGATGCCCCGGGACCGTGAGGCGGCCAGCAGCCGTTCCCGCACACCCCGGTTCGTCAGCTGTGCCAAGTAGGGGTGCGAAGTAGCCAGCACCAGAGTGATCACGTAACGGCCGGTCAGGCCGCGCTCGTGGGCGGCCTCGGCCGCGGCGGAGATCTGACCGGGGGTGAGGCCATCCAGCTCGCTCACGTCGTCGAGCACGAGTGCCAGATCGATGGTGTCGGCGAGCAGGTTCTTGTCGAACCGGGTGGTGACCGTGGAGAGCCGCTTATTGTAGTTACGCAGCCGGGCCTTGTCGTCGTCGCCGAGGCCCGCGCCCGCGAGCGTGAACTCGGTGAAGTACCGCTCGATCAGGTAGCGCTCCTCCGGCTCCAGGTCCAACCGGTCCCGCTGCTCCTGCAGAGCGGCGATCCGGGTGAACAGGCCAGGGTCCAGACGGATGGCGTCCGCGTGCGCCGCGAGGAGCGGGGCCAGTTCCTCCTCGAGGGCGTTGGTGAAGTCGCTGGAGTCCGACGAACTCCGGTTGAAGAACACCTCGGCCACCCGGGTCAGCAACGGTCCGCTGCGCTCGAGCGGAACCATCGTGTTGTCGAAGGTGGGGGCATCCGTGCTCGCGCAGATCGCCGCAATCTCGGCCAACTGCTCGGACATACCGTCCAGGAACGCCGGCCGGTAGTGCTCCTCCGCAATCAGCGCGAACGGGGGCAGCTCGAACGGAAGCGTGCTGATGCTGGCGAAGGGGTTCATTTCTTCACCCTGTCACATCCACATTTCGTCTGTCGGAGTATTCCCCCGCACGCCTAGGATCGGTTCATGATCGACGAGCCGGCACGCCCCGAGACCGCGCCCCGGGAGCAGTACACGCACGGGCATCACGAGAGCGTGCTGCGCTCGCATACCTGGCGCACGGTGGCCAACTCGGCGGCCTACCTGATCCCACACCTGGATGCCGGGCTGACCCTGCTCGACGTGGGCTGCGGTCCGGGCACGGTCACGGTCGACCTGGCACGCCGGCTGTATCCCGGTCAGGTTACCGGCATCGATGCGTCGGAGCAGATTGTGCTGCGCGCAGCCGGGCTGGCCTTCGATGAGGGGGTGCGGAACGTGTCGTTCCGGGTGGGTGACGCCTACGCGCTCGGCTTCGCCGACGCGAGCTTCGACATCGTGCACGCGCACCAGGTGCTCCAGCACCTCGCCAACCCCGTCGCCGCGCTGCGGGAGTTCCGGCGCGTGCTGAGACCGGGCGGAATCCTCGCCGCCCGCGACGTCGATTCCGGGGGAGTGATGTACTACCCGAAGCTTCAGGGCCTGCAGCTGTGGGAGAGCGCCTTCCGCGACGTGCAGTACTGGAACGGCGGCGACCCCGACGCCGGGCGCGCTCTCAAAGCCTGGGCGCGCAAGGCCGGGTTCACCGACGTGGCGAGTTCGGCATCCCTTTGGTGCTTCGCCTCGGATGTCGAACGCGAGTGGTGGGGGCAATCCTGGGCCGAGCGGGTGATCGAGTCCGACTTCGCGGCACACGCCATCGAGGTGGGCGCGGCCGACCTCGCCGACCTTCGGATGATGCAAGCCGCATGGCTGCAGTGGGCCGGCGACCCCGATGGCTGGTGCGGTATCCCACACGGCGAGATCGTCGCCAGGAAGTAGCCCGTGCCGTTCCTCGACCGACTCCAACACTGGGCCCAGGTTCAGCCCGACGCCACCGCCGTCGCGGTCGGCGCCGACCGAATCAGCTTCGCCGAGCTCCGCGATGCGGCGGCGGCGATCCTGCCCGCGACGCCCCGGATCTCCAGCGTCTGCCTGCCCCACGGCACCGCGTTCGCCGTTGCCTTCGCCGCGGGCGTCGCCGAAGGCCGCTGCTCTGCGATTCTCAACCCTGACTGGCCGGAGGCGCAGCGCAGGGTGGTCGAGAGCCGCCTGGCGAGGACCGCCGGGTTGGACGGACGGGTCGCCGCCGGCGCGCCCCTGCTCGGCACGGAGCTGCGCGACGGTCCACCCGACAGGGACTTCCTCTACGGGTTCACCTCCGGCACGACCTCCGTACCCAAGGCATTCACGCGCAGCCGAGCCTCCTGGCAGCGCTCGTTCGCGCTGGGCACCGAGTTCTTCGGCCTGACTCGGCACGACCGCACACTGGCGCCCGGCCCGCTCTCTGCCAGCCTCAGCCTCTACGCTTTCGCCGAATCGCTGCACACCGGCTCCGCCTTCTTCGCTCTGCCCCGCTTCTCCGCCGCCGCCGCTGTCGCCTGTGTCACTGTCGAGCAGATCACCCGGATCGTGGCGGCGCCGACCGTGCTGCGTGTGATCGCCGCGCACGCGCTGTCCGTCGGCACGGACGGCAGGCCCCCCACCGGCAGGGGGCTCACCGGCATCGTGAGTGCAGGGGCCAAACTCGACCCGGGAACCCTGTCGATGCTGCGCCTCTGGGCGCCGGACGCCAGCGTGTTCGAGTACTACGGGGCGGCCGAACTGAGCTTCGTGACGGCATCCGTGCTGCGTCCCGGCGAGGTGTCGCCGATCTCGGCGACCGCCGTCGGGCGGGCTCTGCCCGGCGTGGAGGTGCGCATCCAGGACGACGCGGGCCGCGCCCTGCCGACCGGCACCCCGGGCACCATCTTCGTGCGCAGCCTTCTGGTGGGCGGCGGGTACGCCTGGGGCGACGACGGCGAGGCGTTCCGCCGCGAGGTCGACTGGTGCACGGTCGGCGACATCGGCTTCCTCGACCCGGCGGCCGTGCTGCACCACCTCGGCCGCCGCGCCGACCTCATCGTCACGTCCGGGCACAACGTCTACCCGCAGCAGGTCGAAGCGGCTTTGCGCGGCCTTCCCGGCGTGGAGGCGGCCGTCGTCACCGGTCTGCCGGACCCCGTTCGCGGGACCCGCGTGGTGGCCGCCGTGATCGCGGGCTCCGAGACGGATGCCGCGCGCATCCGGTCATACGTCGCGGCTCTGCTCGCCGCGCCCCACCGGCCCCGCGCCTACTACGCCCTGGCGGAACTGCCGCTCACCTCGGCCGGTAAACTCAGCCGGGTGATGCTGCGCCGCTGGATCGAGGAGGGTGACCGTCGTGTGCGCCCGCTCCGCTGACCCAATCCGGCCGGACGCGGTCGGTGCCGACGGCTCCGCTGCTCCCAGCGCCGACACCGTCGATTCGCACGCCGGCCCGCCAACCGACGATGCCCGGGAACCCGTGATCGTTCTTGCCCGCCGCACCGCCTTCGGCCGCCGCAACGGGGTGTTCGCGCACACCCGTGCCGAAGACCTGCTGGCCCTTGTGCTGAACGCCGTGGTGTCCGGCGGCGGGGTGTCCCCGGCTGCCATCGACGACGTCATCATCGGCAACGCGGCGGGCGGCGGCGGCAATGTTGCCCGCCTCGCCGCGCTGACGGCCGGTCTGCCGGATTCCGTCCCTGGCCTCACGATCGACCGGCAGTGCGGCTCCGGCCTTGAGGCCATCGTGCTGGCCTGCCGGTTGGTTGCCGCCGGCGCTGGCGACCTCTACCTTGCCGGGGGAGTCGAGAGTTGCAGCACGGCCCCGCTGCGTGCGCACCGGCTCACCTCGAGCGCCGGGCAGCCGGACTTCTTCGATCGCGTGCGTTTCGCCCCCGATTCGATCGGCGACCCCGACATGGGCGTCGCCGCCGAGAACGTGGCCGACCGCTACGGCATCTCCCGGCAGCGGCAGGATGCCTTCGCCCTCCGCAGTCACCGGCTGGCCGCCACGGCTGCCGCCGTGCCGGCCCCCGAGATCGTGCCGCTGCCGACAGAGACCGGCCCGGTTTTCGTCGACGAGGGTCCCCGCCCGGGTCTGACTGAGGCCCTGCTGGCCCGGTTCGCGCCGGTCTTCCGGCCGGGAGGAACGGTCACCGCCGGCAACTCCTGCGCGGATGCCGATGGCGCCGTCGTGGTCCTGGTCACCAGCCGCCGGCGGGCACGCGAACTCGGACTGACCGGCTGGTTATCCTTCGTCGACGCCGCGGTCACCGGCACGGACCCGAACTTCCTCGGCATCGCCGGCGCCGAGGCCGCGCGCCTCGTGCTGCTCCGGCAGGGCCTGACCGGGGCCGACCTGGCTCGGATCGAGTTCAACGAGGCGTTCGCGGCGCAGGTGCTCGCATCCCTCGATCTGCTCGGCGTTGCGGAGGAGCACGCCAACCGCGAGGGCGGAGCGCTGGCCCTCGGGCATCCGTTCGGCGCCAGCGGAGCCCTGCTGGTACTGAGGCTGCTGCAGCAGTGTCGCGCCGCGGCAACGCCGGGGGACGCCGCCCTCGCGGCGGTCAGCATCGCCGGCGGCCTGGGGGTCGCCGCCCTGTTCCGCTGGGAGCAGTCCCTGTCATCGGAGGCAGCAGGCGTCGAACGACTCTCACGCTGACGCACGACCACGGGGTGCGGAGTGGCCCCGCGGAGTACCGGAATGCCGGTCAGCAGAGGTTAGATCCAGTCGTCTTCGTCGTCGAGCACGATCGACGGCTGCGTGATCGTGGCACTGTCCTCGCCCGGGTCATAGCGGATGATCGTGCCGTCGTCGAGCTCGAGCACGGGGTTGCCCTCGAGCCAGGTCAGTGTCCAGCGCCAGGCGCTGGAGTCCTCCGCCAGCGCGGTGAGGTCCTCTTCGACCGCACGGATGGCGATTTCCACCACATGAGGCAGCCCGGCCGGCGCCGGGTGACCCAGAGGCCAGCGGGTTCCCATCTTCACTTACAGCTCGATCTCGTAGGTGACCCAGTCCGTGCGGGTGGCCACATCGTCGTACAGGCGCTGCGCGGTCTCGTTGTCGGCGGCGGTCAGCCACTGCACGGTCGTGAGACGGTCCGCCGCGGCGCACTCCTTGGCGAACTCGATCAAGGCCCGGCCGACGCCCGTGCTGCGGGACTCCGGCGACACGAACAGGTCGTCCAGGAACAGTCCGCGAGTGGCGGTCAGGGTGCTCGGGACCTCGCGGTAATGGGCGAAGCCGACGAACTCGCCGTCCTCGTCGACAGCCACGGCACCGGCGAGAGACTCGTTCTTGTCGATGATCCAGCTCCAGACCTGGAGCGCTTTCTGATCAGTCAGTTCGCTCTTGTAGAACTCGCTGTAGCCCTCGAAGAGTCCCAGCCATGAGAAGAAGTCCTTGTCGCCGAGCGCGCGTACCTTGATTGACATTCGGTTCTCCTAGTTCTCCAGCACCGTGGCGAGCACGATGTCAGTGACAGCCAATTCGCTGCCCTCAATAAAAACCAACTCCGAGATGCGGCCAACGGCCCTCAGATCGGCTGCAGCCTGCCTGAGCAGGGCAATCTCTGCAGCCGTACCGCTAATTACAGCAGAAACAACGGCGGATTTCTGGGATGCCTTGGCATCCGTTTTCGCGCGGCGGATGCCGGTGAGCGCCCGGCTGCACAGGTCCAGCAGGGCCACGTTGCCGCCCTGCCCTCCGCCGAGCTCGGTCTGAACGGGCCAGGGGGTACGGTGGATGGACCCCTCGTTGGACCAGGACCAGGCTTCTTCGGTCGCGAACGGCACGAATGGGGCGAAGAGGCGCAGCTGGGTGGCCAGGGCGGTGCGCAGGGCGGCGACGGCCGAAGCCTGGCCGGCTCCGGCTTCGCCGTACGCGCGCTCTTTGACCAGTTCGAGGTAGTCGTCGCAGAACGTCCAGAAGAAGCTCTCGGTGAGTTCCAGCGCACGGGCGTGGTCGTAGCCCTCGATCGCGGCGGTGGCGTGGCCGACGACGACGCTGAGCCGAGCGAGCATGCTCTGGTCGAGCGGCTCGGTCACGGGGGCGCCGGCGGCGCCGTCGAAGGCAAGGATGAACTTTGACGCGTTCAGGATCTTGATCGCCAGGCGACGGCCGATTTTGATCTGGGTCGGGTTCTTGGGGTCGAAGGCCGCGTCGGTGCCGAGGCGCGACGACGCGGCCCAGTAGCGCACGGCATCCGAACCGTGCTGCTCGAGCATGTCTGCCGGGGTGACCACATTGCCCTTGGACTTGGACATCTTCTTACGGTCGGGGTCGACGATGAAGCCGGACAGGGCTGCGTGCTGCCACGGCGAGACGCCGTGTTCCAGCTCGGAGCGCAGCAGGGTGGAGAACAGCCAGGTGCGGATGATGTCCTGGCCCTGCGGGCGCAGCGAGTACGGGTAGACGAGATCGAACAGTGCGGGGTCGCGCTCCCAGCCGCCCGCCAGCTGCGGGGTCAGGGAGGAGGTCGCCCAGGTGTCCATCACGTCGACCTCGCCGACGAAGCCGTTCGCCTGGCCGCGCTGGTCGGCGGCAAAGCCCGGAGCGGTGTCGGAGGACGGGTCGACCGGGAGCGTCTCGCGGGTGGCGACGATGGGCTGGTCGAAGAGCGGGTTCGCGTCGGCATCCAGCGGGTACCAGATCGGCAGCGGAACGCCGAAGAAGCGCTGGCGGGAGACGAGCCAGTCGCCGGTGAGGCCGTTGACCCAGTTCTCGTAGCGCACACGCATGAACTCCGGGTGCCACTGCAGGTCGGTACCGTGCGTGAACAGGCGGGCGCGCAGCTCCTCGTCCCGAGCGCCGTTGCGGATATACCACTGACGGGTCGACACGATCTCGAGCGGTTTGTCGCCCTTCTCGAAGAACTTGACCGGGTGCACGATCGCGCGGGGCTCGCCGATCAGGTCGCCGCCGATGCGGAGCAAGTCAACCACGGCTGCCTTGGCGGAGAAGACGGTCTTGCCGGCCAGCTGCGCGTACGCGGCCTGTCCGGCCTCGCTTGTGATCGCCTCGGGCGCCTCGGCGATGATGCGGCCGTCAAAGCCCATGATGGCGCGGTTCGGAAGGTCGAGTTCACGCCACCAGATCACATCGGTGACGTCGCCGAACGTGCAGATCATGGCGATGCCACTGCCCTTGTCCTTCTGCGCGAGGTGGTGGGCCAGGATCGGCACTTCCACGTCGAAGAGGGGGGTGCGCACGGTCGTGCCGAACAGCGCCTGGTAGCGCTCGTCGTCCGGATGCGCCACGAGCGCCACACAGGCCGGCAGCAGTTCCGGGCGGGTGGTCTCGATCTCGATGGCGCCGCCATCGGGCTTGGCGAAGGCGACCCGGTGGTAGAACGCCGGCATCTCCTTGTCTTCGAGCTCGGCCTGGGCGACCGCGGTGCGGAAGGTGACGTCCCAGAGGGTGGGGGCCATGGCCTGGTAGGCCTCACCGCGCTCGACGTTACCGATGAAGGCGGACTGGGAGGTGACCAGGGAGTCATTGCCGATCGTGCGGTAGGTCTGGGCCCAGTCGACGCTCAGGCCCAGCATGCGCCAAACGGCCTCGAACTGCTTCTCGTCCTCGATGGTGAGGCGCTCGCACAGCTCGATGAAGTTGCGGCGGCTGATCGGCAGCTGGTCGGCGGCTTTGGTGCTTTTGCCGTCTCCGCCCTCGAACGGGGCGGTGAACTCGGTGGCGTAGGGCAGCGACGGATCGCAGCGCACGCCGTAGTAGTTTTGCACGCGCCGCTCGGTGGGCAGGCCGTTATCGTCCCAGCCCATCGGGTAGAAGACGCTCTTGCCGCGCATCCGCTGGAAGCGGGCGATGACATCCGTGTGGGTGTAAGAGAAGACGTGGCCGATGTGCAGGGAGCCGGAAGCGGTCGGCGGCGGGGTATCGATGGAGAAGATACTCTCCCGTGTGGCCGAGTCACGGTCGAAACGGTAGGTGCCGGTCTCTTCCCACGAGCCGCCCCACTTGGTTTCGAGGCCTTCAAGGGCCGGTTTTTCCGGAACGTTGGCGGCGGTCATGTTTCTCCGATTCGATCTGTGCGGCACCGTGTCGTTGGTGAAGTGCCTGAGTATTGGGCCTTATCCAACTTACCGGATGCCCCGTCGTCCGCCGACTCCGGCCGTCACCAGGCTGCCGGAGCGCCTGCAGCGCCCGGCCGGGCCTCGCCGTGAGTGGCAGGATTGGAGCGGGAAGGGGTGCCATGGATGACCCGGGAACACTGTCCGAGGCCCGTCGCACGGTGCTGCGCCGCACGGTGCGCTGGATCGTGGGTTTCACGATCGGCTACAACGTGCTCGAGGCCGTCGCCTCGATCGTGGCGGGCGCCGCGGCATCCTCGACCGCCCTGATCGCCTTCGGCCTGGACTCCGTCATCGAGGTGCTCTCCGCCGCGGTCATCGCGTGGCAGTTCTCCCGTCGCGATCCTGAGCGCTGGCAGAAACCGGCCCTCCGAGCCATCGCGATCGCGTTCTTCACCCTCGCCGGGTACGTGATCCTGGCCGCCGGCCTGAGCTTCGCCGGGGTTGTCGAGGCGGCGCCCAGCCCGCTGGGCATCGTCATCGCGTGCCTCAGCCTCGTGATCATGCCCGGGGTGGCAGGCGTGGAGCGCCGGACCGGCGCGGAGCTCGGCAGTGCCAGCGTGATCGCCGACGCCCGGCAGCTGCTGCTCTGCGCGTGGCTGTCCGGGTCGATGCTGCTCGGGCTGGCGGCCAACGCGCTCCTCGGCTGGGCCTGGGCGGACTCGCTCGCCGCCCTCGTGATCGCCGGGTTCGCGATCAAGGAGGGCATCGAGGCATGGCGCGGCGAGGTAGAGCCGCCGGTGGTGCTGCACGTCAACTAAAAGGGTGAGCCCCCGTATCAGGCGGTGGTCTAACCAATTCGACGGAGATTTTGCTCTGGGAGCCGGTTGTCGGGTCCAAACAAGACGTTTCGGGCAAAATCTCCGTCGAATTCGTTCGGTACGGAGTTGCTCGAGGGTCAGAACCCGATCCGGGGGACCGCGCCGAGCAGGGTCTGCGTGTACGGATGCTCCGGCGCGGCGAAGACCCGGGCCGTTGCGCCGGTTTCGACGATACGGCCGTCCAGCATTACGGCGACCTGGTCGCTGACGTGCTGAATCACCCCGAGGTCGTGGGAGATGAACAGCAGGCTGAGGCCCAGGTTCCGCTGCAGCTCGTCGAGGAGGTCGAGCACCTGGGCCTGCACGGTCACGTCGAGGGACGACACGGGCTCGTCGCAGATCAGGATCTGCGGCCTCGACGCCAGCGCCCGGGCGATGCTCACCCGCTGCCGCTGCCCGCCGGAGAGGGACAGCGGCCGCCGGCCAAGCAGCCCCTGCGGCAGACCCACCGCGTCGAGCAGCGCCAGCACGCGCAGCCGGTCGGCAGCCGAGGCAGTGGCCGCAGTGGCGGCAGTGGCAGCAGTGGCAGCCGAGGCGGATGCCGCGCCGCGCCCGGTGCGCCCGCCGCCGACCGCGTCCCGGAGCACCTGCTCGACGCTCAGCCGCGGGTCGAAGGAGCTGAGCGCATCCTGATAGACCGCACCAAGCCGGGGCCGCAGGAGCCGCCGTTCCTTCTCCGAGGCGGCGCTGAACGGCTGCCCGAGCACCCGCACCTCGCCGGCGTCCGGCCGGGTCAGCGCCAGCGCGAGGCGGGCCGTCGTGGTTTTGCCGGAGCCGGACTCGCCGACGATGCCGAGCGTCGTGCCGCGTTCGAGCCGGAACGAGACCCCGTCGACCGCGAGCTGCTCGGTGCCGTCGGGCCGGGTGAAGCGCTTGACCAGGCCGGTGGCCTCCAGCACCGTGTTGCGGGGAGCGACAGGGTCGGCACGATCTGAGAGAGCGAGAAAGGGCGCGGCGGCGGGCGACACCGGGGCCGCGGCCCGCGGGCTGAGGCGCAGCCCGCGCGGCTTGTCGACCGGGATCGCGGCGAGCATCTGCCGGGTGACCGGATGCTCCGGCCGGGTCAGAATTGCGTGCGCCGGTCCCTGTTCCACGATCCGTCCCTCGCTCAGCACAGCGATCCGGTCGGCGATGCGGCCGACGACGGCCAGGTCGTGGCTGATCAGCAGGATGCCGGTGCCGGCGCGTTTCAGACCCGTCAGCAGCTCCAGGATTTGTGCCTGCACCGTGACGTCGAGCGCCGTCGTGGGCTCGTCGGCGATCAGCAGTGGCGGGTCCAGGGCGATCGCGGCCGCGATCAGGGCGCGCTGGCGCTGGCCGCCGGAGAGTTCGCCCGCGCGCTTCCGCACAGAGTTGCCGGCGTCGGACAGGCCCACCCGGGCCAGCACCTCGAGCACCCGGGCGTGGCGCGCCGCTGCACCGAGGCGGGTGTGCAGTCGCAGCGAGTCGGCGATCTCCCGGCCCACCGGGCGCAGCGGGTCCAGCGACACCAGGGCATCCTGCAGCACCAGGCCCACGTCGCGGCCGCGCCGCCGGCGCCAGCTCTGCTCGGAGAGTCCGCGCACGTCGGAGCCTGCGAGGCTCAGCTCGTCGGCGCGCACCCAGGCGTTGTCGCCGGCCAGGCCGAGCAGGCTGCGCGCGGTGACGCTCTTGCCCGAGCCTGACTCTCCCACCAGGGCCAGGCATTCCCCGGGGGCCACCTCGAACGAGACGCCGTTCAGCACCGGGTCGGTATCATTTTGCGGTCCAAAGCCCACGACGAGGTTCTGCACCCGCACGGCCGGGGCAACCCCGCCGTCACCCTCGTCTGGCGCGCCCACCGAAGCGCCTACGCCGCTCTCGTCACTCACGCGCGCCTCACCCGTCGCTCGATGCCGCGACCGAGCGCCGTGGCCGACACCGCCGTCAGCACGATGAACAGCCCGGGGAAGAAGCTCATCCACCAGGCCGAGCCGATGTAGGTGCGCCCGGCGGAGAGCATCGCGCCCCACTCCGCGGCGGGCGGCGCCGAGCCCAGGCCGAGGTAGCTCAGCGCCGACGCCCAGACGATGGCCTGACCGATGCCGAGGGTGCCGAGCACGAACAGCGGCGCGAGCGTGTTCGGCAGGATGTGGCGCATCAGGATCTGGACGGGGCTGCGCCCGAGCACGGTCGCCGCCTCGACGAAGGCCGATGACCGCACCGACAAGAGCTGGCCGCGGATGATGCGGGCGTAGCCGGGAGCGGTCGCCAGGCCCACGGCGATGGTCGCCGTGGCGACGCCCGGCCCGAAGATCAGGATGAAGAGCAGGGCCAGCAGCAGGCCGGGGAACGCGAACAGCACCTCGAGGAACCGGTTCACGGTGAAGTCCACGACCGGGCCGAGCATACCGGCCAGGGTGCCGAGCACGAGGCCCAGGCCGAGGCCGATCACGGTGGCGAGGGTGCCGATCAGCAGGGAGCTGCCGGTGCCGTGGCTGACCCGGGTATAGATGTCCCGGCCGGACTCGTCGGTGCCGAACCAGTGCGCGGGTGAGGGGGTCTGAAACGCGGACAGCGGGTCGATCCCGAGCGGGTCGCCGGGCGCTACGAGCGCGGGGAACAATGCCGCCGTGACCAGGAACAGCGCGAACAGGCCCGCCAGGACCTCGGCCACGCCGAACCGGCGAATGCGGGGCGCGCGCGGCGACTGGGGCGCGCCGGTGCGCGGCGACCGGCCCAGCCCGGCCTGGATCTCGAGGTCGCTCATCGTGCCCGCGGCCTCGGGTCGGCGATGCGCTGGGCCAAATCGGTGAACAGGGTCATCAGGATGTACCCGACGGCCACGATCAGCACAGCACCAACCACGACCGGCACGTCGCGCACGGTCACCGCGTTCAGAAGCGTGCGGCCGAGGCCCGGCCGGGCGAAGATGGTCTCGACCACCACTGCCCCGCTGATCAGGGAGCCGAATGCCCAGCCGGAGAGGCTGATCGCCGGCAGTGACGCGTGCCGGATCACGTGCACCCAGCGCACCCCGCGTTCGCTCTCGCCCCGGGCGCGGGCGGAGAGCACGAATGGGGATTCCAGCGCGGTGAGCAGGGACTCCCGCATGATCTGGCCAAGGAACCCGGCCAGCGGCACGGCGAGGGTGAGCACCGGCAGCACCAGCCCGGAAACCCCGGAGGTACTGATCGGCGGCAGCCAGCCCAGCCAGACGCTGAACAACACGATCAGCGCTGTCGCGAGCCAGAAGTGAGGGAGCGCGGCAGCCACGATCTCCAGACCGGAGCCCAGGTACCAGGCGACGCGCCCGCCGCGGGTCGACCAGGTGGCCAGCCCGAGGGCGAGCAGCCAGGCCACAGCGAGGGCGAGCACGGCCAGCAGCAGGGTGCCGCCGAGCTGGCCGACCAGGAGCGGGGCGACGTCCTGGTCCAGTGAGTAGGAGCGGCCAAGATCCCCGGTGGCCAGGCGAGCCAACTGTGCCAGGTACTGCACGAGCACGGGCTGGTCGAGCCCGTATTCCGCCCGCACCGCGGCGAGCGCCTCCGGGGAGGTCTGCGAGCCGGGGCCACCCAGGATGGCCTCGGCCGGGTCTCCGGGAATCAGACGGATGGCGAAAAAGGTGAGCGTGGCCACCATCCAGAGCACCAGCACCGCCCCTCCCAGGCGGGCCAGGACGACCCGGGCTGCCCGCGCTACTTCAGCCACGCATCGTAGAACGTGGGCGTCGACACGGTCGGCAGCGCCCGCGCGCCCACCACATCGGTGCCGAGCAGGTAGTGGTTCTGCTGGTCGAAGAGCGGCAGGATGTAGAAGCCCGCGAGCACCTGGTTCTGCGCGTCGGCGTAGAGGGCGGCGCGTTCATCGGCATCCGTCACCTGGCCGGCCTGGGTGAGTAGGGCGTCGATGGCCGGGTCGTTCACCTGGGCGTGGTTGGCGAAGTAGCCGCTGGGTGCCGGGGTGATCCCGTCGGAGTGGAAGAGGATGCGCAGAACGTCGGGTCCGACCTTCGTGTACGGCGCGCTGACGGCGTCGTAGTCGTTCTCGCCCAGCGCGGTGTACCAACTGGAGAGGTCCATCGGGCTGAGCAGAACCTCGAAGCCGGTCTTCTTCGCGGTGGCCTGGATCTGCTCGAACAGGGACTGCTCCGCCGGAATGGACTGGTTCGTACTCACCGGGAAGTCGACCGTGAGGCGCTCGCCGTCTTTCACCCGGTAACCGTTGGAATCACGCTCGGTCCAGCCGGCGGAATCGAGGAGGTCCGAGGCGGCCTCGGGGTCGTACGCGAACAGGTCCGGGCCCGACACGGCGAGGGGTTCGACGCTGGAGAGGGCGGAGTAGGAGCGCTCGGCCGTGCCCCGGAAGAGGCTGGTGACGGCGTCGTCGACATTCGCCGAGCGGATGAACGCCTCCCGCACGAGCGGGTCGTTGAAGGGCGCGCGGCCGGAGTTCAGTTCGATTCGGTTCGAGGCACCCGGGCGAGGGGCGTCGAGGTGCACGATGGTGTCGCTCTTCTCGGCCTGCACGATGGTGTCGGGCTGGGCGTTGTCGATCACGTCGGCGTCGCCGGACTGCAGAGCCGCGTAGCGGGACGCGGAGTCGGGGATGAAGCGCCAGACGATGGAGTCGAGGTAGGCAGGCCCGGTGTGCGCGGCATCCGCGGGCGGGGAGTTGTACTTCTCGTTCCGCACCAGGGTGATCGATTCCTGCTGTACCCACTTCTCGACCTGGAAGGGGCCGGTGCCGACCGGGGAGGCGCAGTTCTCGTCCTGGCTCCGGGCCAGCGCGGTGGGCGATTCGATCGCCAGCCACGGCTGTGACAGGGATTCGAGCAGGGCGCTGTCTGGTTCGCTGAGCGTAAGGCGCACAACGTTGGTGGAGACCGCGTCGGTGCCGGTGACCTTCCCCAGAGCGAGGTAGCCGGTCGACGAGGCCGTTTCCGGGTCTTGGATGTGCGCGATATTCGCCTGCACGGCGGCGGCGTCGAGCGGGGTGCCGTCGGTGAAACTCACGCCGGCGGCGAGCGTGAAGTCCCAGGCCAGCCCGTCGGCGCTCTCGGTCCACGAATCTGCCAGCCAGGGGATGATCTCACCGTCCGCGTTGCGGGACACAAGCGACTCAAGGTACTGCGTGCTGACCAGGGCCTGCGGGTAGTTGCCGCCCACGTGCGGGTCCAGGCAGGTGGGCTCGGCGTCGCCGGATGCGTAGGTCAACGTGCCGCCGGTGAGAGGCCGGGTGGCTTCGGGGGACTCAGCGGTGGCGCAGCCGGTGAGCAGGATGCCGGTGGCGGCGAGGCCGACCAGCCCGGTCAGGGTGCGCGCTGTGCGATGGGTGTACCCCGAAGTGTGCATTATGGGTCTCTTTCCGCGGCGCCCGATGGGCCGAGTGTGCACCTGCTGGACCCGTAAGATTAGGGGCCTCGGGCACGTGTTGGACGGGGTCCACAAATAAAATGATTGAGGACCATCGTAGAACACAGGAGAGCTGTTCGCTGAGCAGACGTGTGCGGGCACCGCGCGCTGTACACCCGGGGTTAGGCGCAGGGTAGACTTTTCAAGTAGGACTGTGATCCGGCTATCACCGGTGAGTCTTCGGAAGAACGGCAACCACCCTCGCGGCGGTTCTCAGTAGAACCGAACGGGTCGGGCCCGTCACAGCCTCAGAACAAGCGGTTTTCCGAAGCCTCGGCTCCGGGAGACAAGCGAGGTGGTACCGCGGCGAATCCCGTTCGGAGTCGGCGTCCTCGTGGAACAGGGGCAGATCTGTGAATGACACAACCTGCCCGACTCGTCCAGGAGAGACATGACGTACCCCAAAGGCCAGCAGTCCGCTTCTCCCGCCCAACCCGGCGGCATCGTGCCCTCACCGAACTTTCCCCAGATCGAAACCGAGGTGCTCGCGTTCTGGAAAGCCGACGGCACCTTCCAGGCGTCGATCGACAACCGTGCGGATGCCCCCGAGTGGGTCTTCTATGACGGCCCGCCGTTCGCCAACGGGCTGCCGCACTACGGCCACCTGCTGACCGGGTACGCGAAGGACCTCTTCCCGCGCTTCCAGACCATGCGCGGCAAGCAGGTGCACCGCCGGTTCGGCTGGGACACGCACGGCTTGCCGGCCGAGCTCGAAGCCGAACGCGAGCTCGGCATCACCGACAAGAGCGAGATCGAGAAGATGGGCATCGGGGCCTTCAACGCCGTCGCCCGCAGCTCCGTGCTCAAGTACACCAAGGTGTGGGAGGAGTACGTCACCCGCCAGGCGCGCTGGGTCGACTTCGAGAACGACTACAAGACGCTCGACATCACCTTCATGGAGTCCGTGATCTGGGCCTTCAAGCGCCTGCACGACAAGGGCCTGGCCTACGAGGGCTACCGGGTGCTGCCGTACTGTTGGCGCGACCAGACACCGCTGTCCAACCACGAACTGCGCATGGACGACGACGTCTACAAGATGCGCCAGGACCAGACCGTCACGGTCACCTTCCCGCTGGTCGGCGCCAAGGCCGAAGCCCTCGGGCTGACCGCCGTGCGCGCCCTGGCCTGGACGACCACCCCCTGGACCCTCCCGACGAACCTGGCGCTCGCCGTGGGCCCGGAGATCGTCTATGCCGTCGTGCCGGCCGGGCCGAACGGCACCCCGGACGCCACCGTGCTGCGGGAGGCCGTTTCCGGAGCGGATGCCGCGGCATCCGTCGCAACCACCGAGGTTTTCGGCGCCGAATACCTGATCGCGATCGACCTGGTCGGCAACTACGCCAAGGACCTCGGCTACGACTCGGCGGCAGAGGCGACCGCGGCGATCTCCCGCACGGTTCTCGGCAGCGCCCTGGAGGGCGTCAGCTACGACCGCCTCTTCGACTACTACGCCGACACCGCGGTCTGGGGCACCGAGAACGCCTGGACCGTCGTCGTGGCCGACTACGTCACCACCGCCGACGGAACCGGCATCGTGCACCAGGCGCCCGCATACGGCGAGGAGGACCAGAAGATCTCCGTGGCCGCCGGCATCCCGGTGATCATCTCCCTCGACGCGGGCGGCAAGTTCCTCTCCGACGTGCCCGAGGTCGCCGGCCAGCTCTGGAGCGACGCGAACAAGCCGCTCACCCAGCTGATCAAGAATGAGGGGCGCCTGCTGCGCCAGGCCAGCTACGAGCACTCCTACCCGCACTGCTGGCGCTGCCGCAACCCGCTGATCTACAAGGCCGTGTCGAGCTGGTTCGTGCGCGTCACGGACTTCCGCGAGCGTCTGGTGGACCTGAACCAGGACATCAATTGGGTGCCGGAGAACGTCAAGGACGGCCAGTTCGGCAAGTGGATCGGCAACGCCCGCGACTGGTCGATCAGCCGCAACCGGTACTGGGGTTCGCCCATCCCGGTCTGGAAGAGCGACAACCCCGACTATCCGCGCGTCGACGTCTACGGCTCGCTCGACGAGCTCGAGGCGGACTTCGGCGTGCGCCCCACCGACCTTCACCGCCCCTATATCGACGCGCTCACCCGACCCAACCCCGACGACCCCACCGGGCGGTCCACCATGCGGCGCATCACGGATGTGCTCGACGTCTGGTTCGACTCCGGCTCGATGCCGTTCGCGCAGGTGCACTACCCGTTCGAGAACGCCGACTGGTTCGACAGCCACAACCCGGCCGACTTCATCGTGGAGTACATCGGCCAGACCCGCGGCTGGTTCTACATGCTGCACACGCTCTCCACCGCCCTGTTCGACCGTCCGGCCTTCAAGAACGTGGTCAGCCACGGCATCGTGCTCGGCAACGACGGCCAGAAGATGTCCAAGTCGCTGCGCAACTATCCCGACGTGAACGAGGTGTTCGACCGGGACGGCTCGGATGCCATGCGCTGGTTCCTGATGAGCTCCTCCGTGCTGCGCGGTGGCAACCTGATCGTCACCGAGGAGGGCATCCGCGAGGGTACCCGCCAGGTTATGCTCCCGCTCTGGAGCACCTGGTACTTCTTCTCCCTCTACGCCAACGCGTCCGGGGAGAACGGCTACGACGCCACCTGGCGCACCGACTCGACCGACGTGCTCGACCGCTACCTGCTGGCCAAGACCCGCGATCTGATCGTGGAAGTCACTGCCGACCTCGAGAACCTCGACAGCACCCAGGCGACCGCTCGAATCCGGGACTTCGCCGACGTGCTCACCAACTGGTACGTTCGCCGCTCGCGCGACCGGTTCTGGGCCGGCGCCGGCGCCGGGGCCTCTGTCTCGGTCTCGACGGTCTCATCCACCGCAAACGAGGCTTTCGACACGCTCTACACCGTGCTCGAAACGGTGACGCGGGTGGCCGCCCCGATGCTCCCGCTCGTCACCGAGCGTATCTGGCAGGGCCTCACCGGCGGTCGCAGCGTGCACCTGACCGACTGGCCCGACGCCGAATTGTTCCCGGCCGATGCCGTTCTCGTCACCGCGATGGACCAGGTGCGCACCATCAGCTCCACCGTGCTGTCACTGCGCAAGCAGTCCGGGCTGCGCGTGCGTCTGCCGCTGGCCACCCTGACCGTGGTCACCACCGACACGGCGGCCCTGGCCCCGTTCGAGGGCATCCTGCGCGACGAGCTGAATGTGAAGAGCGTGCGTTTGGTCGAACTGGCCGACGACAGCGCGAGCGCCTACGGCATCACCTCCCGGCTCACCGTGAACGCCCGGGCAGCCGGCCCGCGACTCGGCAAGCAGGTGCAGCAGGTCATCAAGGCCGCCCGCGCCGGCGACTGGAGCGAAACCGACGGCGTCGTCACCGCCGGCGGTACCCCGCTCGCCGCGGGGGAGTACGAACTCGTGCTGCAGACCGGTCCGGCCGACGGTTCCGCCGTCGCTGACGACACGGCGGTGGATGCCCCGGCTCTGGCGCTCCTGGCGGGCGGCGGTTTCGTGCTGCTGGAGACGCAGACCACTCCGGAACTCGAGGCGGAGGGCTTCGCCCGCGACCTGATCCGCGCCGTGCAGGACACCCGCAAGTCGGCCGGATTCGAAGTGAGCGACCGCATCCGTCTCGACCTTGTCTTCTACTCCGCCGAGGACGCCGCGACCTTCGCCCTTGCGGCCGGCATCGACGTCGCTGCGGAGACCCTGACCCTCCGGTTCGCCACCCATGTGGCCACCGAGGTGTCCGATGACAGCCTGGCGCACGGCCTGCCGTCCGAATGGCTGCAGAGCCTGGTCGGCTTCCCCGTCGAGCACTACGTGCTTTACGAGGCTGGTCACTATGCCAACCGGGGGACCGTCCTGGTCGCCGTCGCCCGAGAGAACGGACTCGTCCATGTCTGAACCCAAGAAGCCCGGATCGAAGAAGCCCGGATCGAAGGAGCCCGGATCGAAGGAGCCCGGATCGAAGAGGCCGCGCCAGTCCTCCGACGCCGGCCGTGAGGCCGGGGACGCCGTCTTCGCCGCCCTCCTCGCCCGCGTGGGCGAGGGTGCGCCGAAGCCGCGTCTGGCCCCGACCCGGCGGGCGCTCGAACTGCTGGGTGACCCTCAGACCGTCTACCCGGTGATCCATATCACCGGCACCAACGGCAAGACCAGCACGAGCCGCATCACCGAGAGCATCGTGCGCGCCTACGGGCTGCGCACGGGACTGATGACGAGCCCGCACCTGGTGCGGCTCAACGAGCGCATCGTGATCGACGGGGAGTTCATCACCGATGAGGCCCTGGCCGCGAACTGGGCCGACATCGAACCCTTCCTGGCCATGGTCGACGCGGAGCTCGAGGCGGCAGGCGACGACGTGCTCACCTTCTTCGAGGCGCTCACCGTGCTGGCCTTCGCCTGCTTCGCCGACGCCCCCGTCGACGTCGCCGTGATCGAGGTCGGCATGGGCGGCGAGTGGGATTCCACCAACGTCGCCGACGGGCAGGTGGCCGTGTTCACGCCCATCGCCCTCGACCACACGCTCCGCCTCGGCAACACGATCGCCGAGATCGCCCGCACCAAGGCCGGCATCATCAAGCCGTCCGCCGCCGTGGTCTCCGCCCGGCAGGGCGAGGCGGCGCAGGCCGAACTCGAGCGGGCCGCCGAGCTGACCGAATCGACCCTGGCCAGTGAGGGCGAGGATTTCGTCCTGCTCAAAAACCAGGTCGCCGTGGGCGGGCAGCTCATCTCGGTGCGCGGCCTCGCCGGCACCTACTCGGACCTGTTCCTGCCGCTGTACGGCACGCACCAGGCGCAGAATGCGGCCGTCGCGATCGCCGCCGTCGAGTCCTTCCTCGGGGCCGGCACCACGGCGCTCTCGCATGACCTGGTCGAGGAGGGCCTCGCGCAGGTCACCTCGCCCGGACGCCTGCAACTGATCGGGATCGCACCGACCGTCCTGGTGGATGCCGCGCACAATCCGCACGGAGCGGCCGCCCTCAGCACTGCACTGGCCGATTACTTCGACTTCGACGAGATTGTGGCCGTGGTGGGCATCCTCACCGACAAGGATGCGACCGGCATCATCACCGCGCTGCAGTCCAAGGTGGTGCGGTTCCACGTCACACAGTCGCAGTCCGAGCGCGCGATCGGCGTCGACGACCTCGCCGATCTGATCGCCGACCTCGGCAGCGAGGAGACAACCGTCCGGTTCGACGACCTCGCGCAGGCCCTCGACTCCGCCAGGGACTGGGCCCTCGAGTCGCCCAAGCGGGCTGTGATCGTGACCGGGTCGATCACCCTCGTCGGCGAAGCCATCATTCTGGCCGACGCACGGGAATGGCTGGCGAAATGACGTCCGCTCCCCGCTCGGTGAAGCGCACGCTCGCGACGATCGTGCTCGGCTTCGAGGTCATCGTGGTTGCCCTCGCCGCCCTGGTGATCTTCGGTCTGCAGGCGTTGCCGCCGTGGCTCGCCCTCGGCGGCGGAGCCGTGCTGGGGCTGGCCATGGTGGCCGTGCTCGCGCTGCTTCGTTACGAGTGGGCCTACGTGGTCGGCTGGATCCTCCAGCTGATCATGGTGGCCGCCGGCTTCCTCAATCCGGCCATGTTCTTCGTCGGCGGCATGTTCGCCGCCATGTGGACGTACTGCATGATCGCCGGCTCCCGGATCGACAACCAGAACCAGAACTTTCCCAACAACGAGAACAACGAGAAGGAGAACTCATGAGCACCCAGGTCCAGGAAACGCTCGTATTGGTCAAACCGGATGGCGTTGCCCGCAACCTCTCCGGCGAGATCCTGCGTCGCATTGAGCAGAAGGGGTACTCCCTCGTCGACGCGAAGCTCGTGCAGGCCGACAGGTCCCTGCTGGCCGAGCATTACGCCGAGCACCAGGGCAAGCCGTTCTTCGAACCTCTCGTGGAGTTCATGGAAAGCGGTCCGATCCTCGTGCTGCGCATCGCCGGCGAACGCGTGATCGAGGGCTTCCGCTCCCTGGCCGGCACAACCGACCCGACCACCGCGGCTCCCGGCACCATCCGCGGCGACTTCGGCCGAGACTGGGGCACCAAGGAGCAGCAGAACCTCGTGCACGGCTCCGACTCGCCCGAGTCGGCCGACCGCGAACTGGCCCTCTGGTTCGACTGACCCTTACCGACCGGGGAACAGCCACTGACCGGATGCTTGGAGGCGGCTGTTCTCGTCGGTACCAGATGTCGTTGCTTTGTGCACCAAGCGCACCGCTGTCGCAGAATGGCCGATGATGGCAGAGCCCCGCTGAGCATGTGCCGACATCCTCTTTGATTCGTCTGACTAGAAAGCCTCACCATGCCGCATGCCCGGAACCCCTGGTTCAATCTGGTCTGGGCAATCCCGCTGGCGATCATCCTGCTGGTCGCCGTCGTGCTCGCCGCCCGGGGCATCCGTTCCCTGCCGATGGCGCAGGAGTTCTTGGTCGACTTCCCGGGGGCCTCGCCGTTGCCGTCGTGGGCCCCCGTCGGCTTCCCCGCGTGGCTGGCGTGGCAGCACGGCCTGAATGTTTTCTTCCTGCTCTTCATCGTGCGTTCGGGTTGGCAGATCCGCACGGCCGGGCGCCCGAGCATGTTCTGGACCCGGCGCAACACCGGCCTTTTTCGAACCCGACGTGCCCCCCGCCGGCTGGGCATCAACCTCTGGCTGCACCTCGCGGTGGATGCCCTTTGGGTACTCAACGGGATCGTCTTCTACGTGCTGCTGTTCGTCACCGGTCAGTGGGTGCGCATCGTGCCGGTCAGCTGGGACATCATTCCGAATGCGCTCTCGGCCGCCCTCCAGTACGCCTCGCTGGACTGGCCGGTCACCGACGGCTGGGTGAACTACAACGCGCTACAAACTCTGAGCTACTTCAGCATCGTGTTCGTGGCCGCGCCGCTCGCCTTGGCCTCGGGCATCCGTCTGTCACCGCTCTGCACGTCGCGCCGGCTTGGAGAACTGTTTCCGCTGCGCCCGACCAGGGCCGTGCACGTGGGCGTGATGGTCTTTTTCCTTGCATTCATCGTGATCCACGTCACGCTGGTGTTCGCCACCGGTGCCCTGCGCAACCTGAACCACATGTACGCGGCGCAGAGCGACGACGGCTGGACCGGATTCTGGATCTTCGCCGCATCCCTGGTCGTGATGCTCGTGGCCTGGGTCGCCGAGGGTCCCCGACTGCTGCGGGCGGTCGCCTCTCTCGGCGGAACCGTAACCACGCGCTGAGCCGCGGTGCTGGCTGAGCCGGCCGATGGCTCTGCCGGTCGAAACCCGGTGGTTGTGTGAACCCCCCCCGGCCGGGGTCTTTCCCTGGCCTTGTCTTTGGCTGCCTGGGCCGCGTCGCGGGCCAGGGCTTCGGCGAACCGGCGGGCCTGATCGACCTGTTCGGCCAGGTGGGCGTCGACCCAGGGCGGCGTCCGCCTGGGTCTCCCGGATGGCGTCGAAGTGACGACCCAGGCGTTCTAGCTGCTCACTGTATGAGGACTCCATGAGACAAACGTTACGGGCAGCCACTGACATTCCATGCCCCAGATCGGCACCCGTCAGCGCCCTGTGGATAACCTGATCAAACGCGTATTGTGGTGGAAAGGGAACAGCCGTCGCGGGGCGCGCAGCACGCATCCGTCGTCACATAAACGCGGAAATTTTTGAGACACACCGGTTTTGGCGCCGTGAGCGGCGTGTCGCAAAAATCTCCGAGGTTAGCAACCGCCACGGATGCCCGGAGCGGCAACCTCCGGCCGCCACGTCACCGGAGCTCGACCACCGGGTCTCAACCGGACGGGGGCAGGGTCGCCATTACAGGCGGTTCAGGAAGTCCATCTCGACCTGGGCGATGACGGCGGCGATCAGATAGCAGACGATCGTGATCACGATGATCCAGGAGGAGGCGACGGATGCCAGGCGCCGCACGCGCGGCCCCGCTGGGAGGTTGCCCGCCGTGAGGTTGTGCAGCGTCACGGCTAGGAACATTGGGATCGTGACCGTCCAGGTCACCATGCACCACGGGCAGAGCACGTCGAGCTCGAAGAAGCTCTGCGCCATCAGCCAGATCACGAACGCGAGGGCGCCGGTGACGCCCACGTTCAGCGCGATCCAGAACCAGCGGGCTAACCGCGCCCCGGCCAGGATCGCGGCGCCGATCGCGATGACGACCGGCCAGGCCATCAAGCCGATCACCGGGTTGGGGAAACCGAGGATGGCACCCTGCCACGATCCCAGGTTGGTGCTGCAGCCCACCAGCACACTGAAGTTGCAGGAAAGCTGGGCCTGCGGGTCCTCGAGGATCGCGAACTTGTCGACGGTCAGGAGGAAAGCCGCGGTGAGGGCGATCAAACCACCGATGATGAAGAAGATGGCGAGCCCGATGGGGCGCTTGACGGGCGGGTTGTGGGGCACGTTTGGATTATGTCATGTGCCTCGCATGTGTTCCTGAGAATGCATGCGATAATCGGAACAGTCGCTTGGGCCGCGCTCAAGTTGACGCCATACAAGTCTTAATGGGCCGTAAAGGCCCAGATTCATTGGTCCCACGACCAAAGGTATTAGCAGCCAGAGCCAAGAGCCGGTTGCGAACGACGAGGATTTCCGAGGGTTTCGCGCAAGCGTGATCCTCGCACGAGAGAGTAGCCGGATGGGTGGCGCGGTCGCCCACACTGGTCAAGGAGCGCGCCAGTGATGGTGGAAGACAACGAAAACATCAAAAAACGCAAGGGTTTATTCGGCACCCGCCGCACCTCGCGGAGGGCTGCCACCCCGGTGGCCGTTCCGGAGGCCGCGCCTGAGAACAACAGTGCGCAGCACAATGACGCCGCACAGAACGTCGCTGCGGCGACGCGCGAGCCGCTTTCAGCAGCGCAGACACCCCGCGTCCACACCGACGACGCCGTGACCGAGCCGGCAGCCGCCGCTCCGTTCGGCGAAACCCCCGACTCAGAACAGGACGCTGCCGTGGAACCGACGCCGCCGCCCACCCCGACCGCCGATGTGGTTCGCCGCCCGTCCACCTCGCTGGTGTTCCAGGCCCCGGTCATCGTGCCGCAACCGGCCCGCACCGGAGCGCGCCGCGACACCGCGCGCCAGGACCAGCGCCAGGACACCGGCCAGGACATCCGTCAGGACCATGACGACGAGGGCGACGAGTCGTCGACCGTTCGTCGTCGCGCCCGTCGGCGCACCGGCGACGAGAACCGGTCCGGATCCGACGACCCCGCGAACACCGTTGTTCGCGTGCGTACGCCCCGCGAACCCGAACTCATCACCGAACCCCAGCGGATCAAGGGGTCGACCCGCCTCGAGGCCAAGAAGCAGCGCCGCCGTGACGGCCGCGATGCCGGGCGCCGTCGCCCGGTGATCACCGAGGCCGAGTTCCTCGCCCGCCGCGAATCCGTCGACCGGGTCATGGTCGTGCGGGCCAAGCAGAACAAGATTCAGATCGGGGTGCTGGAAGACGGTGTGCTGGTCGAGCACTACGTCGCCAAGAATCAGGATGCCTCGCTGATCGGAAACGTCTACCTGGGCAAGGTGCAGAACGTGCTGCCGAGCATGGAAGCAGCCTTCGTCGACATCGGACGCGGCCGCAACGCCGTGCTGTACTCGGGTGAGGTCGACTGGGAGGCTGCCGCCGAGAACTCCGGCAACAGCAGCCAGGCTCGGCGCATCGAGCTCGCGCTCAAGCCGGGCGACAAGGTGCTCGTGCAGGTCACGAAGGACCCGATCGGGCACAAGGGTGCGCGACTCACCAGCCAAGTGTCACTGCCCGGCCGCTACCTCGTCTACGTGCCGAACGGCTCGATGAACGGGATCAGCCGCAAGTTGCCCGACACCGAGCGGGCGCGCTTGAAGAAGATCCTCAAGGAGGTTCTGCCCGAGAACGTGGGAGTCATCGTGCGCACCGCGGCCGAGGGTGCCACCGACGAGCAGCTCACGCTCGACGTCAACCGGCTCACCTCGCAGTGGGCGTCCATCGCCAAGCAGGTCGACACGGTGCAGGCACCGGCCCTGCTGCACAGCGAACCGGACCTTCTGATCAAGATCGTGCGGGATGTCTTCAACGAGGACTTTCAGAAGATGGTCATCTCCGGCGAGGAATCCCGGGAGGTCATCGAGGCCTACCTGCGCCAGGTCGCACCGGACCTGGTGGAGCGCGTGGAGCGCTACGAGGGCGAGAACGACGCCTTCGACGAGCACCGCATTTCGGAGCAGATCGAGAAGGCCCTCGACCGCAAGGTCTGGCTACCGTCCGGTGGCTCCCTCGTGATCGACCGCACCGAGGCCATGACCGTCGTCGATGTCAACACCGGCAAGTTCGTCGGCTCTGGTGGAAACCTCGAGGAGACCGTCACGAAGAACAACCTCGAGGCTGCCGAAGAGATCGTTCGCCAGCTGCGTCTGCGCGACATCGGCGGCATCATCGTCGTCGACTTCATCGACATGGTCCTCGAAACCAACCGCGACCTCGTGCTGCGCCGCATGCTCGAATGCCTGAGCCGCGACCGCACCAAGCATCAGGTCGCCGAGGTCACCTCGCTCGGGCTTGTGCAGATGACCCGCAAAAAGCTCGGTCTCGGACTCCTGGAATCATTTAGCGAGAACTGTGAAGCCTGCGCCGGCCGAGGCATCGTCATCCACCACGACCCGGTGCTCAAGCACCGCCAGACGGCTCAGCCGGCCATGGAGCGTCGCCCGCGCAGCAAGTCGGGCACCAATTCCGGCGGCGACAACGGACACCGCGGCGGAAACGGAAACGGAAACGGTACCAACTCCGCAGCCGTGCACGCGTCTCAGGCCGATGCCGGCAAGTCCGGACACGGCACCCACGGCATCACCGAGGATGCCAAGCACGCCCTCGCCCTGATCGCCGCCCGCACCATCCCGCGCGCCCTGACCGGCTCGATCCCGATCATTGCCCTGCCTGAGGCGATGCCGGAATCGGTTCCCGCGGAGAAGGCGGCCGCCCCCGCGGCCTCAGCCGACGGGTCATCTGTCGGCGCGGCGACCGCCGCATCAGCCAACCCGGCCGCCGAGGCCAACCCGATCGAGGAGGCCGTGAATGAGGCAGTCGCGGCCGAGACGTCTGCACCGTCGGCACGCCGCAGCCGTAGGGCGTCCTCCACGCCCCGCCAGCGGGGCGCAGCGCCCATCGTGACCCCGGAAACCCCGGTGCAGGACGCGCAGCAGACCCCGGTCGAGGCGCCTGCCGCGCACGAGGCCGCAGCGCCCGACGACGACGAGCCCGTCGCCATCCTGGACATCCCGGTCAAGAAGTCCTCCCGTAGCCGCCGCACGGTCAGCAAGCAGGTCACCGACCAGCTGCTGGACTCGGTGCTGGACGCCCTGCCCGAGCCCAAGCAGCCGGGCCAGGGGCGTTCGCGCAGCCGGCGGGTGACGACGGCCGGCGGATCCACCGGGTCGGCCCAGCCGATCATGACCACGGCCCCGGATTCCCAGCAGTAACGAGAATCCCTGCAGGAACGAATCGAGTCGATCGGGAGACCGGCGGCGCACAGCCCACGGGGCTGGGCGTCGCCGGTCTCCCGATCTCTTTCAACCGGCGAGGCAGCGCTTCGGGCCCCGATCAGGACTCTGGGAGAGAGCCGCTGCCCGATCGGTCCCGCCCGCGCACACGCAGGCCGCTTGCGCGGAGCCGGAGAACCAGTTCCCGATTGTCCACCGGATGCGCCCCCGAGGCCACGAGGGCGTCATAGCGGTGGGCGGGTACGTCGTAGTGGTCCAGGTCGAAGCCGCGGCGGGGGATTCCGTTGCGGGCCGCGAAAGCGTGCAGTTCGGCCAGTGACGAATCGCTGACAAGATGGGACCAGACGGTGCCATGCGCGGGCCACATCGGCTTGTCGATCAAGACGGTCATTACCCGATTCTATGATCCGGCCTCGGTTTGACCGTCGCAGCAGGATCGGCTAACGTTGACTTTTGGTGTGCGACGGGCTTTTGCCCCCGCGATCACCGTGGTTTTCTGAGAGCGACGGGCCGACTTGGCGTGTTTAAGGCAGTAACTTTCCATCACGGGGCCTCACGGCTCCCCAGAGATAGGTACGTAACGTGGTTTACGCAGTTGTGCGCGCCGGTGGGCGGCAGGAAAAGGTAGAGGTCGGGACCATCGTCACGATGGACCGAATCAAAGCCAATAAGGACGGCAACGTCGAGCTGGCCGCAGTGCTTCTCGTCGACGGCGACACGATCACCTCTGACTCCCAGTCACTGGCCAAGATAACGGTCACGGCCGAGGTTTTGAACGATCTCCGCGGTCCGAAGATCGTCATCCAGAAGTTCAAGAACAAGACCGGGTACAAGAAGCGTCAGGGGCACCGTCAGGAGCTCACTCGCGTTCAGGTTACCGGCATCGCCTAGGCCCTGAGGAGCAGAACAGATGGCACATAAAAAAGGCGCGAGTTCCACTCGCAACGGTCGCGACTCCAACGCCCAGCGCCTCGGCGTGAAGCGCTTCGGCGGTCAGGTTGTCAGCGCGGGCGAGATCATCGTCCGTCAGCGCGGCACCCACTTCCACCCCGGCGTCAACGTCGGCCGTGGTGGCGACGACACGCTCTTCGCTCTCGAGCCCGGCTCGGTTGAGTTCGGCGCCAAGGGCGGCCGCAAGGTCGTCAACATCGTGGTGGCTGCCGCTTAGGCATTTCACATCGGTAAGCGTGAGGGCGGGCTTCGGCTCGCCCTTTGCGTGTTTCACGGCACCCGCACGACAAGATGCATAGCACCAATGATTTACGCACCACTGAGCTTTTTGCCACCTGAAAGGGGCACCCCCATGGCCACGTTTGTTGACCACGTCACTCTCCACCTGCGAGCAGGCAACGGAGGGAACGGCTGTGTCTCCGTCAAGCGTGAGAAGTTCAAGCCGCTCGCCGGCCCTGACGGCGGCAACGGCGGAAGCGGTGGTGACATCGTGCTCGTCGCTGACCCGAACGTGACGACCCTCCTCGGTTACCATCGGTCCCCGCACCGCAGTTCCGCGAACGGCGGCCCCGGCATGGGTGACCACCGCGCCGGCTTCGGCAGCGAGCTGATGGAGCTGGCCGTCCCGCTCGGCACCGTGGTCAAAGACGCCGAGGGCAACGAACTCGCCGACATGACCGAGCCGGGCTTCCGCATCGTCGTGGCGCCTGGCGGTCAGGGCGGGCTCGGCAACGCGGCCCTGGCCTCGCTCAAACGCAAAGCCCCCGGCTTCGCCCTGCTCGGCACCTACGGCTGGGAAGGCGACATCCAGCTTGAACTCAAGACCGTCGCGGATGTCGCGCTCGTCGGCTACCCCTCGGCCGGCAAGTCCAGCTTGATCGCGGCCATCTCGGCGGCCCGGCCCAAGATCGCGGATTACCCGTTCACGACCCTGCACCCCAACCTCGGCGTCGTGGATGCCGGCGAGGTGCGCTACACCGTCGCCGACGTGCCCGGACTGATCGAGGGCGCCAGCGAGGGAAAGGGCCTCGGCCTCGAATTCCTTCGTCACGTGGAACGGTGTACGGCGTTGCTGCACATCCTCGACTGCGCCACACTCGACCCTGACCGTGACCCGCTCAGCGACCTCGACGTCATTCTCGGCGAACTTGCCGCCTACCCGGTGCCCGACGGCCAGAAGCCGCTCCTCGACCGCCCCCAGCTGATCGCCCTGAACAAGATCGACGTTCCCGAGGGCCGGGAGCTCGCGGAGTTCGTCAAGCCCGACCTCGAGGCGCGCGGTTACCGCGTGTTCGAGATCTCGACCGTCAGCCATGAGGGTCTCAAGCAGCTCAACTACGCGCTGGCCGAGACCGTCGAGGCCGGCCGGGTCGAGGCCGCCGCGGCGCAGGCCGTCAAGCCGCGCATCGTGATCCGCCCGAAGGCCGTCGACGACAGCGGCTTCGTCGTCAAGGTCGAGGGTGGGTCGTTCGGCAACATCTACCGCATCATCGGCACCAAGCCCGAGCGCTGGGTGCAGCAGACGGACTTCAAGAACGACGAGGCCGTCGGCTTCCTGGCCGACCGCCTGGCCAAGCTCGGCATCGAGAACGAACTGTTCAAGGCCGGCGCGATCGCCGGCTCGACGGTCATCATCGGACCCGGCAACGGCGTGGTCTTCGACTGGGAGCCCACCCTCACCTCCACGGCCGAACTGATCACGGCACCGCGTGGCACCGACACCCGCCTTGACGACTCCAAGCGACGCACCAGCAACGAGCGCCGAGAGGAGTACTTCGGCCGGATGGACGCCAAGGCAGCCGCACGCGCCGAACTGATCCGAGAGCGCGAGGCCGGCATGTGGTCGACCGGCGAGGAAGAGTACAACGGCGACACTCTCACGGGCGACGGTTCAGTCCCGGTGTCGCCCCGTAAGGAGAGCGGGGCCGAATGAGTCACCGCTCCCGCGCCCAGGTAGCCGCCGCCCGGCGCATCGTCGTGAAGGTCGGCTCCTCGTCGATCAGCGGCGACAACTCCGAGCAGATCGCACCTCTGATCGAGGTCCTGGCCCAGGCCCACAATCGCGGCGTGGAGGTCGTCCTGGTGTCGAGCGGCGCCGTCGCCAGCGGCATGGACTACCTCAACCTCGACGAGCGGCCGGCCGACCTAGCCACCCAGCAGGCCGCGGCATCCGTGGGTCAGAACGTGCTCACGGCCCGTTACCAGGAGACTCTGGACCGCTATGGCATTGCCGCGGGGCAGGTGCTGCTAACAGAGGGTGACCTACTCAACGAGCCACACCGCAGCAATACCCGCCGCGCGGTGAACCGGCTGCTGGACCTGCGCATCATGCCCGTCGTGAACGAGAACGACACGGTCGCGACCTACGGGCTGCGATTCGGCGACAACGACCGGCTCGCCGCCATGCTCTCGGTGCTCATCCGCGCCGACCTACTGCTCTTGCTCAGCGACGTCGACGCGCTCTACACCAAGCCCCCGCACCTGCCCGGTGCGGAACCGATCGACTTTATCGGGTTCGACCAGGAACTGGACGGCATGGAGTTCGGGGCGAACAAGGGTGCCGGCACCGTGGGCACCGGCGGGGCGGACACCAAGGTGAAGGCGGCCCGCCTGGCCGCCTCCGCCGGAACGGCCGTTCTCATCACTGAGACGAGCCTGGCCGCAGAGGCCCTCCGCGGCGGCTCCTGTGGCACCTGGTTCGAGCCGATGCCCACCGCGCCCGGCCGAGCGCTTCTGTGAGCGCACTCGGCCGACACGAGGTCGCGTCGGCCGCGCGCATCGTTGTGAAGGTCGGCTCCTCCTCGATCAGCGGCGCGAACATCGCACAGATCATCCCGCTCGTCGATGCCCTTGCCGAAGCGCACGGGCGCGGAGTAGAGATCGTCCTCGTCTCCTCCGGGGCCATCGCCACCGGCATGCCCTACCTGCAACTCGACGAGCGCCCCACCGACCTGGCCACCCAGCAGGCCGCGGCATCCGTGGGCCAGAACCTGCTCATCTTCCGCTACCAGGACAGCCTCGACCGGTACGACATCGTCGCCGGCCAGGTGCTGCTCACTGCCGGTGACCTGGAAAACCCCTCGCATCGAGGCAACGCGCACCGGGCGATGGATCGCCTGCTCGGTCTGCGCATCCTGCCGATCGTCAACGAGAACGACACGGTCGCCACCCACGAGATCCGGTTCGGCGACAACGACCGGTTGGCCGCCCTGGTCGCCACGCTCATCCACGCCGACCTGCTGGTCCTGCTCAGCGACGTCGACGCCCTCTACACGCGCGCGCCGCACCTGCCGGGCGCGGAACGCATCGATCACGTCCCCTGCGGCGATCCCATGCTCGGTGTCGAGCTCAGCGGCAGCCGCTCCGGCGTGGGTACCGGGGGTGCCGACACCAAGGTGTCGGCCGCACGGATCGCGGCGGAGGCCGGCACTGCCGTGCTGCTCACATCGACTGGTCTGGTTGCCGAGGCACTCCGCGGCGACCCGGTCGGAACCTGGTTCGAACCCGCTCTGGCCTAAACTACCGGGATGTTGCAGACCGACTCACCTCAGATCACTCCGATCCTCGAAGCCGCCCGAACCGCCGCCCGAACTCTGGCCACGACGTCGACCGGGTTGAAGAACCAGGCGTTGCACGGGATCGCCGCCGCCCTGCGGGGGAGCGCTGCGGAGATTCTGGCCGCCAACACCCTGGATCTGGCCGCCGGCACGCACAATGGCCTCTCCGAGGGCATGCTCGACCGCCTCAGCCTCGACGAGGCGCGCATTAACGCCCTCGCCGACGCCGTGCTCGAGATCAGCCTGCTCACCGATCCCGTTGGGGAGGTTGTGCGCGGCTCCAGCCTGCCCAACGGCGTACGAATCAGCCAGGTGCGTGTACCCTTCGGTGTCGTCGGCGTCATCTACGAGGCCCGCCCGAACGTCACCGTGGACATAGCCGCCATCGCTCTGAAGAGTGGCAACGCCGTCGTCCTGCGGGGCGGATCGGCCGCCGAGAACACCAACCGGGTGCTCGTCACCCTACTCCAGGCGGCGATCAGGCAGGTCGGCCTGCCCGAGGCGTGCGTGCAGACCATCGACCCGTTCGGCCGTACCGGTGCCACCGAACTGATGCAGGCCCGCGGCCTTGTCGACGTGCTGATCCCGCGGGGGAGCGCCGGTCTGATTCGGGCCGTCGTCACCCAGTCGACCGTGCCCGTGATCGAGACCGGGGCAGGCGTCGTGCACATCTTCGTCGACGAGTCGGCGAATCCGGAGTGGGCGGTCGACATCGTGCACAACTCGAAGGTGCACCGGCCCAGTGTCTGCAACGCCCTCGAGACTCTGCTCGTGCACGAGGCCGCGGCCGCGCGGCTCCTGCCGGCCGTTCTGGCGAAGCTGACGGAGTCCGGCGTTACCCTGCACGGCGACGACCGCGTGCGCGAGATCTTCCCCGCGGCGGTGCCGGCCACGGAGGAGGACTGGTCCACCGAGTACATGGGCCTCGAACTGGCCGTGGCGGTCGTCGACTCCCTCGACGACGCCATTGCGCACATCCGTCGCTACTCGACCGGGCACACGGAGTCGATCATCACAAACGACATCGTGAACGCCGACCGGTTCCTCGGAGAAGTGGATTCCGCGGCGGTCATGGTCAATGCCTCGACCCGGTTCACCGATGGCGGCGAGTTCGGTTTCGGAGCCGAGGTGGGCATTTCCACTCAGAAACTGCACGCTCGCGGGCCGATGGGTCTGCCCGAGCTCACCAGCACCAAGTGGATCGTGCGCGGCTCCGGCCAGGTGCGCGCATAGCCCCCGCTAGACTGTTGGCCATGGCGTACCGCTGTGCCATGTGAGTCCCTGAATGGAGAATCCCATGTCGTTCCTGACCGTTGTGCTGGCTGAGGCCGGGCTCGTCGATTTGCCGATGCCGATCTTCCTCTACGGAGTGATCGCCCTCGTGGTCTTCGCCGCGCTCGGCTTCGTCGTCTGGTCCTACCGGGATGTCGCCAACCGCCACCAGGCCAAGGCGAAGGCTTACTCCGACGCCCACGGCGGCGCGCGCAGCGACCACTAATCGGAAGCGTCACCATCCATAATTTCGGGGCCCGCCCACCGCGCATCGGCGTGATGGGCGGCACGTTCGACCCCATTCACCACGGGCACCTTGTGGCCGCCAGCGAGGTGGCTCAGAGCTTCGACCTGGATACGGTCATTTTCGTTCCCACCGGTCAGCCGTGGCAGAAGGCAGATGTGACCGAGAGCGAGCATCGGTATCTCATGACGGTCATCGCCACCGCCTCCAATCCCCGGTTCACCGTCAGCCGTGTCGACATCGACCGAACCGGGCCCACGTACACGATCGACACCCTGCGGGATCTGCACGCCGAACGCCCGGACGCGGAGCTCTTCTTCATCACGGGTGCCGACGCGATGGGGCAGATCCTGGGCTGGAAAGATGTTCAGGAGCTTTGGGATCTGGCCCATTTCGTGGCTGTGAGTCGTCCGGGACACGAGCTCAGTATTTCGGGATTGCCCAACCAGGACGTAAGCTTATTGGAGGTTCCGGCTCTGGCCATCTCGTCCACGGACTGCCGGGAACGTGTGAATCGGGGATTCCCGGTCTGGTATCTGGTCCCCGATGGGGTTGTCCAGTACATCTCAAAGCATCATCTGTATCGGAGTGTGGCATGACGTTGGGTAATGACCCACAGCCACTGACGCGGCGACAAGCCCGCGAATTGGCTAGTCGGAACGAGCAGGTCGTCGCCGGCGAATCCGCCGTTCCCGCGCCTCCGGCGCCGCTCGAACCGGCACCGGTGGATCAGGCACCGGTTCCTTCGACGGATGCCCTTTCCGCAAAGCAGCATGCCGCCCAGCAGTATCCCGCCGCACCGACCGCGTTCGCGCCTCGCGCCGTCGACGGCACGCGCAGCGTTCTCCACGCACAGGACCACAACACCCTGACCCGTCGTGAGCTGCGCGCGCTTCAGACCGCGCAGACCGGCGATTCCGGCGAATTCCTGCTGAAGCACAACTCCCACACCGAGTCGGCGCTCCCCGCTGCCCCGATCGCACCCGCACCTGTCCCCGAGACGGCTGCGCACCCCTTCGCCATCGACGCGCTGCACGTTCCGGTGGCCCCCGCCAAGGTGGCGCCGCCCGTCGAGTTCCTGATTGAGGCCTCCCCGCGCACGAAGGTCAAGTCCCGACCCGGAGTGCTCCACCCGCCGGTCGGACACTGGTCGCTGGCCCGCGACGAGGTTGACGACCACGTTCCCGGCGTGACACAGCTCGAACCGTTCGACCAGATCGTGGCTCGCGGCATCAGCGCCGGCGGCATTCCGACCACGACCAACACCCTGATCCTGCCGTCCATCCCGCACCACGGATCTTCGTCGGGCCCGCTCATGCGCACCGGCGAGATTATGGTCACCGGGTCGATCGATCTACCCCGCAGCCTCGGTTCCACCGGAGCCCTGCCGAACGTCTTCGACTCGTCGGACATGGACCAGATGCTCGACCAGCTCGACGAGGGTGGACACCATAGCGACGTCGCCCCGGTCAGTGCGAGCCGCGCCGTCAGCACGCACGCTTCGACCCGGGGTGTCATGGCTCCGCCGAGAAAGCGCGGGTTGACCGTCCCGGCCGTCCTGACCGTTACCGCAGGCGTGCTCGCTTTCGGCGTGCTGGCCCTGATCGTGGCCGGCTACGTCCTCAAGATTTTCTAATGCCATCCATTTCGCCTTCACTAACTCAGGGATTCATTCGATGACCGCTTCTGCCCATGCTCTCGAGCTCCTCCAGGTGGCCGCCGCCGCCGCAGACTCGAAAGCGGGGGAGGACCTCGTCGCAATCGACGTATCCAATCCCCTGCCTCTCACCGACATCTTCCTGATCGTCACGGGCCGCTCCGAGCGCAACGTGGTGGCCATCGCCGGTGAGATCGAAGACAAGATGACCGAGGCCGGCCACAAACCGTTGCGTCGCGAAGGCCGTGCCGAGGGGCGCTGGGTCCTCGTCGACTTCGGCGATCTCGTCGTGCACATTTTCCACGAGGAAGAGCGCGTGTACTACTCGCTCGAACGTCTGTGGAAAGACTGCCCCGTCATTCCCATCGCACTGCCTGCCCACAAGGCCGCCGAGTAGCGGTGGTCAGCAGCAGGCTAATCATGTAGTAGCCTAGAGAAGTTGTTTCGGGCAAGTTGCGAAACACATTCTGGGTCCGTGGCGCAGCTGGTAGCGCACCTGCATGGCATGCAGGGGGTCAGGGGTTCGAATCCCCTCGGATCCACCGAGTAGCACAACGTACCGAAAATATGGAACAGGCCTCGACTTCGGTCGGGGCCTACTCTGGTTATGTGGGGCAGAAAAGCTCACCAATTATGGCTCTCCTGTCGTAACCGTGGGTTAATCCCGGCCGGGGAGCACTGGTTTGTGGCCGCCGAGGCTGAGCATGGCGAGGGCGATGAGGGCGTCGGGTGATTTGAAGCCGAAGGCGATTCGGGTGAGTA
>NZ_SOGC01000022.1:0-68059 GCF_004402765.1 Cryobacterium sp. TMT2-17-1
TCAAATCACCCGACGCCCTCATCGCCCTCGCCATGCTCAGCCTCGGCGGCCACAAACCAGTGCTCCCCGGCCGGGATTAACCCACAGAAGCAGCAGGAGAGCCGAGATTTTGCCCGAAACGGCCCCAGAACCTTCGGGAACCGCCTTTTTCCCAGAATCTCCGTCGAATTGGTTCGACGCGGGCGGCAGGGACGGGCCAGGACAGGGACGCGACGGGTCAGTCGCGGCCTGTGAACGCGGGCTTGCGCTTCTGCTGGAAGGCGGCGAAGCCCTCGCGGTAGTCAGCGGTGTCGCAGAGGGCCGCCTGCGCCCGGTTCTCGGCGGCGACGCTCTGCCAGAGGCCGAGCCGGTCGTCCCGGAGGGCGCGCACGAGCTCCTTGCTGGCGAGGAACGCCTGAGTCGCCCCTTGTGCGGCCCGTTGGGCGGCCGTCAATGTGGCATCCGTCACCTCGTCGGCCGGGAATGCCTGGCTGAACAGGCCGGCGGCCACGGCCTCCGCGCCCGACATGAGCCGGCCGGAGTAGATCAGGTCGAGAGTGCGGTGCGCGCCGAGCCGGTCGACGAACAGGGCATGGCCGCCGGAGTCGAGCGTGGCACCGAGGTTCGCGAACGGGGACCCGATCTTCGCGGTGTCGGCGACGTAGACGACATCCGTGGCGATCAGCAAGCCGAGGCCAACCCCGAGGCAGGCCCCGGTCGCGGCGGCGAAGGTGGGCGCCGGGAAGGCGCTCATCCGCTGCAACAACGGCGTGACGAGTCCCCCCAGGAAACCCATCACATCGTCGTCGCGCGGGTCGACGCCCGAGATGTCACGGCCCGCGCAGAATGCGCGGCCCTCGCCGCGCAGCGCGAGGGCGCGCACGCCGGCCGCCTCCGCGGTCTCGTATGCGGCCGCGAGCTCGGCCAGGCCGGCCTCGTCGAGCGCGTTCAGCTTGTCGGGGGCGTTCAGGACGACGTAGGCCACGTCGTCCCGGATAGACAGCTCGATCACGGGAACCGCTTTCTGCGCTTGCGCGCCATACCTGATGGGCGAGTGGCGCTACACGTCGTAGTCGACGACGACCCGGTCGGTCGTTGGGTGCGACTGGCAGGTGAGCACATAGCCGCGGGCCAGTTCGTCCGGTTCGAGGGCGTAGTTCTCGGTCATCGTGACGTCACCGCTGACGAGCTTGGCGCGGCAGGTGCCACACACTCCCCCAGCGCAGGCAAACGGAACGTCCGGC
The DNA here is from genome assembly GCF_004402765.1 of Cryobacterium sp. TMT2-17-1. Taxonomy (NCBI): domain Bacteria; kingdom Bacillati; phylum Actinomycetota; class Actinomycetes; order Micrococcales; family Microbacteriaceae; genus Cryobacterium; species Cryobacterium sp. TMT2-17-1. The sequence goes on from NZ_SOGC01000022.1 coordinate 1,224, forward strand.
CGCACACGCAGGGCGGCGTTCAGGATGCTCTCCTTCGCGTTGACGGGCGTGGTCACCGTGGCGCTCTCGCCGTCGAGCGTGAACTCGATCTCGAAGGTCTTGTCACCGATTCCGACGACCACCGGCCGCCCAGTGTCGCCGACCGCGTGCGTCGGCTCCCCCGTCGTGAACAGTTCGAACCGGATGTGGCCCGGTTCGACGTCCACGCTCTCCAGCGTGTCGCGGCACAACTGCACCAGTTCGAACGGCCCGCAGAGGAACCACTCGTCGACGGCGTTGGGACGGATGATGCTGGCCAGCATCAGGCGCAGCTTCTCCTCGTCGATCCGGCCGGAGAGCAGGGCGGAGGAGCGAGACTGGCGCGAGAGCACGTGGTGCAGTGCCAGCCGGGCCGGGTACCGGTCTTTCAGGTCGGCAAGCTCGTCGAGGAACATCACGTCGAGCGCGGTGCGGTTTGTGTAGACGAGCGTGAAGCGGGAGGTCTCCGAGCGTTCGAGCACGGTGTGTGCGAGCGACATCAGCGGCGTGATGCCGCTGCCGGCGGCGATGCCGACGATGTGCTTGTCGTCCAGAGTGTCCAGCGCGGTGGTGAACGTGCCCTGCGGGCTCATCACGTCAAGGCGGTCCCCGGCCCGGAGTTCGGTGTTCGCCCAGCTGGAGAAGACCCCGCCGAGGTCGCGCTTGATCGCGACGCTGACCGAGCCGAGCGCGTGCGGACGACAGATCGAGTAGCTGCGGCGCAGCTCCCGGCCGCCGATCGTGGCGCGCAACGCCAGGTGCTGCCCGGGGTCGTAGTCGAACTCCCCCTGCAGCGCCTCGGGAACCAGGAAGGTCACCTCGACGCTGTCCTGGGTGAGCTGACGCACCTCGCCGACGGCGAGGGTGTGGAACCGGGCGCGGCGCTTTGTAGGCTCGGTGGCAGGGTCGAGAACGGCTGAATCGGTACTGCGCAGATTGAGTGCGGCCATGGTTACAACACCTTGAAGTAGTCGAACGGTTCGAGGCAGTCCCGGCACTCGTAGAGTGCTTTGCACGACGTCGAACCGAAGCGGGCGAGTTCCCGCGTATTCAGTGAGGAGCAGCGCGGGCACTTGACCACGAGTTGGAGCCGGACGGTGCCGGTCGGGCGCACGCCGGAGTGGCCGGTCGGGGCAGCGATGCCATAACTGACCAGCTTCGCCTTGCCCTCCTCGCTCATCCAGTCGGTGGTCCAGGCCGGGGCGAGCACGAGTTCGACGGTGACGTTCTGGTAGTGGGCATTGGTGAGGGCCGCCCGGACGTCGTCGCGCATGGCCTCCATCGCGGGGCATCCGCTGTAGGTCGGCGTTAGGATGACGTGGGTTCCGTCGGCCGAAACGGCGACCGACCGAAGCACTCCCAGATCTTCAATCGTGAGCACGGGGACCTCCGGGTCGCAGACCTCGGCGGCGATGTCCCAGGCCTTCTGCGACGCCGCGTCGCCCGGACGCGGACGGGCAAGGGAGGCCACGGTCACCATTTCGCGCCGGGGTGCGCCCGCGCCAGCACCTGCATCTCGGCGAGCAGCGGCCCGAGGTTCTCGGAGTGGTCGCCGCGGCGCCCGCCCCCGGAGGAGATGAAGCCGCGGGGAACCTCGAGCTCGGCTTCGGCGAGCACGGGGAACATGGCGCTCAGGACTGAGGCCTGGAGAGAGGACGGCCGCACGGCGACGCCCTCGAGCCGGTCGATCAGCGGCTCGTCGACGAAGAGCTCCTCCACGAACGGCCATAGGTCGGAGAGACCGGTGATCATGCGCCGGCGGGATTCCTCGGTGCCCTGAGCGAGGCGCAGCACCCACTGGATGGAATGGTCGCGGTGGTAGTCGACCTCCTTGACGGCCTTGGCCGCTATCGCGGCGAGCGTCGCATCCGTCGACTGCATCAGCGCGCTGTAGAGCTCGAACAGGTAGTGCGCCGCGATGAACTGACGGGCGATCGTGTGCGCGAAGTCACCGTTGGGCTGCTCGAACAGGTGCGCCGAGCGCCACTGGGGTTCGTCACGCCAGTACGCCAGGTCGTCCTCGGTTCGGCCGGATTCGGCCCCGGCGTAGTGCAACAGGGAACGGGCGTGCCCGATCAGGTCGAGGGCGATGTTGCCGAGAGCGATGTCCTCTTCCAGCTCCGGGGCGCGGGAGATCCACCAGCCCAGGTTCTGGGCCAGCACGAGCGAGTCGTCGCCGAGCCAAAGCGCGTATTCCGCCACGTCGTGCGAGGCGACGGATGCCGCTTCGACCAGTTCCGCGGAGAGCTGGACCGTGTCGACGTCGACGTGGCCGTGGCCGTCCTGCTCGATGGTGTCGCTCACAGGTGCTTCACCCCTTCGCTCTTCGTGTAGTAGCTCGCGTGGCGGTAGTTCTTGCCGGCGGGCGATTCGAAGAAGGCACCCTTCGCATCCGGATCGCTCGTGGTGATCGCGTCGGCAGGCACGACCCAGATCGAGACGCCCTCATTGCGGCGGGTGTAGAGGTCACGCGCGTTGCGCACCGCGAGGGTGGCGTCGGGGGCGTGCAGGGAACCCACGTGGGTGTGGCTGATTCCGCGGCTGGAGCGCACAAAAACCTCCCAAAGGGGCCAGATCTCCTTCTCGGATGCACCGGGAGCGCTCATTATGCGACCGCCTTCACGCCCTGCTTGGCGGCGTACGCGGCAGCAGCCTCACGCACCCACTGACCCTCGTCGTGCGCGTCGCGGCGGCGCTGGAGGCGCCTGGCGTTCGCCGGTCCGCGGCCCGCGAGCACCTCGTGGAATTCGGTCCAGTCAATTTCGCCCATGTCGTACGCACCCTTTTCTTCGTTCCAGCGCAGGTCCGGGTCCGGCAGCGTCACACCGAGCACCTCGGCCTGCGGCACGAGCATTCCGACGAAGCGCTGGCGCAGGTCGTCGTTGGAGAACCGCTTGATGTTCCAGGCCATCGACTGCGCAGAGTTGGGCGAGTCGTCATCGGGCGGCCCGAACATCTGCAGGGCCGGCCAGTACCAGCGGTTGACCGATTCCTGGGCCATCTCGCGCTGGGCGGGCGTGCCTTTCATCAGCTCGAGCAGGATCTCGAAGCCCTGCCGCTGGTGGAAAGACTCCTCCTTACAGATGCGCACCATGGCGCGCCCGTACGGACCGTAGGACGCGCGGCAGAGCGGCACCTGGTTGCAGATCGCGGCGCCGTCGACGAGCCAGCCGATGGCGCCCATGTCGGCCCAGGTGGGACTCGGGTAGTTGAAGATGGAGGAGTAGCGCGCCTTGCCCGCGATGAGCTGGTCCGTCATCAGGTCGCGGCTGATGCCGAGAGTCTGCGCGGCGGAGTAGAGGTAGAGACCGTGGCCGGCCTCGTCCTGCACCTTGGCCAGTAGGATCGCCTTGCGCTTCAGGCTGGGCGCCCGGGTGATCCAATTGCCCTCCGGCTGCATCCCGATGATCTCGGAGTGCGCGTGCTGGGAAATCTGGCGGATGAGGGTCTTGCGGTAGCCGTCCGGCATCCAATCACGCGGCTCGATTCGCGAATCGGCGGCAATCAGGTCGTTGAACTGCTGCTCCTCGGCAGACACCGTGGCGGCGCTGTCCGGGGCGATAGCGTAGGGAACTGGCGGGATTGTCATCGTTGACTCCTGGGTTTGGCGAACTTTTACCAACCGATCGTTCAGTTAGTATATGGTTTCCCTACGACCCCCACAACCATGCGTTGCGGCCCGCGGAACTCAATGAGGAGAACCACATGACGGAAGTTTTACCGCCCTCCAACGGGGCCATGATGGAGAACGACCGGGCATCGGCCGCACTCGGCATGGTCGTGCACGCCTCAGAGCCCGGCCGCGCGGTCGTCTCCATGCTCCTGCGGGACGACATGATGAACGGCTTCGACGTGACGCACGGCGGGATCGTCTTCGCTCTGGCCGACACGGCGTTCGCGATCGCCTGCAACGACGACCACCACGTCACGCTCGCGTCGGGCGCCGACATCACCTTTCTGAAGCCCACCGCCGCCGGGCAGACCCTCACCGCGACCGCCGTGTTGCGCACCAAGAGCGGTCGCTCCGGACTTTATGACGTGCGCGTTGCCAACGAGCACAACGTACCGGTGGCGGAGTTTCGCGGGCGCAGCCGCACCACCAACTTTCCCGTGCCTGGTTCCGTCGCTCCTCTACTTTAAATCCGCATTCCACCAGGAGGCCTCATGTCAACGATGACCAAGACCCGCTTGCACGCCCCGGCCCAGGATGAACTCGATCCCGAGGAGCGGATGTCCCGTGACGAACTGCAGGCGTTACAGCTGACCCGGCTGCAGAAGACCGTACGGCTCGCCTACCAGAACGTTCCTCTCTATACCCGCAAGTTCAACGAGGCCGGAGTGCACCCGGACGACATCCGCACCCTGGACGATGTGGCCCTGCTGCCCTTCACGACCAAGGACGACCTGCGCGTCTCCTACCCGTTCGGCATGTTCGCGGTGCCGTTGGACCAGGTCGCGCGCATCCACACCTCCTCCGGGACCACCGGGCTGCCGACCGTCGTCGGCTACACGAAGAAGGACCTCAGGATGTGGGCGGGCCTGGTGGCGCGCAGCCTTCGCGCCTCCGGCGTGCGGCCCGGCATGCGCGTGCACAACGCGTACGGTTACGGCCTCTTCACCGGCGGCCTCGGCGCGCACGCGGGCATCGAAGCGCTGGGCGCCACCGCCATCCCGATGTCCGGCGGCCAGACCAACAAGCAGGTCAAGATGATCCAGGACTTCGAACCGGACGTCATCATGGCCACGCCCAGCTACCTGCTGACGATCACGGATGCGATGGTCGCGGCCGGCATGGACCCTCGCTCGTCCAGCCTGAAGGCGGGCGTGCTCGGCGCAGAGCCGTGGACCAATCAGATGCGGCTCGAGCTGGAAGACCGCCTCGACTTCGACGCGCTCGACATCTACGGGCTCAGCGAGGTGATGGGCCCGGGCGTGGGCAACGAGTGCATCGAGACGAAAGACGGACCGCACCTCTGGGAGGACAACTTCCTGCCCGAGGTCATCGACGGCGACAGCGGACTCGTGCTGCCTGACGGCACCCAGGGTGAGCTCGTGTTCACGTCGCTGACCAAGGAAGCTTTCCCGGTCATCCGTTACCGAACCCGCGACCTGACCCGCCTGCTGCCCGGATCGGCGCGCCCCGGCATGCGCCGGATGGAGAAGATCACGGGTCGCAACGACGACATGATCATCCTGCGCGGCGTCAACCTGTTCCCGACCCAGATCGAGGAGATCGTGCTCAGCATCCCGAGCCTCTCCCCGCACTTCGTGATCGAGCTGACCCGGCCGAACCGGATGGACGAACTGACCGTTCGGATCGAACGGCACGAGCACGCCAGCGATGTCGCCTCCGACATCGCCTCAGCGCTGCTGATCCATAAGATCAAGGACCTGATCGGGTCCAGCGTCAACGTGTTGATCGTCGAACCCGGCACGCTCGAGCGCAGCACCGGCAAGCACAAGCGTGTCTACGACCTGCGCTGAGTCTGCCGCACAACCCGCGCAGTCACGGGCCGGTCGTTCCTCCGGAAACCCGGCTCGTGACAGACTTCTCGATTATGTCTGAACCAGCCCTGGCCAAGCGTGGCCGCCCCGGATACGACCAGCCCGCCATTCTCGAGGTGGCGGTCGCCGCCTTCAACGAGTTCGGTTACGACGCCACCTCGATGGGCGTGCTCGCGACCCGCCTCGGCCTGTCGAAATCGGCGATCTACCACCACTTCACCTCGAAGGAGGAGCTGCTGGAACAGGCTCTCGGCGAGGCCCTCGACGGACTCGAAGGGGTGCTGCTCAAGCAGAGCGCCCAGTGCGGCCCGGCCATCGACCGGCTCGCCGCGGTGCTGCGCGGAGCCGTGGAGGTGCTCACCTCCCGGCTGCCCTACGTGACGCTGCTGCTACGGGTGCGCGGAAACACGGATGTCGAGCGCGCCGCGCTCGCCCGCCGCCGCTTATTCGACCGGGCCGTATCCGCCCTCGTGGTGGAGGCCCGCGATGAGGGTTCCCTGCGCGGCGACATCGACCCTCGGATCGTGACCCGGCTGCTGTTCGGCATGGTGAACTCGATCGTGGAGTGGTACCGGCCGGAGGGGCCGGAAGATGCCGGTCAACTCGCCAACGATGTGCTCGCGGTGGCGCTCGACGGGCTGCGGGTGGCGCCGGGCTCGCGGGTCTCGGCGAGCTCGACCACCGAATAGAGGAGACACGTGAACGAGAACTGGAAGATCACGCTCGGCGAACTTGACGAGAAGATGGGCGTGACCATCCTCGAGCAGTCCGCGGAGCGGGTCGTCGCGACGATGCCGGTGGAGGGCAACCGACAGTCCTTCGGGCTGCTGCACGGCGGGGCATCCGTCGCCTTCGCCGAGGCTCTCGGCTCGTGGGCTGCCGTGATCCATGCGGGCCCGGGGCGAAGCGCGGTGGGCCTCGACATCAACGCGACCCACCACCTCGCGGCGCGGTCGGGAATCGTGACCGGGGTGGCGACGGCCATCCGGCTCGGGCGCACGATCGCCTGCCACGAGATCGTGATCAGCGACGACCAGGGCCGTCGGTTGTGCACCGCGCGCATCACGAACCTGATCGTCGACGCGCCCGACCGGCCGCCGTTCGTGCCCCGGGCGCAAGACGGCGCGACACCGGTGGACTAATCTCACTTACATGAACGCATCGGACCCTGACCAGGAGCCCCGGCCCACCCCCGGGAGCGACGCCCGCTGGACGTTCCTGACCAACCACGCACACGTTCTCGTCACGATCGCGCGGGATCCGCAGTGCCGGATGCGCGAAGTGGCCTCCCGGGTGGGCGTCACCGAGCGCGGGGCCCAGAAGATCATCGCCGATCTCGTGGCGAGCGGTTACATCACGAGAACCCGGGTCGGGCGGCGCAACAGCTACCAGATCGCCCCCGGGAGACTGTTCCGGCATCCGGTGTCCGAAGGACACGAACTCGACGAGCTGCTCGCCGTGCTCGTGCCGGTCTCACCCCCCAAGTTGGACACCTGAACGGCAGTTCGCTAATCTGGGAGTGTTCTGATCGTTCTTCCTCATTCATCCCCCAGTTTGGAGAGTCCGCCGTGAGCACCGAAGGCACCACCCCTGCAGGCACACCGGAAACCGCCGAGGCGTCCACGCCGGCGCCGTCGCCGGCCGGCAGCATCGTCGTCGGCCACGACGGCTCGGCCTTCGCAGACCACGCGCTCAGCACGGCGCTCGGGCTCGCCGATCAGTTGCACGCCCCGGTCGTGATCGTGCGCGCCTGGTCAATCGACACCGCCCCCAGGCCCGCGAACTGGGAGTTCGGCTACGTGTCGACGTTCGCCGAATACTCGGAGGCGGTTCGGGCCGCACTGATCGAGGACACCGCTGCGCTGGTGCATGCCTTCCCGAACGTGACCGTCGACTACCGGGCCGTGCATGCGGGGCCTGCCCGCAGCCTGATCGAGGTGTCGCGTGAGGCGCGGATGCTCGTGGTCGGTTCCCGCGGGCGCGGCAACCTGGCCGGACTGTTGTTGGGCTCGGTCAGCGACCAGTGCACCCGGCTCTCGGTCTGCCCAGTGCTGGTGACGCGCAAACGGCCGAATCGCTGACCCAGACGGATGTCCACCACCTCTCCCGCAGCGGCGGCCACCGAGCACGCCGCCTGGCACACCCTCTCGGCCGCTGAAACCACGGCGGCCCAGGACGTCGACGTCCGCGCCGGGCTCGCCGCATCCGAGGTCGACGACCGCCGTCGGCGATACGGACCGAACTTGCTGCGTAAGCCGAAACGCGTGCCGACCTGGCGCAAGATCGTGCGCCTTCTCGGCGAGAAGATGACGATCGTGCTCCTGGTGGCCGCGGTCGTCAGCGCCGTCGTCTCGCAAGAACTCGAGACACCGATCGTAATCCTGGTCGTGATCATCCTCAACACGGTTCTGAATTATGTGCAGGAGCGGAGGGCCGAGAGCAGCCTCCAGGCGCTGCAGCAGCTGTCGGAAGGCAAGGCCGTCGCTCGGCGGGACGGAACCGAACTCGAGGTGCAATTCTCCGATCTTGTGCCGGGCGACATCGTGCTCCTCGATGCCGGGGACTCCGTTCCGGCGGACGGTCGCATCATCGAGAATGCCGGCTTGCAGGTGGCCGAGGCGACCCTGACCGGGGAATCCGAGCCGGTCGGGAAGACGATTCCCGCTCTGGACGATGCGGAACTGCCGCTCACAGACCGCACCAACATGCTTTTCATGAACACCCTGGTCACTCGCGGCCGCGCCACCATGGTGGTCACCGACACCGGCATGGGCACGGCCGTCGGCGGCATCGCGGTGCTGTTGAACGAGGTGAAGAACGACCAAACACCGTTGCAGCGGAGGATCGACCAGCTGGCCCAGCTGCTCACCGTTGCGGCGCTGGTCGTGGTGGCGATCGTCTTCGTGCTGGGCCTCCTGCGCGGGGACTCCTGGACCGAGCTGCTGATCACCGCCGTCTCGCTGGCCGTGGCGACCATTCCTGAGGGTCTCACCGCGGTCGTCGCGTTCACCCTGGCGATGGGCGCCTCCCGGCTGGCCGCCCGAGGCGCCATCATCAAGCAGCTCTCGGCGGTGGAAACCCTCGGCAGCGTCAGCCATATCGCCACCGATAAGACCGGCACGCTGACCATGAACGAGATGACGGCCCGCCGACTGCACACCCATGGCCGCGATTTCCGCATCACCGGCGAGGGCTACTCCACCGACGGCCGGATCCTCACCGGTGATGACCGGCCCCTGCCTGACCTCACCGAGGCGTTCCTAACCATGGCCCTGTGCAATGACGCCGTACTGAACGACGGCGTGCTGGTCGGCGACCCCACCGAAGGAGCCCTGGCCGTTCTCGCCGAGAAGGGCGGCATCGACGTCGCAGCTGCGAGGCGGACCCACCCCCGGGTAGCCGAAGTGCCCTTCGACTCCGACTACAAATTCATGGCCACATTCCACCGGCCGGCAGAGCCGACGACCGGACTGCCGCGACCGCCCGGACACCGCTGCTTCGCCAAGGGCGCACCGGGCGCACTGCTGCCCCTGACCGACTCGGTGCTCACCGACGACGGCATCCGCCCTCTCGATGCCACCATGCAGCAACGAATCCACGACACCATCCAGGAACTGGCCGGTGAGGGCCTGCGCACGATCATGGTCGCCGGACGCACCCTCGACGCCGGCACCGTTCCGGGCGACGACTCGGGTCGCTCCCTGGTCACCGGTCTGACCCTCTACGCCATCGTCGGAATTGTCGATCCACCCAGGGTTGAGGCGGCCAAGGCCATCGCGGTGGCGCTCGGCGCCGGCATCCGCGTGCACATGATCACGGGCGACCATCTCGTGACGGCCTCGGCCATCGCCCGCAACCTGGGCCTGCCCGGAGAGGCTGCTGCCGGTCCTACGCTGGACGACCTCGACGATCACGCGCTCGCCGCCCGGGCCGCTGACTACGGGGTACTCGCCCGGGTCACCCCGGCCCACAAGATCCGGGTGGTCAGGGCGTTGCAGGCCGGCGGCAATGTCGTTGCAATGACCGGTGACGGCGTCAACGACGCGCCGGCCCTGAAGCAGGCCGACATCGGCATCGCCATGGGTATCACCGGCACGGATGTCTCCAAAGGCGCCGCAAACATGATCCTCACCGACGACAACTTCTCCACGATCGTCGCCGCGGTGCAGGAGGGACGCGGCATCTACGCCAACATCCTGAAGTTCGTCAGGTTCCAGCTGACCACGGCGTGGGGATTCGTGCTCATCTTCCTGATCGCGGGCGTCACCGGGTGGGCCGCGGGCGCGCCGTTCACGGCGCTTCAGATCCTCTGGGTCAACATCATCATGGACGGCCCACCCGCACTGGCGCTCGGCTTGGATCCGGCCGAACCCGGAACGATGAGCTGGCCTCCGCGCCCGTCCGACGAACCTCTGCTCACTCGGGACAGGATGCTGCGTATTCTCGGGCTTGGCCTCGTCATGGCCGCGGGAACCCTGACCGTGTTGACCCAGGCGTCCGCCCTGTTCCCGGACAGTGCGGGCAACGCGGCCTTCGCCACCACCCTCGCGTTCACGACCTTCGTCTTCTACCAGGTGTTCAACCTGCTCAACGTGCGCTCGGACACCCACTCCGTCTTCTCACTCCAGACGTTCACCAACCGCAGCATCTGGCTGGCACTCACCGCCGTGATCATCCTGCAGGTCCTCGTGGTGCAGATGGACGTGCTCCAGGGACTCTTCGACACGACCTCCCTCACGTCGGGCCAATGGGGTCTGTGCGTGCTGGTCGGGTCGTCGGTGCTCTGGATCGAGGAGGTCCGAAAAGCCATCGTGCGGGCAGCCGGGCATCGCGCAGCTCGCCGCTGAGACCTGCCCGACCCGCAACGCGAGAAGGGGCATCCACCGTGACGGCGGATGCCCCTTCTCGCGTTATTTCAGGAGGTGCTGGAGTTGCTGCCGACTACATTCCGGCGAGGTCGCGCACCGACGTGTCGCCGGGGGCCGCGTTCGTGAAGGAGGCCTCGATCTCGGCGCGGCCCAGCAGCTCATCCATGCGGCGGCGACGCTGCTTCGGGATGAGCGTGACGACGGTACCGGACTTGCCGGCGCGCCCGGTACGACCGGAGCGGTGCAGGTAGGTCTTGTACTCGTCGGGAGCGTCGGCCTGGATGACCAGGTCGATGTCGTCCACGTGGATGCCGCGAGCCGCGACATCCGTTGCCACCAGCACGTTGACGCGACCGCTGGTCAGCATCTGCAGGTTGCGGGTGCGGCGAGCCTGGTTCAGGTCGCCGTGCAGGCTCGTGGCCTTCACGCCGGCGTCTTCGAGCTGCTCGGCGAGCTGTTCGGCGTAGGCACGGGTGCGCGAGAAGATCAGCGTCTTGCCCTGGCGGTCGACGAGCTGGCCGATGATGGCGCTCTTGTCGCGGTGTTCGATGACGAGCACACGGTGGTCAATGGTGGAGGAGGCCTGATCTTCGCCGGCAACCTCGTGCACGGCCGGGTTGACCAGGAATTCCTTGACCAGCGAGGCGACGCCCTTGTCGAGGGTGGCCGAGAAGAGCAGCTTCTGGCCGCCCTTCTTGGTCTGACGCAGGATGCGCTGAACCGGCTCGAGAAAGCCCAGGTCGCACATGTAGTCGGCCTCGTCAAGGACGGTGACGACGACCTCGCTGAGGTCGAGGCGACCCTGCTCGATGAGGTCTTCGATGCGACCGGCGGTGCCGATGATGATGTCCACGCCGCGCTGGAGGGCGCTGACCTGGCGGTACTGCGGAACGCCGCCGTAGATCTGGGTGGTGAAGAGGCCGACGCTGCGGGCGATGGGCTGGATGGTGCGGTCGATCTGCAGGGCCAGCTCACGGGTCGGGGCCAGAATGAGCGCGCGGGGCTTGCGGGCCATCTTGCGGTCCTTGGCGCCGTTGTTCTCCAGCAGCTTCTCCACGAGGGGAGCGCCGAAGGCAATGGTCTTGCCGGAACCGGTCTTGCCACGGCCGAGCACGTCGCGCCCGGCGAGTACGTCCGGGATGGTCGCGGCCTGGATCGGGAACGGCGCTGCGGCACCGAGGGTGGCGAGCTCGCGCACGATGTTCTCACCGAGGCCCAGGTCGCCGAAGGTCACGCCGACGACTTCGGCAGCCGTCGTCGCGATGGCTTCGAGGCGCTCAAGCACGACGTCGTCACCAGCGGCGAAGTGCGCCTTGGTGTCGCGGTCGGGGTAGAAGTTGCTGGAGTGGCCGCCATCGGACGCCGAGCGGGCCGGACGCGCCGGACGGTCGGAGTTCGAACGCTCGGAACGGTCGTAGCCGCCACGCTCGGTGCGGGCCGGACGGTCGCCGTAGGACGAACGGTCGTTGTTGTTGTACGCCGGACGATCCGTACGCGGGGCACGGTCGCCGTAGGAGGGTCGGTCGTTGCCGTAGGACGGACGGTCCGTGCGCGAACGGTCGTTGTTGTACGCCGGACGATCCGTGCGCGGGGCTCGGTCGCCGTAAGAGGGTCGGTCGTTGCCGTAGGACGGACGGTCCGTGCGCGGACGGTCGTTGTTGTACGCCGGACGATCCGTACGCGGGGCACGGTCGCCGTAAGACGGACGGTCGTTGGTATACGCCGGACGATCCGTACGCGGGGCGCGATCGCCGTAGGACGGACGGTCAGTGCGCGGACGGTCGTTGTTGTACGCCGGACGATCCGTACGCGGGGCACGGTCGCCGTAGGACGGACGGTCAGTGTTGTACGCGGGACGGTCGCTGCGGGGACGGTCGCTGTTGTACGAGGGGCGGTCTCCGCGCGGGGCGCCACCAGAAGAGGGACGGTCGCTGCGGTTCGGGCGGTCGCCGTAGGCGGGGCGCTCGGAGCGCTGGCCGTAGGCCGGGCGGTCGTTGCCGGCAGGGCGGCCGTTACCGTAGGCCGACCGGTCATTGCCTGCGGGGCGGCCGGCGGCACGGTCGGCCCGCTCGCCGGCGTTCCACCGGGCTTTCTTGGGTGCACCCTCGGCGGCGTTGTGGCCGCGGTGTCCGGGGCTCTTGCTGCCGCCCTTGGACGGTCCACCCTTGGCGGAGTACTTGGGATCGAAGTTCTTAGGCATGAAGAATGTTCCTGGGTTGTATTGGGTACATGGCAGAACAACGCCGCACACGCGACGCAACCTGAGAACCCGGGCAGTCTATGGCCGGGGCCGTTCACATACAGTGATTTTTCACCAGCGGATTACTGGAAAACCGGCCCATCCTGACTTACAAACCCATCCGCGCACACAAAAAAACACACGGTGTCAAGAGCCGACCTGTCTACGTTACCTGATCGATGCCGCAATGTCACGGATCACCTTCACCGCTTACTCTGTTCACATGCTGACGACCATCAACATTGAGTCCCCGCGGCAGCCGGAGATCGCCGAGTTGCTGCGACTGAGCGGCGATTACGCCCACTCACTGTACCCACCGGAGAGCAACTTTCTGCTCGACGTCGACGAGCTCGAGCAGCCGGGTGTCGCCGTGTACGTCGTGCGGGATGCGACGGCCCGCGCCCTGGGGATCGCCGCGCTGGTGGGTGGGGCCGGTACGACCAGCGCGGCGGAGCTGAAGCGCATGTTCGTGCACCCCGACGCCCGGGGCCGCGGCGTGGCCGCCCGCCTGCTGGCGGGGATCGAGACGGATGCCGCGGCCCGCGGCATCCGAGAAATCGTGCTGGAGACCGGACCGGAGAGCTATGCCGCGCTCTCCTTCTATCGGAGCGTCGGCTACCGGGAGGTTCCCCTATTCGGTCAGTACGTGGGCGAAGCCTTCAGCGTCTGCTTTGCCAAGACGATCCCGGGAACCCTGCCATGACCCGGGATCGGGCAGCCGCCGGCACTTTGGCGCAGGTGAGTGTGCATCGCGCACGGAGGACGGTGTCCTGGCTGGGAGTGGCCGCGACCAGCCCGAGAATCGTGCAGGCGGTCAAGGCCGCCATCGCCGTCGCCATCGCCTGGTCGATCGCGCCGTTGCTGCCTGGTGTGGCGGATGACTACCCCTACTACGCCCCGCTGGGCGCGCTAGTGAGCATGTACCCGACGCTGATGAGTTCGGTGCGGAACGCCCTGCAGACCCTGGGCGGCCTCACCGTCGGAATCCTGCTCGCGGGGGCGGTCATCGTTCTGAGCGAGCCGAACGTTCTCACCATCTCGCTCGCGGTCGGCGTCGGCGCCGCGATCTCGGCCACCGGCTGGTTCGGCTCCAGCCGGGAGTACATTCCGGTGACGGCGCTGTTCGTGCTGATCGTCGGCGGGCCGAATGCCGACGGTTATTCCATCGGGTATCTGGTGCAGATGACGCTGGGAATCGCGATCGGCCTCGCCGTGAACCTCCTCTTCTTTCCGCCGTTGGCCTTCGAAGCCGTCGGCCAGCAGCTGATCCGCTTTCGCCGCACCCTGGCCGACCAGCTCTCGGAGGTGGCCGACGCCCTGGCCGACAGCTGGCCGCCTGAACGGGACGGTTGGGCCTTCCGCAGTCAGGAGCTCGTGGCGGTCGGCCGCGCGGTGCGCGTGGCGGTCAGTCACGCCGATGACAGCCGCAAGGGCAACCCGCGCGCCCGCGTGCATCAGCGGGATCTTCGCTCGGACTACGACGAGCTGTCGGCCCTTGAGGACGTGACCTTCCACGTGCGCGACTTGACGGAGGTGCTAGCCGCGGCGGTCTGGGGTCAGCCGGTCCAGCTCGAGTTGCACCCCGAGTTGCGGCCGGCGCTCGGCCGGACCTTACACGCCGCGGCCGCCGTGCTGCGGGACTGGGACACGGATGATGACGAGCAGGCGGCATTCGCCGAGGCGGGTGCCGCTCTGACGGACCTGATGACCGAGCTGGACGAGCGGCGAAACTCTGCCCCGGTGATGTCGCTGGGGGTCGCGGCGACGGTCGCGATGGACGTCACCCGCATTCTCACCGCCCTTCGGCCGCATATCCTGCCGGAGGCCGACGAGGGCGACCAGGCCGACGAGGCCAACGCCGCCCCGGGCCCGACGCCGACGCGCTAATCCAGGCGAGGACGCCCCGCCCCGTTCCCGGACGGGATTCGGTGCGGCGCGAGAAACGAATTAGTCTCGATGCACTACCCCGCAGCTCGGAGCACACGTGAACACCGGCCCACGCCATCCCCGATTCGGCTCGCATCGCATCCGTTTTCTGACGATTGCCGGCGCGGTGAGCATCGCCGTGGCTGCGACGGCCCTCCTCGGCGGCTTCCGCCCCCAGCTGTATTCCGTGACGCCCGACGAACCCGGCGACCAGCGCAGCGAGCTCGTCACGACCCAGATCGTCGGCATCCGAACATTCGAGCGGCCAGGTGGCATCACGGTCGACGAAAATGTTGAGTACGGCACCCAGGCGGACGGTGCCGTGCTCACTCTCGACGTGTGCTCGCCGGCGATCACCCCCGCTGCGGAAACGACCCTCGAGGCGGCGCCGCCGATCGTGCTGTCATCGGAGGACGCGGCGGCCGCGCTGCGTCCGGCCGTCATCTCCATCCACGGCGGCAGTTGGGCTCGAGGCGACAAGGGCAACAGCGACTGGCGCGCAGTCTGCGCCTGGCTCGCCTCCGAGGGATTCGTCGCCTACTCGGTGAACTACCGGATGGTACCGGATGCCGTGTTCCCCGCCGCGCTCGACGACGCCGTCCTGGCCGTGGAGTGGGTCCGCGACCCCGTCAATGCGCAGACCCACGGCATCGACCCCGACCGGATCGGCGTGTTCGGCGGCTCGGCCGGCGGCAACCTCGCCGCACTGCTCGGCACCCGCGGTTCCGGGTCGCTGACCACGGGGGCCCGGGTCGCCGCGGTCGCCGAACTCTCCGCGCCGCTCGACCTCAGCCACAAGGCGCTCGTCACGGGCCGGGCCCCCGCGGGGCTGCAGAACATTGTGCGCGACTACGTCGGCTGCGAAACCCTGCGCGACTGCGCCAATGCCACAGCCGCGTCGCCGGCGAGCACCCTTGACCGCAGCGATCCGCCCGTATTCCTCGGCTCGTCGACCGACGAGTACATTCCGCTGTCGCAGGCCACCGGGTATGCGGCGGCACTCGAACGCTCGGGCGTCGCCCACGAGCTCGTGACGGTGCCGGGAACGCTGCACTCGATCGGCATCCTCGACGCAACCATGCGCGAGAAGGTAGCTGCCTTCCTGCACACGACGCTCGGTGAGTAGCCGCGAGGCCGTCTGGCGGCGGCGGGCCGGCGATGCGGCGCGTCCTCGCGGCGCAGGGTAGGAAAGCGGGCACATGTTCTAACGTGCGCCCGCCTCCACAGGGTGCGCCGCGAGCGTTGTGGAGGCCGCGAGCCACGGCAGGCAGCGCGGAGGCGGGGAGCCGAGGGCAGGCAACACATGCGCCGCAGGGCTACGTGCCGCGGATGCGCCGGGAGAGCTGCGCGGCGGTGCCGCCGAGCTGCGCGGCGAGCGCCGGCCAGTCCGCCTCGGCGATGCGCTCGCGTGAGAAGGTGACGGCGATGCCCGCGGCGGGCCAGCCCGCGTGGTCGCGCACGGCGACGGCGACGGATGCCATCCCCTCCGTGATCTCCCCGTCCTCCAGGGCATACCCGTCTCGGCGCACCTGTTCAAGCAGGGTGCGCAGCTCCGCCGTGGTGCGTGGTCCCCGGCCGTGGCGCGTGGCGAAGGCGGCGGCGTTGGGGTACAGCGCCCGCAGCTGGGCTGCCGGCAGCGCGGCGAGGAGCGCACGCCCGCTCGCGGTGAGGTGGCTCGGGAGGCGCACGCCGACATCCGTCACCAGCGACGGGCGACGGGGGGCGCGCTCCTCGACGAGGTAGATCACGTCGCGCCCGTGCAGCACGACGAGGTGGGCGCTCTCACCGAGCCGGTCGACCAGCGCAGCGACGAGCGGACGGCCAAGGTGTGAGAGGGGCTGCTGCCGGGAGAAGCCCGAGCTCAGCTCGAAGGCGGCCAGGCCGAGGCCGTATCGCTGTTCCTCGGGCAGGTGCACCACGAAGCCCTGATCGGCGAGCACCGCGAGCAGGTCGTAAACGCTCGAGCGGGGCAGGCCGAGGGCCGTGGCGATCTGGGACGCCGGCACCGGGCCACGCTGCGTGGCCAGATGGGAGAGGATGCGCAGCGTGCTTTGCGCCGCCGGAACCTTCGACGGGGTCATGCGCCTGCCTCCCGTGAACGGTGTGCGTGAACGGCACCGCTGAATGTCCGGTATCCCGGACAGCATCCACTCTAATCCCGTCGTGCAGGCGGTCCGGCTGGTGTCGAATCGGAGTATGAACCTCGCTAGCGCATCCGTCACCGTGGGTACCGGCCCGATCTCGTTCGCCGACGTCACCGCGGTGGCCCGCCGCGATGCGCCCGTCCTGCTGCCCGCGGCGGCGCGTGAGGGCGTCGCCTCGACCCGCCGCATCATCGAGGGACTCGCGCAGGACGTGCACCCGCACTACGGGATTTCTACCGGATTCGGGGCTCTTGCGACGACGTTCATCGAGAGCGACCGCCGCGCCCAGCTGCAGGCGAGCCTGGTGCGCTCGCACGCCGCGGGCAGCGGTCCCGAAGTCGAGCGCGAGGTCGTGCGCGCGCTGATGCTGCTACGCCTGTCGACTCTGATGACCGGGCGCACCGGCGTGCGGCCCGTGGTCGCCGAGACCTACGCGGCCCTGCTCAACGCCGGGATCACCCCCGTCGTACACGAATACGGCTCGCTCGGCTGCTCGGGCGACCTCGCACCGCTCGCGCACTGCGCGCTCGCGGTGATGGGCGAGGGGCTGGTGCGGGATGCGTCCGGCACCCTGATGGACGGCGGTCTGGCCCTGGCCGCGGCCGGCATCACCCCGGTCGTGCTGGCCGAGAAGGAGGGGCTCGCCCTGATCAACGGCACCGACGGCATGCTCGGGATGCTCGTGCTCGCCCTCGCCGACCTGTCCCGCCTGCTCACGACCGCCGACATCGCTGCGGCCATGAGTGTCGAGGCCCTCCTCGGCACGGATGCCGCCTTCGCCGCCGACCTGCAGGCCCTCCGCCCCCAGCTCGGCCAGGCCACGAGCGCGGCCAATCTGCGCACGCTGCTGGCCGGTTCCCCGCTGCTCGCCAGCCACTCCGGTCCCGACGACCCCACCGTGCAGGACGCCTACTCCATCCGCTGCGCCCCGCAGGTGCACGGCGCCGCCCGGGACACGATGGACCACGCCGCCCTGATCGCCGGCCGCGAGTTGGCCAGCGCGGTTGACAATCCCGTGGTCACCCTTGACGGCCGGGTGCAGTCCAACGGCAACTTCCACGGCGCCCCGGTGGGCTACGTGCTCGACTTCCTCGCGATCGCCGCCGCGGACGTCGCGAGCATGAGCGAGCGGCGCACCGACCGCCACCTCGACGCGAACCGCAACAAGGGACTGCCGCCGTTCCTGGCGCACGAGGTCGGAGTCGACTCGGGGCTGATGATCGCCCAGTACACCGCCGCCGGGATCGTGTCGGTTTTGAAGCGGCTGGCGGTGCCGGCATCCGTCGACTCGATCCCGTCGTCGGCCATGCAGGAGGACCATGTGTCGATGGGCTGGGCGGCCGCCCGCAAGCTGCGGCACTCGATCGACGGCCTCGGCCGGGTGCTCGCGATCGAGGTGATGACGGCGTCGCGGTCGCTCGACCTGCGCGCGCCGCTCGCTCCCGGCGCGGCGACCGGCGCGGTGCGGGCCCTCGTGCGCACGGTGGCCGACGGCCCCGGCCACGACCGGTTTCTCTCCCCCGAGATCGAGGCGATCGTGGGCCTCGTGGCGTCGGGCGCGGTGCGGGATGCCGCGGCGGGCGTGGTCGGGCCGCTGGCCTGAGGCCCCGCAGGCGTCGCAGGGCAGCAAGGCATCCGGGCTGCGTCAATCGCTTGTCGGCCCCTCGGGCCCATGTCATGATGTGACCCGCTAACCCGTTGCAACCGCCCCGGGATTGCCCGTCGATGCCCTGAATCGATGCCCTGAAACAGTGAACTGCGGAGACTCATGAACCTCTCCCCCCGATTTCGTCTCCGCCTTTCCCTGCCCCCGGTCCCGCCGCGGTACCTGGCGACGCCGCTCGCCGCCGCCGTCATCGTCGCCCTCGCGATTTTCGGGACACCCACACGGTCCCTCGCCGACGACGCCCCTATTGCTGCAACGGAGGATCCGGCTGCCGCGGTGCCCGCTGTCCCTGAGACATGTCCCACGCTCCTCTCGACGAATGCCCCGCCGGCCGCGGATCCGGTCGACTCGGTCGCCGCGCCCTGCCCCATCAATGCGCCGACTTCTTCCTCGGTGCCGACGCTCACCCCGACACCCGTCCCCGAGCCCGAGCCCGAGCCCGAGCCCGAGCCCGAGCCCGAGCCAACAATCACCCCTACCCCCACGCTCGAACCGGCACCGGCTCCAGCCCCCACCACGGAGCCGACGGGTGAGCCGACCCCGACACCAACACCCACCACTCCCCCAGCGTTCGGCGAAGAGCCGTCCGCACCCACGAAGCCTGAACCGTCCGCCGAGCCGACTGCACAGGTACCGGCACCGGCAGAGCTGACCGCGGATGCCGGATCCGCCTCAGCCGATCGAGCTGCAGCAGCAGTAGAAGTAGCGCAGGCCGCCGCCTTCTCAGCCCAGCAAGCGGCCGCGGCCGCCCGCACGGCCGAGGCCCAGGCATCCGCCGCCCGGGCAGCAGCAGCAGACGCCCGAACGACCGCCGCCGCCACTCAGGCCACCTACGACGCAGCGAAACTGGCCTACGCCGGGGCAAAGGCCGACTATGACGCCACTGTCGTTCAGGCCGATCTGGTGCGCGACCACGGCGCCGACGCCGCCGCCAGGGCCGAGGCATCCCGGCGGGCGCTGGCGACGCTCGTTCGCGCCACCCTGCAGCGATCGGGGCCCGAGGCCGTGGACGTGCTGCTCGCGGGCAGCAGCGACGGTAATGATTTGCTCACCCGGCTCGCCACGCTCGAAAGCCTGGACCGGCTCACGAACAGCCTCGAAGAGGTGCAGGCCCAGGTCGACGCCGACACGAAACGTGAGAATGCGCTGCAGGACCAGGACGCCGCACTTCGGGCAGCGATCGAGGCCATCCCGCTCGCCGACACCCGCCTCGCTATGGAGGGCGCCCAGCAGGAGCTCGATGCGGCCTCCGCTAAGGTGGCCGATCTCGCGGCGAGCACGCCGGTCGCCCTGGTTCTGACACCGCTGCCCAACCTGGTTCCCGCGGCCGGCACCGACGACTTCGGCGGCCGGCTCCGAGGCCAGCCGAGCAGTGCGGGCTGGGCCGCGCCGGCAGTCGGCTCCCTGACGGATGCCTTCGGTCCCCGGCACGATAAACCGCTGCCTGAGGTGAACGACTTCCACGGCGGCACCGACATCGGCACGGCGTGCGGGGCGGCCGTCTATGCGGCGAGCGCGGGGGTCGTGGCCACGGCAGCACCTCTGGGTACCTACGGCAACTGGATCCTGATCAACCACAGCAACGGTATCGCCACCGGCTACGCGCATCTTGCCGAAGGCCAGACCCTCGTGAGCGTCGGCGAGACGGTCATCGCCGGGCAGGTCATCGCGAGCGTCGGCAGCACCGGGGCCTCCACCGGCTGCCACCTGCACTTCGAGGTGCGAACGGACGGCACCGCCGTCGACCCGCAGCCGTTCCTGGTGCAGCGCGGCGTGCAGTTCGGCTGAGTGCCTCGTGAGCGCGCCAAACTGGGGTCGTTTACGCCCGACGCGGCCGCGCGTGCCGTGCAGATAAACGCCGACCCAAACCACTACATGATCAACTTGGCAGCACATGGCGGAGCACGACGACTGCGACTCGACCGAGCATTGACGAGGCCATGGTCGACGTCCGCCAAATGTTCCTCGACTGGCTCACCAGCCACCTCGCCACTGTCGAGGTCGTCGGAACTAAACCCATACCGTGGTGCGCCCATTGGTGGCTCCACCCGGGAGAAGTCGCCCGGTTCAAGGCCCTCTGGCACGCCATCATTCAAGCCGACGCCAGCGTCATGGACGGCGACCCTGAGCAAGGACACCTCTACCGCCGCAAGGGCACAACCGCCAGGATCGTGCCCGCGTTGATGCCGCCTAAGGCGTGGAATTCTAGCGGGACGCACCGCAGCGACAGTCTCGATACTTAGGTTGTTGCACCCCTGAGATTCCGGGTCAGGTGCCCGATCATTTGTCGACGAGGGTGTTTTCGAAGCTATAGAAGTCGGGCGCGTAGCAGTGCTGCCCGAACTCGCCTGCACGGCCGGAGTTCTCAAACGCTGTCCGCGTCATGGTCAACACCACTGCGCCCTTGGGCAGGAAAAGGAGCAGCGCGCTCTCGGATGCGTTCGCTGCGATGCGCTGCTTCGCGACTGACATAGTCACGCCGCGCGAGCCGGGCGAATGCCTGGCCGACCCGTCCAGGTCCCGCAGGGAACCGCGGTCGTGGCTCGTGCGCCAGCGACCGAAAGGCCTGGGAGCTAATGGCCCCATCGATCCTTCGCGCATGCACCCCGGGCCGTGAAATCAAATTCAGGGGCATCAGTTCCCCAGCACTGGCATCTGCCGTGTAAGTCGCAGCCCTTAGGATTCTTGACACAGAGGTGCACAGCACCCGCACCACCGATCAGAGACGAAATATGAAACTCCTTGCTCCTTCACTTCGCCTGACCATCGTGCTCCTCGGCATAGCGGCGATCGTGTCGACATTCTTCGACACAGCCACCCACGCCACGATCAACCCTTTCAACTTTTTTGGGTTTTTCACGATGCAGAGCAACATCATTGTGGTCATTGTGCTGGCAGTCTCCGCCTTCGTTTCCTTCTCCGGGAGACACCAATCCCTACGTTTGGTATTAGCGCGCGGGTGTGCCACAACCTACATAGTTATCACCGGATTCGTTTACAACTTGCTGCTCGCCGGGCTCGAAGGAGGCGTCTCTCTGGCCTGGGCCAACACCGTGCTGCACGTCGTCCTGCCCCTCTACGCAGCCCTCGATTGGCTGATCTTCAACGACCGCAGCCCACTCCGATGGAACGAACTATGGATTGCCCTCATCTACCCCATCGTGTGGATCATGGTCGTGCTCCTCCGCGGGGCAACCGACGGATGGGTGCCTTACCCCTTCTTGAACCCGGCACAGGGATACGGCATCGTCGCGCTCTATGCCCTTGCTATCGCTGTTGCCACCGTCATTTTCGCCGCCGTCATCTGGACCGTAAGTCGGTTGAACCCCCTTCGCAGCCCCGCGCTGGCAGAGATACGGTAGCCGAACCCCTTACGGTGTTCGGAACCGAGGCGTCCGGTGGCATGACCAATAGCCGTGCATCGTAGGCTCCCCAACCGCTGATTTCGCCGAGGAGGAGGACCACTTCCTCTTGGGTGAGGCTGGGTGAGGCCACTGATCGGCCAGTCGTCGTCGGCCGAGAGGAGTTGGCCAATATGGCCTGCGACTTCTGCGGTAGTCAGCAGAAATGTGGAAAGTCCGTGTTCGCTTCCACCGGCGTTGTAAATTCCGGTGAGGCGTCGGTGTCCGGCACTGATATCTTCTCGAATCACGACTCAACCGTTCAGGAGACAGCCCCAGACCGGCAGCGAGTGCTAGTGTCGCGATGACCTCAACCTGTATCGCACGTAGATCACTTGGTCATAATCAAGTTTCACCACATGTCACGAGCCTCGGCATTTCAGCAGTGGAGATCCTATGTGCAGAACAATGTCAACGGACGCGAGCTATCGAAGCGGACCAGTGCAGTGACGCCGAAGTCTGAGGCATCTGATCAGCAGACGCTGATGCTCAGCATGGCTTCCGGTAATCAGGCCGCGTTCGGCCTGATCTACGACCACTTGAGCGTCACGACGTTTGCGATCTGCAACCACCATCTAAAGACCCCGGCCGCGGTCGACGAGGCCATGCTCGGCCTGTGGCTGTACGTCTGGCAAAATGCGACGAAGTTGTCGGGACTGGACGGGTCGCCTTGGTCCATCATTATTAGGACAGCGGAACACCACGCCGAGTTTCACGCTCAGACCGAGTGCCTGGCCCGAGAAACGGATACCACTCTGCTCGGATGAGTCCCGGTCCCCGGATGGCTCATCAGCACATCAGTGATGAGGACAACGTCGCATGTAAGTTCGATAATTTCGTCCCCGTCACTGCCATTGACCGAGTCGTAGGCGCCGGGTACACACCGGTCAGATCAGACGGACGTCACCCCGGAAAGATCGTATTCGGGATCTTCGCGGCCTGGCCGAATCGGAGCGACCACTCATTTCGGAGCACACCGTTACCGGGCTCGCAGTGGCGCGAGCGAGAGGCAGGTCCGGTGGGTACCATTTCAAGTTCAAGATGACGCCGGGCCAAGATTCTCCAGGCCATAGCTGCGACGGGGCAGAGAAACGAAGGTGGGCTCACCCGGGGAATACGGGCAGCGTCGAAGCGCACTTCGGAGTGTCGCTCAAGTCAAATACTGGCCGCGTCCTGAGTTAACGAGACATTTGCATCGCCGCCTGGTTTCGCTGGCTCCTATTGGCATCCAAAAAAATTTGCCGCCGCGTGCCGCTACTTAGTCACGGTCACTTGCTTGAGAAATCATTTGGGTGCAGTCCGGCAATACGACGTGCATGGTCCTGGAGAGCTGCCTCGCTCAGGGTGTACCAGTATTTGCGAACCGTTCACGCAACGCGTCGAGAACTTGGGGCTTGCTGTGGCCAGCGAGGTCTGCCTCCTCCTGTGCGAGAATCCCCGCGACCTTGTAGTCATCCGATTGAGAGTGCTGGGCCTCAATCGGTTCATTCTGGGTGCTGCCATTGCCATTCATGCTGATCCTCTAATCTCCGAGTTTTGTCGGTAGCGGCGAACGATAAGCGTGACGGCGCGCCGCGCGATCCTCCGAGGAGTCTCTCGGTCCTGGCGCTGCCGTTCGGACGCGATGATGATCAACCTCGAAAGGCGTCTTTGATGTCTTCGCCGGCCTGCTTCAGGTCGGCTTTTGTTTGATTGGCCCTGCCTTCGGCTTGGAGTTTGTCGTTGTCCGTGGCACCACCCGCCGCTTCTTTAGCCATACCGATGACTTTTTCTCCGTCATTCTTGAATTTGTCAGTGCCGCTCAAGTTTTCATTCCTTTCGTTTCCGCAATGATCATATGCATCAACTCGTATGTACACACCTGCGGGGAGTGCACCCGGGGGGCTAGCATGCGAAGCGCATTTTCAGGAAAGCCATCTAGACCGCCAACGCCTGCGTTACCAGGGGCGGAACACGAATGGATACCGCCGATGTGTTGTGGATCGTCGCCGTGATCGTTGTTGTTTTGATGGTCGTCAGCTTGGTTTTCTACGTCGTGCGCCGTTGTGATCAGGAGCTCCGCAAGCGTGACAAGTTGGATCTGCGCCGCGCAAATGCGATAGAAGGCAGACGTGGTCGAACTTGAAGCCCGTGAACACGCAGCACCTGCACCCCGCGCCCGCGCCCGGACAGCCCTCGGCGTGAACGCGGCTCTGAGGTCTATCGGGCGTGGGGGCCGCTGACTCCTAGCCTCAATCCACCGGTGTGCCCCTGAGCGAGTCCTGATTTCGGTTTGGCGGGCTTGGGGAGATTCAAGTGCGGGTGAGGTCTGGGTCTCGCGGCCCGGGGTGATACCTGGCACTCCAGTTGATGCCGATGCTGGCTGGTTGGTTGGTTGGTCCGATTAGGCGGGTTGTCGTGGGCGGAAGTTCTGGTCGAACAGGGCCGTCCAGGGTTTCTCACAGTGCCAGTGCTCGGGCAGGTGCAGCGTAGTGCGCCGCGGGGAGGAGGAGATCCAGGCGGGGACGTTGACCAGCTTCCGGGGGATCGGTGCGGTGGTGCTCGTGCGAGACCCTTTTCAGCGATCGTTGCGTCGGCGGGGCAGTCCCAAACGCCACGACGCACAGGACGAACCACGCTGCGTCGGCGCTGAACACGCCTATATACAGGTGCGCCAAAACGCTGCTTGTGAGATTTGTCGGAACCCCGTTTTCATGTTCCACCGAGCCGGATTCACCGAAATCGTCGCACCTCCCGAACCCGCCCCATGATGAAACAGGCGCTCCTGCAGCGGCGCGCTTGGTGAACTCCGCACCTTTCTATTACGTCATACCTTCTTCAGTGGATCATTTCCCCAGTTCATCAGCGAGTATCGCCATCGTGAGTGCTCGATATCAGAATCCGGTCCCTGTGCCCTGTGCCGCTTCACGTAGCTGACCACCTTATGCATGTGTTCGACATCGGACGCAGTCAGATCGGCTTTCTTCGTTCCAAGAATTGTCACGATCCTGCGACCGGACTTGTGCCCGATGGACTCTCCGCTGCCATCGATTTTTTGTCCGACCTCCTTGGATTCGTCCGTGTCGAGCCACGATTTGATCTCACTGGCGGTCATCGTGACCGCGTCTTTCCAGTCATCCCAGATCTCATCGACATCGTTCTGCTTATCTGCCATAAATCCATCATTGCGGTGATGATGCGCGGCAACAAGGGTCGTTCAGGCTTTGCGTGTGATCTCAACTTTCACGAAGTAGGGTCGAGCCACACATGGCCTTGACCCCGGAGAGTGGACACGGGTTGAGCGGCGAGTTGGATCTCTGCGGCCTGTGACGAGTATTGCATTTCGAAGTCCATTGGCGTGACGTGCCCGATCGAGGAGTGCCGGCGGTAGCGGTCCTCGATCCAGTCCGCGTCGCCGCGGATCGCGCGGGCTCGGGTGGGCCAAACCCGGCGGTAGTAGAACTCGGTTTTCAGGGTCGCGAAGAAGCTCTCGGCCATGGCGTTGTCGCAGCAGATCCCGGTGTATCCCATCGACCGGGTGATGCCATTCTTTGCCGCGAAGAGAATGATCTGTTCCGACGCCCTGGGTGCCACGGTCCGAGTGGACGATCACCGTCGCCGGGCGGTCCCCGCACGGAACCATGGCCATCGTGAGGCATCCTGGATGAGGTCGGTGTGCATGTGGTCCGCGATGGCCCACCCGATGACGCGGCGGCTGTGAGCGTCGATGATGGTGGTCGTCTTCCACTTCTTCGGACAGATGCCCGCCAATCCCAGGCGGCGCATGGTCGCGGCGACGGTTTTGCGGGAGATGATCTCCCCGTCCGCACGTAGATCGGCCAGGATCCCGGGGGCGCCGTAGACCTCGTCGGAATCGCCGTGGAAGAAGGAGACTTTCTGCTCGATGTGCACCCGGCGCATCGACGCCGGCGACGGCGCTCCGCCGATCCAGGCGTAGTAGCCCCAGCGGGAGATCTCGAGGAGGCGGACCATGCGGGTGATGGTGAAGTTGGTCTTCTCCGCCAGCATCAGTTCGAACGCAAGACGCTCGTATCCGATGCTTCCTGGGCGAAGAAGATGGACGCTTTTTTCAAGAACGCCCTGTCCATCTTCAGGTCCGCGTTTTCCTTGCGTAGCCGCAGCAACTCGGCTCGTTCAAACCCCGTCACCTCGGTCTGCCCAGTCTCGTTCCGAGCCTTGAACGCGCTCACCCAGCGGCCCAGAGTGGCCTCGTTGACTCCGAGCTCGCGGGCGACAGTTGCGACAGCCCTGCCGGTGGTTAAAACCAGCTTCACGGCCTCGTCTTTGTACTCAGGGGTGAAGTCCCGACGTGATCTTGCCAAAGTGAACATTCTCTCTTGTGAGGTGTCCACTCGACGGGGTCAGGGCCAGAGCGACTTCCTCGACCATGAAGATGCGCTCTCCCTGGTCGACGCGATGCTGCTGCCAGCCCTGAGCGCCGAAATCGAGGACGGGGCCTGGGACCCATCACAACAACAGTGGGTCCGCCGGAGCTGACCGGTGCGAAACCCGCGACCAAGCCACGAACTTACCGTCACTAGGCGCGGCGGAATGATCAACGGGCGACACGCGGGTGCCGTTATGGCTCGGAGTCCTCCCACTCCAACGATTAGCCCCGGTACTCATGCTCGTCTGTCCTTGGCGATACATGCCGGGGCTTTTTCGTTCGGACTCCCCGGCTCGCGTATTTGCAGCTCGCGAGGTCGGGTTCGGCCTCTATGGACACCCGGCCGTCGACCCCATGCGTCGAATCATAAATGGTGGGGAAGACGTCGCAGGCGTTGGCAACGGCTTCCGTGCTGAGCTCGAAGACGGTGTCCTCGACGCTGGTGCCAGTTGCTGCCTTCTGCGAGATAGCCGCGTCATATTCCGTACCCGATGTGATGGCGGCATGGAAGATGCTGGGGTTGGTGGTGACACCGGTAACGGTTTTCTGCTCAATCAGCTTCCGGAGGCTGCCGGTCCGGAGGCGGCCGCGGGAGAGATCGTCCAGTCAGATGGAAACGCCGGCGTCGCACAGTTGCTGTGCGGGGGTAGTTGTCATGTCATAACTCCTTGGACTCGGGGATTGTCGTCAAGATTGTGCTCCGGACGTGAAACCGGTTAAGGTGGCGCGCAGTGCCGCAGCAGTGTTCAGCGTCGGTCCTTGGGTATCCTCCCTGCCAACCGCCGCTACGCCAGGGCGGCGATGACCCAGCTCGCCCGGTGGGACGCGCCCGGCGACAGCCAGATGAGGTCGGTCCCGGAATTGAAGGCGTCCGGCGCGCAGGTCATCGGCTCGACGGCCAGGCCGAGCCGGTTCATCCCCGGCGTCGGCAAGTCCGCGGTGTGGATCTGTAGCCAGGGGCAGTCCGTTCCCCAACTCATGGCCACGCCGCTGCCGTCGGTATCGCGCAGCTCGACGGTGGCAACGCCGTCGGAGTCGCGCACGAGCCCGGTGAAGGCGTGGTCGATCTGCACAGAGCCGATCGGGCACGGCTGGCGGAAGTCGAACGGGCCGTCGACGACGTCGGCGAGGCCGTCGGGCAACAACCGGTCGGGTGTGACCCGCAAGTATCGCTCGGCTGGAAGGCTGAGCTGCCAGGTGTGCAGCGGCGAGTCGCCTGCGCGCAGGTAGGGGTGCGGGCAGACTCCGTATGGAGCCGTGCCGGTGCCGGCGTTCGTGGCCTCGATTGACGTCGTGAGCCCAACCGGTGAGAGCCAGTAGCGGGCTAGGAGGTCGAGCTGGAACGGGTAGCCGTCGTCGACGGGTAGCCGGAGGCCCAGCACCACCTCGCTGTCACTGTGGTGCACTAGTCGCCAGGCACGGTCGTAGACGAGCCCGTGCAGGGCGCACTCGCGCGAGGGCTCGTTGATCGGCAGCTGTTGGGTCACCCCGTCGAGGTGGTACCGCCCGTCGGCGATCCGGTTGGGCCAGGGCGCGGCGAGCACCCCGCGGAAGTTCACCATCGGCTGATCCTCCGCAAAGCTGACGATCAGGTCCCGTGAGTCATACTGCAGCACTCGCAGGGTGGCTCCGGTCCCCGTCACGACGGCACGGTAGCCGTGGCCGGTGATTTCGTACTGAGCCCCTGAAGGCGCCGCAGCCATCACACCCTCTTCGCTCATGACGACTCGGTCACTCCGCCCGCAGTTCGAGAGCCGTCCAGGAGACCGGCGGAAGAGTGAGCGTGACCACTCCGTTCGCGCACAGCGCCGACGCGTTGGTGGCCAGGCCGACGCGGTCGCGGGCCTCGAGCGTGTTCGCGGCGTAGACATCCGTGTCGCTTAGGGTCTGCACCTCGACGATGCCCACGGGCCCGAGCGCGGCGACATCGATCGTGATCGTCGCGTCCTCCATCTGCGAACGGTTCACCAGGAACACGGATGTCCCCCCGGTCGCCGCGTCGTGGGTCGCGACCGCGTCGACGAGCGGCACGGTGCCGTATACCTCGGTGTCGTAGTGCTCTGCCTCGAGCTTGACCTCGAGGGCGACCCCTGTGGCGAGCCGCGAGGTGACCGCGAACGGGAAGAAGGTCGTCTGCCGCCAGGCCGGCCCGTTCGGCTCGGTCATGATCGGAGCGATCACGTTGACGAGCTGCGCGAGCGACGCGCTCGTCACGCGGTCGGCATGCTTGAGCAGTGAGATCAGCAGGCTGCCGAACACCACGGCATCCGCCACCGTGTAGGAGTCCTCTAGCAGGCGCGGCGCGACCGGCCAATTGTCGATTCCGGTGATCTTGTCGACGCCCTCGAACCGGTCGATATACCAGACGTTCCACTCGTCGAAGGAGATGTTGATGGTCTTGTCGCTCCCCCGAACGGCCTTCACGTGGTCGGCGGTCGCGACGACCGATTCGATGAAACGGTCCATGTTGACGCCGGAGGCCAGGAAGGAGTCGAGGTCGCCGTTCTTCTCCTCGTAGTAGGCGTGGCAAGAGATGTAATCGACGTCGTCATAGGTGTGGCCGAGCACAACGCGTTCCCACTCGCCGAAGGTCGGCATCTGCGCGCTTGAGGAGCCGCAGACCACCAGTTCGACCGATGGGTCGAGCTGGCGCATCCCCTTCGCGGCGCGGGAGGCGATCTTGCCGTAGTCCTCGGCCGAGCGGTGGCCGAGCTGCCACGGGCCGTCCATCTCGTTACCGAGGCACCACATCTTCACGCCGAAAGCATCCCGCTTCCCGTTGGCGATCCGACGTTCGGCGAGGTCCGTGCCGTTGCCGAGGTTGGCGTATTCGAGCAGGTCAAGCGCTTCCGCCACACCCCGGGTACCGAGGTTGACGGCGAGCATGAGCTCGCTGCCGACCTTCTCCAGCCACGACGAGAACTCATGCAGGCCGATCTGGTTGGTCTCGGTGGAATGCCAGGCCAGGTCGAGCCGGGTCGGCCGCGCAGCCCGCGGGCCCACGCTGTCCTCCCAGCGGAAGCCGGAAACGAAGTTGCCGCCCGGGTAGCGGATCGCCGACACGCCGAGTTCCTTGACGAGGTCGATCACGTCTTCGCGGAATCCTTCCGCGTCGGCCGAGGCGTGCCCGGGTTCATAGATGCCGTCGTAGACGCACCGGCCGAGGTGTTCGACGAACGATCCGAACAGGCGGCGGTTGATGGCTCCGACCGTGAAGTGCGGGTCGAGGGTGAGGCTGGCGGTAGACATGGTGTTTCTTTCTTCGTGCTGGTCAAGACGTGGGAGAGTGCGAATGACGGATGTCCGGGGCCCGGGCCGCCGCCTACTTGAGTGCGCCGAGCGAGAGGCCACCCTGCCAGTACTTCTGTAGGGAGAGGAACGCGATGATGAGCGGGAGCACCGAGACGAAGGCCCCCGTGACGATCAGGTTCCAGACCTGTTCGCCGCCGGCTCCGGCGTTGGACAGCGCCTGCCAGTTGTTGAGTCCGACAGTCACAGGCAACAGGTTTGGGTCGCTGAGCACGGCCAGCGGCAGGAAGAAGTTATTCCAGGTACCGACCACCGAGAGCAGCAGTACCGTGACGATGGCGGGCCGCAGCAGCGGCAGCGCCACCTGGAAGAAGGTGCGCAGTTCGCCGGCTCCGTCAACGCGGGCGGCGTCGAGCAGTTCATCCGGAATGGCATCCTGCGTGTAAACCCTCATCAGGTAGACGCCGAAAGGACTCAGCAGCGAGGGCAGGATGACGGCCCAAATCGTGTTGACCAGGCCGAAGTTGCTCAGCAGCACGAAGGTCGGGATCACAAGCGCCGTCATGGGCACCATCACGGCGCCCAGCAGCAGCGAGAAGAAGGCGTTGCGCCCGCGGAACCGGTACTTCGCGAAGCCGTAGCCGGCGAGCACCGCGAGGATGGTGGCGCCGATTCCGCCGGTGAACGCGTAGAAGAATGAGTTGCCCAACCAGCGCCAGTAGATGCCGCCCTGGTGTTCGAACAGCCCCGCGATGTTGTTCCACAGGTTGAAGTTCTGATCGAACCAGAGCGGCCCACCAGTACCACTGAAGAGCCCAGCGGTGTCCTTGGTCGCGGCCACGGCGAGCCACCACAACGGGGTGATGAAGTAGATCACGAGGATGAGCAACAGGACGTGCGACCCAATCCGTCTGCCACCGTCGCGCGTGGTGTTACGGCGGCGTACGAGGGAGCCTGAGTCGACCTGGCTGGGCTGCACGGCGGCATCCCTCCGGGGCGTGAGAATCGCCATTATTTGAGTCCGCTCTGCTTGCGGGTGAGGAAGAGGAAGAGATAGGAACCGATGAAGACCACGATGCCGAGCGCGAACGAGATCGCCGCGGCGTAGTTGAACTGGCTGTAGGAGAAGGCAAGCGAGTACGCGTACATGTTCGGTGTGTAGGAGACAGGAATGGCACCCTGGGCGACGGCGCGCAGCACCTGCGGTTCGGTGAAGAACTGGAGGGTGCCGATCAGGGAGAAGATCAGCACCATCACCATCGAGGAGGAGATCATCGGCACCTTGACTCGGAGGGCGATCTGCCGGCCATTCGCGCCGTCCAGCCGGGCGGCTTCGTAGATCGCCGGGTCGATACCGCGGAGGGCTGCGTAGATGATGATCATGTAGTAGCCGGCCCACTGCCAGGTGACGATGTTGACGAGGCTCGCGAAGATGCTGCCCTGGGACAGGAAGTCGGGCGCGGCGAGGCCGACGAGGCCGAAGATATCGGTGGCCGGTCCGAAACGGGGGCTGTAGAGGAAGCCCCACATCAACGCCCCGATCACGACGGGGATGGCGTAGGGCACGAAGATCATCAGTCGGGAAAACTTCGACAGGGCGGTGGAGAGGTTGTCGAGCACGAGCGCAGCCACGAGGGCGACGATCATCTGGGCGGGGATCATAATCAGCGCGAACTGGCCGACCCGTCCGAGTCCGCCGAGGAAGATCGGGTCGGTGAAGGCTTTCACGTAGTTCGCGAACCAGGTGAAGGTCGTGCCGGTGGCTAGGGTGCTCGTGTGCAGGCTCATCCAGAACGCGTAAGCGAGCGGTGCCACCAGGAAGGTGAGGAAGACGATACCGAACGGGGCTACGAACAGCCAGCCCCAGCGTTGGCGCTTGCGGTCCATCAGATCGATGCTGTTTCTTCGCGGCTTCCGAACCGGCAGCGGCGGGGCCGCCTTGGTGGCCGCAGGCGTGAGTGCCATGAATTCATCCTTTTTCCAAGCGAAGCCCAGATGGGCTGAGGGATGCTGTCGGCCAGCCAGTGCGACCGGCCGACAGCGGGTGCGGTGTGAGCCGCCTTACTTGGCGACCGTGAACCCCTGCTCGGCCGCGTACTTCACGAGGGTGGCCTGCAGGTCGTCGAGCGCCTGCGAACCGTCCTGTTCGCCCTGCACCATGGAGTAAAGCTCCTCGGTGAGCTGGTCGTAGGCGTAATTCTGGAACGGGCTGAACGTCGCGCCGCCGTAGCCGGCAGCCGCAGTCAGGAAGACCTCCTTGTTGATCTGCTGTCCACCGAAGAACGGGTACTCAAGGTTGACGAAGTATTCGGAGTCGAGCATCGGCGTGTAGGAGGGGAACAGTGCGCCCTTTTCGACGCCGATCTTCCACGCCTCGTCTGTGCCGAAGATCTCGATGGCTACCTGGGCGGCGAGCTCCTTGTCCGTGGCCTGGCTGGTCACGGCGAAGGTCGAACCACCCCAGTTGACCTGCACAGGGTTGGCCGTGTCCCACTGCGGCAGCGGGGCGACGCGCCAGACGGCCCCCGTGTCGGCGTCGGAGAGCCCCTGCAGATAGCCGGGTCCCCACGCCGCGGCGAGGTAGACGGCGTAGGTGCCGTCGACCAGGCTGGTGTTGTAGTCGGCGGTGAAGGCGTCGTCGGTTGTGACAAGACCCTTCTGTACGAGGTCGTTCCAGTAGTTCAGCACGTCCTTCGATCCCTGGTCGTCAACGGCGATGCCAATGTCGATCGGGCTAGTCGAGTCGTAGGTGAACGGCACAGATCCGGCCTGGGCGAAGAGAGCCTGGTTGAAGGCCCGGCCGTTGGTGGGGAAGTTGACGAGCACGCCATCGGAGCCGGCGGTCTTGAGGGCCTGCGCCGCGGTCGCGAACTCGGCCCAGGTGGTGGGAACGGGAATACCGTACTGGTCGAAAAGATCCTGTCGGTAGAGCATTCCCATCGGGCCGCCGTCGACCGGGATGGCATAGACGGCGTCGCCGCTCGACGCGTCCTTCCAGGAGCCCTCGGTGTACTTGTCCTTCACGTCGTTGGCGCCGTATTCCGTGAGGTCGACGAGGGCATCGCGGATGGTAAAACTCGAGAGCACCTCGGACTCAAGCATGATGACGTCCGGGGCGCCGGACTTCGACTCGATCGAGGTGGAGAACTTGGTGTATTCATCGTTGCCCTGGCCGGCGTTCGTCCAGCAGACCTGCACGTCGTCGTGGCTGGTGTTGAACACGTCTACGACCTCTTCGAACGCGGGGTACCAGGCCCAGACCGTGACCTGGGGTGCTTCCTTATTCACGATCTTGTTCGTGCAGGAGGCTTCCGGCTTCGACTTCGATGCGGCGCCATCGGCGGAGCATCCGGTGAGTGCGGCGGCGGCGACGGCGATGACGCCGATCGCGGCCATGAACTTGACCTTCATGTTTTTTGGTTTCCTCTCACGGTGGTGGAACACCGTTGTTCGTACTGTGATCAGCGCGCGAGGCGGCTGAGTGGTGCAGGAGTTGGTGCGGTCAATCCGAGACACCAGCGGGGGGCGCGGGCCGTTGCTGGCAAATTTACAACGTTGTAGGTAAACGTTGTAAATTTATCATTGCGAGTCCAGAGGCTTGCTGTCAAGCGAATTGCCGAGATTTCTCCGAGTACAGGCGGTCAAGCGGTGAGGGACACCGTGGACTCACGTTCAACCACGCGGAAATCGGCCAGCACCTCCCGGGGCGGGGCGGCCGGGTTCGTCTCCGCGATGCGTTCGAGCAGGATTCGCACGGCGGTCTCGGCAATCTCCTCCCGGCCGGGATCGACGGTGGAGAGGGTCGGCAGGCTGTACTGGGCCTCGTCGAGGTCGTCGAAGCCAATCGTCGAGACATCCTCCGGGATGCGCAGACCTGCCTCCTGCATCACCCGCATGGCGCCGAGGGTCAGGGTGTCGTTGAGCCCGAAGACGGCATCGAATCGCACCCCCGACGCGAGGAGGTCGCGCATCGCGGACGCGCCGTTCGATCGGTGCCACAGCGTCGTATTTCCGACCAGGGCAGGGTCGAACGGGATGCCGGCAGCCTCAAGTGCCTCGCGGTAGCCCCGAAGACGCAGACCGGCCGATCCGATGATTTCCCCCTCGTGCGCGCCAATAATGGCGATGCGCCGGCGCCCCTGACTGATCAGGTGTTCGGTCGCGGCCCTCGCGGCGTCCACGTTGCGCATCGTGACGTGATCCGTCGGGCCACCGAAGATGCGCTCACCCAGCAGCACGAGCGGATAGCCCACCCGCAGGTACTCGGAGTCGTCGCTGTCCATGCCGAGGGCGCTGAAGAGCAGGCCGTCGGTCATCTGTCGGCGCGGGCTGGAGAGCAGCTCGATCTCCCGTCGGCGGTCGCCACCGGTCTGTTCGATCAGCACGGTCATGTGGTGGCGCTCGGCGGAGCGGATCACGGCGTCCGCGAGTTCCGCGAAGTAGCTGAGCGACAGCTCCGGCACGGCGAGCCCGATCACACCCGTGCGCCCGGAGCGCAAACTGCGGGCCGACAGGTTGGGCTGATAGTCGAGTTCCGCAATCGCCTCAACGACGCGCTGCTTGGTCGACGGCCGGATGTGTGGGTAGTCGTTGATGACATTGGAGACCGTCTTGATAGAGACCCCGGCGATCCTCGCAACGTCGTGCAGCGTTGCCGCCATGAGGACTCCTTAAGTGTGCGATTGACGAATGCGTCGACATCCGACCACATTTTACAACGTTGCATCTACCGCCCGCACGGTCAGGTCAGGGGTGCGGGGTCGCAGTGCTCCCCCGAACCATCAGCTCGGGTTGAATGACGGGGATCAGCTCCGCGGGCTCGCCGCCCATCAGGCGAAGCACCCGCTCAACCGCCAGCCGGCCGACCTCGTTGAAGTCGAGGCGGACGGTCGTGAGGCTCGGCTGGAAGTAGCGGGCCTCGCTCATGTCGTCGAAGCCGACGACGCTCACATCGCCGGGTACCTGGACGCCCCGCTCGTAAAGCGCTTTGATCACGCCGAGGGCCATCGAGTCGTTGGCCACCAGAACCGCGGTGATAGAGGAATCATCGGCGATCTCCAAGCCTGCCCGGTAGCCGGAATCGGCCGTCCAGTCGTCGGTACGAAACTCGGGATTGACCGTGCGGTGGTGCGCAGCGAGTTCGGACAGCCACCCAGCACGCCGCGCCTCCGAGGCCATCCAGCCGGGTGGGCCTCCCACGTGCCAAACGGTTTCGTGACCCAGCCCGATCAGGTGCCGGGTTGCCAGTCGCGCGCCGAGCACATCGTCCATCGACACGGCCGTCGAGCTTGCCGGTGAGCCCTGTTCGAACCGCACGATCGCAACGTCGGGGTCCAGTGCCCGCAGCACCTCGACGGCTGCCGTCATGGGGGCGAGCACGATGATCCCATCCACCGCGTCCGCGACGAGCGTGTCCAGCGCGGCACGAATGTCGGCCGAATCGACCTGGGGAATGCTCACCAGGCTCGTGGCGTAGCCGTTGCGCCGCGCCTCCTCGGCAATCCCGAAGAGGACCAGGGCTGAACCGTGCACCGGGAGGGAGTAGGAGACCACGCCCAGGTTCATGGACCGGTTCGTGGCGAGGGCGCGTGCGGCGGAATTGCGGTTGTAGCGCAACTGCGTGATGGCCCGTTCGACCCGTTCGCGCACGTCCGGACTGACATTGTTGTGTTCATTGACGACGCGAGACACAGTCTGTTGCGACACTCCGGCGAGTTTCGCCACGTCGATCATGCGCACGCTGCGGCCGCCCGGTCGAGGTTCCCTGCCCATGCGCACCCCCTCCCGAAAAGAAAATCCCCGATTCAGACATGTTAGCGCACCATGCCTGGTGTCATAAAGGCCTGAAGGGAGCGGATATCAGCACCGTCAATGGCAGACTTGTCAACCTGACAGGGCGCCCATCATCGATTGACAGCACTTGATAGTGCGCTAACATTCACTAACGCCAACAGTTATCGACGGTGAATCTC
This sequence comes from Cryobacterium sp. TMT2-17-1, assembly GCF_004402765.1. Lineage (NCBI taxonomy): Bacteria > Bacillati > Actinomycetota > Actinomycetes > Micrococcales > Microbacteriaceae > Cryobacterium > Cryobacterium sp. TMT2-17-1. Next base: position 36,599 of record NZ_SOGC01000022.1, read on the forward strand.
AGACGAAGTTGACGTTCTGTATCCGCGTGCCGGCAAGGGAGTCGATTCATGAGTGAGACCGCAGCACAACCAGATGCGCAGACACCAACCGGCGCCGAGTCCTACGTCATAGGTGTTGACTACGGCACCCTTTCCGGCCGGGCGGTCGTCGTGAGGGTCTCGGACGGCGCCGAACTCGGCTCGGCCGTGCTCGACTATCCCCACGCAGTCATGGACACCACCCTTGCTGCCACGGGCGCGACGCTGCCGCCGGAGTGGGCGTTGCAGGTTCCGCAGGACTACGTCGCCGTGCTGAAGAGCGCCGTGCCGGCCGCCATCGCCAACGCGGGCATCGACCCGGCCCGCGTCATCGGCATCGGCACCGACTTCACCGCCTGCACCATGGTTCCCGTCGTCGCCGACGGCACCCCGCTGAACGAGCTGCCGGAGTACGCCGGGCACCCGCACGCCTACGTCAAGCTATGGAGACACCACGCGGCACAGCCCCAGGCCGACCGGATCAACCAGCTCGCGGCCGAGCGCGGCGAGAGTTGGCTGCCACGCTATGGTGGCCTGATTTCCAGCGAATGGGAGTTCGCGAAGGGCCTCCAGCTGCTGGAGGAAGACCCGGAACTTTACGCCCGGATGGACCATTGGGTCGAGGCGGCAGACTGGATCGTCTGGCAGTTGACCGGCCACTATGTGCGCAACGCCTGCACCGCCGGCTACAAGGGCATCCTGCAGGACGGCGCTTACCCCGGCGAGGATTTCCTTGCCGCTCTCAATCCCGGCTTCGCGCGGTTCGCCGTCGACAAGGTGGCTCATGAGATCGGGCAGTTGGGCGCATCCGCCGGCACTCTTTCCGCGGAGGCCGCCGCCTGGACCGGACTGCCGGAGGGCATCGCCGTGGCGGTCGGCAACGTCGACGCTCACGTCACCGGCCCGGCCGCCCAGGCCGTGCTGCCGGGCCAGATGGTGGCCATCATGGGCACCTCGACCTGCCACGTGATGAACTCGGACCGGCTCGCGGAGGTTCCCGGCATGTGCGGGGTCGTCGACGGCGGCATCGTCTCCGGACTCTACGGCTACGAGGCCGGGCAGTCCGGCGTGGGCGACATCTTCGCCTGGTACGTCAACAACCAGGTCCCCGCCCGCTACTTCGCCGCGGCGGAGGCGGCGGGCCTGAGCGTGCACCAGCACCTCACCGAGCTGATCAAGGACCAGCCCGTCGGCGGGCACGGGCTGATCGCCCTCGACTGGCACAGCGGCAACCGCTCAGTGCTCGTCGACCATGAACTCTCCGGCCTCGTGCTGGGCACGACCCTCACCACCCGGCCCGAGGAGATATACCGGGCCCTGCTCGAGGCCACCGCATTCGGCGCGCGCACGATCGTCGAGACCTTCAACGCGAGCGGCGTGCCGGTGACCGAGTTCATCGTGGCCGGTGGGCTACTCAAGAATGCCTTCCTGATGCAGACCTACAGCAATATTCTGCGGATGCCGATCTCAACGATCGACAGCGAGCAGGGGCCCGCGCTCGGCTCGGCCATCCACGCGGCGGTCGCCGCCGGCGCGTACCCCGATGTGCGCGCGGCCGGCCAGGCCATGGGCAAGCTCAACAAGAACGTGTACACACCCAACGACGAGTCGGCGACGGCCTACGACAAACTGTTCGCCGAGTACACGCTGCTGCACGACTACTTCGGCCGGGGCGCGAACGACGTGATGCACCGTCTGAAGGCGCTGAAGCGTGAGGCGGGTGCATCGCTGCACTCGGCGGCGGTGCCGGCATGAGCCGCTTCGGCCCCACCGTCGACGCCGCTGTCATTCGTGTCCGTGAGGACGTCGCCCGCCTACACGGCGAGCTCGCCCGCTACGGGCTCGTGGTCTGGACCGGCGGCAACGTCTCCGGCCGGGTGCCCGGCGCCGACCTCTTCGTGATCAAGCCCAGCGGCGTCGACTACGCCGACCTCACGCCCGAGAACATGATCCTGTGTGACCTCGCGGGCGCCGTCATTCCCGGCTCCCCCGGTTCCGACCGGTCGCCATCGAGCGACACCGCCGCGCACGCCTACGTCTATCGCAACATGCCGGAGGTGGGCGGAGTCGTGCACACGCACTCCACTTACGCCACAGCATGGGCCGCCCGCGGGGAAGAGATCCCGTGCGTGATCACGGCGATGGCCGACGAATTCGGCGGCCCCGTGCCCGTCGGCCGGTTCGCTATCATCGGTGACGACACCATCGGCCGCGGCATCGTCGACGCCCTCACCGGCCACCGGTCCCGCGCGGTGCTGATGCAGAACCACGGCCCGTTCACGATCGGCAAGGACGCCCGCGACGCCGTCAAGGCCGCCGTGATGGTCGAGGACGTCGCCCGCACCGTGCACCTCGCCCGCCAGGGCGGAGACCTCATCCCGATCCCGCAAGCCGCGATCGACTCCCTCTTCAACCGCTATCAGAACGTCTACGGACAAGCACCGCAAGGAGCACTGCGCTAATGCCAACACTCACCACCACCCTCGATCACTACGAAGTCTGGTTCCTCACCGGAAGCCAGAACCTCTACGGCCAGGAGACCCTGCGTCAGGTCGCCGAGCAGTCCAGGACCATCGCCGACGCGCTCGGCGCAAGCAGCGACATCCCGGTGAAAATCGTCTGGAAGCCCGTGCTCACCGACTCGGACTCGATTCGCCGCGCGGCGCTCGACGCGAACTCGGATGACCGGGTGATCGGCCTGATCGCGTGGATGCACACCTTCTCACCCGCGAAGATGTGGATCTCCGGGCTCGACGCCCTGACCAAGCCGCTGCTGCACCTGCACACCCAAGCCAACGTCGAACTGCCCTGGAGCGAGATCGACTTCGACTTCATGAACCTCAACCAGGCCGCGCACGGCGACCGTGAGTTCGGCTACATCCAGACCCGTCTCGGCGTGTCCCGCAAGACTGTCGTCGGCCACGTCTCCAACCCGGCCGTGACAAACCAGATCGGCACCTGGACCCGCGCGGCCGCCGGTTGGGCCGCGTCCCGCAGCATGAAGCTCGCCCGCTTCGGCGACAACATGCGCTACGTCGCCGTCACCGAGGGCGACAAGACCGAGGCCGAACTGCGCTTCGGGGTGCAGGTGAACACCTGGCCGGTCAACGAACTCGCCGAGGCCGTGCACGCGGCGACGGATGCCGAGATCACCGCTCTGGTCGCGGAGTACGAAGACCTCTACGACGTGGCCCCCGAATTGCGCGTGGGCGGCGAACGCCACGAGTCGCTCCGATACGGTGCCGCGATCGAGATCGGACTCAAGTCCTTCCTCGAGGCCGGCGGCTTCAGCGCCTTTACCACTAGCTTCGAAGACCTCGGCGCGCTCCGCCAGCTGCCGGGCCTCGCCGTGCAGCGGCTGATGGAACAGGGCTACGGCTTCGCCGGGGAGGGCGACTGGAAGACGGCCATCCTCGTGCGCGTGGCCAACGTGATGGGCGCCGGCCTGCCCGGCGGTGCGAGCCTGATGGAGGACTACACCTATGACCTCACCCCCGGGGACGAACTGATCCTCGGTGCCCACATGCTCGAAGTAAACCCGGCGCTCTCAACCGAGAAGCCCACACTCGAAATCCACCCGCTCGGAATCGGCGACCGCGAAGACCCCGTGCGCCTGGTCTTCAACGCCGCCCCCGGCCCCGCCGTCGTGGTCGCGATGAGTGACATGCGCGAGCGGTTCCGACTCATCGCCAACGTGGTCGAGGTCGTCGAGCCCACCGAGGCACTCCCGAAGCTCCCGGTCGGCCGCGCCGTCTGGCGCCCCGCGCCCGACTTCGCCACCTCCGCCGCCGCCTGGCTCACCGCCGGCGCCGCCCACCACACGGTCATGTCGACTGCCGTCGGCATCGAGGTCTTCCAGGACTACGCCGAGATGGCTCACACCGAACTCCTCCTGATCGACCAGTCCACGACACTGCGTGACTTCGGCCGTGAGGTGCGATGGAACCAGGCATACTACCGGCTGGCGCAAGGACTGTAGCTCCGGGGCGAACACGGGACTCCCGCCTCAGCTTGGCGGAGGTTTCGCCGGTCTTACCGTTCGAGGCCGGCGGCACGGGTACGAGGGTCGTCGGTCGATTTCGACTCGTCGCCGCGGGTAGCCGGGCGGGCCTTTACGGTCAGGCCGGCAGCGCGCATCGCGCACCTCGTCGAGCGCGGTAGCCGGCATCTGCTGGCCGGCCCCGCACTTGCTCGGCGGCGCGCTCTGAGCCTGCTTCTCTTGCAGGTCCGCCACTCGTACCGCGAGCTCCGCGCCAACGCTGCGCTCATGGTACGCCATCAGGGATGGCCTGGGTTTGGGTCGGTTCAACCTTGTACCGGTCACGGAACACGTCGACTTCGGCGGCAAGGCGCACCCACTCCTGTCGGCGGGTGCTCTCGGTCGGGATGTCTCCGAACGGACCGCGGGGCGGTCTGAAAGTCGCGCGATTGCCCGATCGCCCGGGTGCTCAAGGATCAGCAGTTTCAAATTCGCGTCGTTTCGAAAATCGATCAAATGAGGCTCGGGACTTCCTTGCTCGACGGCATTGAGGTGTCGGATTTTCTACCGTTCGCGGCCGTCATCGCGGGTACGCTGGTCATCGGAATGTGTCGTCTGGTCTCCGCGCGTGGCCTGCCGCGGCATTACGGTGAGGCCGGCGGCGCGTTGCGCTTTACGCTGCTTACCTGCCGTAATCCGGTTCGCGGCGCGCATCACGTCGAGTGCGGTGTCCGGCCTATGCCGGCCGGTTTCGCGAGCGTTCGGCGGGGTGCTCTGAGCCTGCTTCTTCTGCAGGGTAGCTACGCGCGCCGCGAGTTCGGCACCAACCGCGCGCTCACGGTACGCCGCGGGAATGGCCTCGGTCTGTGCCGGGTCCATATCGTACCGGTCGCGGAACACGTCGACTGCGGCGGACGCCCGGCCACTGCTGGCGCCTGGTTGGCGGGGGCCGTTTCGATACGTCGTTCCATTCGGCGGGAGAAGACGGGGCCGACGTCGTCGGCGGTGCCGCGTTCTCGTTCGTTCCACGAGTCCCGCAGCACACTGGCTGGGTCAAGGCCGTGGGTTTCGGCGTGGGTGTGGCTGCTCGTTCAGGCAACGTCGACTGATCGAACGCTCGGACTCGCGCAGCTGAATTCTTCAGACAGCCAGAGCCGTCCGCACGAGTTCGGAGAGTTGCTTGACTGGGACCTCGCGCCGATAGAGGAAAGCTTTCAACGCTTCGCCGTAGATGACGCTGCGCACGCGGCTGGCGCTCATGGTGTCCCACCTGAGTTCAGACCAATGCGGCTAACTGTTCCCGTACCCATGAAGACAACGTGTCAGCTTCCACCTCGCGCCCGGACAGAACAATGCCTGGCCAGGTCCGCCGTGTCGAACGGGATCGTGAGTGTGCCCGGCTCCAGCGCCAGAGGGGCATCGATCTCGATCGGCGGGGCTCACTCGCCCGGCACTTCATTGAGCCGCTCGTCGTCAGAGACGCTTAGGCTCACGGACAACACGGCCTTGCCGAGTCCGCGGGCTTCAAATGTTGCAGCGGATTCGACGGCAAGGACATTCTTCGAAAAAGCTGTCGTCACCGTCAGCGATGCCGTTTTCGGTCGAGCGGCGGTCGTCAGGGCGACAGCGGGTCACACTACTCAGAGTCCCATGAATTCGCGGAAGTGAGCTGTTCTAAACCTTCAGCCACCTGAGTCCACCGCAGGGCACTAGCTCACTGCTGGCGCAGGAGAGCAAGGAATTCGTCGGCCATTGCGAGCTGATCCCGCAGCCCCTGGCGCCGCTCCTCGGCCTGTGCGATGAAGGACTCCAAGTCTGACCTCACGGCGGCAATGTCGGCGCCCTCGATGGCGCCATCCAGTGTGTCGATGGTCTTGAGGAGCGACATCATTTCTTCAAGCGAGAAGCCCAGCGGCTTCATGCGCCGGATCAGGATCAACCGGGCCAGATCTTCGTCCGTGTAGAGACGGAAGCCGCCATCAGTCCGGCCTGAGGCCCTGAGCAAACCGATTTCGTCGTAGTGGCGGATGGTTCGCAATGACAGTCCGGTGCGTTCGGCCAGTTCGCCGATATGCATAGTTGCCGTTGGCTCAGTCGGTGACATGGCGGGACCTCTCATGCGTGGACTCGAACATAACCCTAACGTTAGGGTAGAGTTGTGATCGTCGGCTGACATTGTGTGACAGCCCACCATCCATCCTCGCCGTATCGGCGGATGATTGTGCGCACCGGGCGCACCCCTTCCCCTTCCCCTTCGCCCTATTCTGGCCCGCCACCGCGAGCCCCGTCCCTGGAGGCCCCATGGCACTCGCTCAAAAATCCCCCACGCCCGACCGTTACAAAGCCGAGCCATCGGTGATGACAGCACTTCGAACTCCGCGGCTCCTCACCCGAGAAGCTCTCGCCGGCCTCGTCGTCGCGATGGCGCTGATCCCGGAAGCGATCTCGTTCTCCATCATCGCTGGCGTCGACCCACGGGTTGGACTGTTTTCGTCCTTCGTGATGGCCGTATCCATTGCGTTCCTCGGCGGCCGCCCCGCGATGATCACCGCCGCAACGGGAGCCATCGCCCTAGTGATCGCCCCGGTAGCACGCGAGTACGGCATGGATTATTTCATCGCCACGGTCATCCTGGCCGGGCTCCTGCAGGTGATCCTGGGCGTGCTGGGCGTGGCCAAGCTCATGCGTTTCATCCCGCGCAGCGTCATGGTCGGATTCGTGAACTCCTTGGCCATCCTCATCTTCATCGCACAGTTGCCGCATTTGCTCGGGGTGCCGTTCATGGTGTACCCGCTGGTGGCGATCGGGATCATCATCATGGTCGTCATGCCCCGGTTCACCAAGATTATCCCCGCCCCGTTGGTCGCCATCGTGGTGCTGACCATCGCAACCGTCACCATCGCAATCAACGTGCCCACCGTCGGCGACCAGGGCGAACTGCCCAAGAGCCTCCCCGAACTCTTCATCCCAAACGTTCCCCTCAACGGGGAGACACTCACGATCATCGCCCCCTACGCGCTGGCCATGGCCATGGTCGGCATCCTCGAGTCCCTAATGACGGCCAAACTCGTCGACGAGGTCACCGACACCCACTCCCACAAGACCCGCGAAACCTGGGGTCAAGGCGTCTCCAACATGCTCTCCGGCTTCTTCGGCGGCATGGGCGGGTGCGCCATGATCGGCCAGACCATGATCAATGTGAAGGCCTCCGGCGCCCGAACCCGCATCTCCACGTTCCTTGCCGGCGTATTCCTGCTGATCCTGGTCGTCGCTCTCGGCGATGTCGTCGCCATCATCCCCATGGCCGCCCTGGTGGCCGTGATGATCATCGTCTCGGTGCTGACCTTCGACTGGCACAGCATCCGTCTGTCCACACTTCAGAGGATGCCAAAAAGCGAAACTACGGTCATGGTCGCCACAGTCGCCGTGGTCGTAATTACCCACAACCTCGCCATCGGCGTAGTCGTCGGGGTTCTCGTGGCAATGGTCGCCTTCGCCCGCCGGGTGGCGCACCTCGTAGACGTTGAACGCAGCTTGTCCAATGATGAGTCTGTCCCGACTGCGTACTACACCGTGACCGGCGCGCTCTTTTTCGCGTCAAGCAACGACCTCACCACCCAGTTCGAGTACGCAGAAGACCCGGACCGCATCGTCATCGACATGGCCGCCTCCCACATCTGGGACGCCTCCACCGTCGCAGCCCTCGACTCCATCACGAACAAATACGAACGTCTCGGCAAACGCGCCGTGATCGTCGGTATGAACGATGCCAGCACCAATATCCACGCCCGCCTCGCCGGCAACCTCGGCGGAGGTCACTGACCCCACCGGCTGAGCAGCATCCCTCGTCGACTCCCCGCCGCGGCGTAGACAAGTTCGCGAGAGGTGGAGGAGTCGGCGAGGACGTGGGCGGTGTTCGCGGTCATGCCCTGGACCCGGTGAATGGGAACGGGTCCCCCATCCGCCTCTTGCCATAGAGTGGCACTTAAGTTTTACTGGATGACATCAGCATCCGCACGAGAACCGGGAAAGCACCCATGGCCGAGTCGTCCACCCGAACCGTGGAACGAGCCCTCGACCTGCTCGCCGTGATCTGCGACGCCGACGGGCTCACGCTCTCGGAGAGCTCACGCGCCGTCGCCCTCGCACCGAGCACCGCCCTGCGCCTGCTGCGCACGCTCGAGACCCGCGGCTTCGTGCACAAGACCGACGACGGCGCCTACCTGCCGGGCAGCCGCATCATCCAGCTCGGCGCGCAGTCGCTCAGCAGCGAGTCGCTGGTCACCCTCTCCCTCCCGGCCATGGAGCGGCTCGTCGCCGAGACCGGCGAGTCCGTCTACCTCAGCGTCGTGGGCCACAACGCCACCGGGCTCTACATCGCCATCGTCGAGGGCACCCACTCGGTGCGGCACACGAGCTGGGTCGGCCGCACCGTGCCGCTCGAACGCTCCGCGGCCGGGCAGGTGCTCACCGGGCATACCCCGGAGACCGGCTACGTGGTCGTCGAACGCGGCGTCGAAACGGATGTCACGGCCCTGGCCGCGCCGATCCGTTCGGAGGCCAGAACAATCGCCGCCCTGAGCCTGGTCATCCCGAGCTACCGGGTGGAGACCGCGGACATCCGTCGCTACGGCCCGCTGCTGGCCCAGGCTGCCGGGCACGTGTCCGCCGGTCTCAGCCGTGCCGTCCCCAACCTCCCTACGGACTGATCGACCCCGAATCGCCCGAACCCCCGAACCCCCTAGGAGACAGTGATGTCCGAATCCCGCCCCGTGCGCGCCGCCCGCGGCACCAAGTTGACCGCGAAGAGCTGGCAGACCGAGGGCCCGCTGCGGATGCTGATGAACAATCTCGACCCCGAGGTGGCCGAGCACCCGGAGAACCTGGTGGTCTACGGCGGCACGGGCAAGGCCGCCCGCAACTGGGAGGCCTACGACGCCATCGTTCGCACGCTCACCACGCTGGAAAAGGACGAGACGCTGCTGGTGCAGTCCGGCAAGCCGGTCGGCGTGTTCCGCACGCACGAGTGGGCGCCGCGGGTGCTGATCGCCAACTCCAACCTGGTCGGCGATTGGGCGACCTGGCCGGAGTTCCGCCGCCTCGAGGCCCTCGGCCTGACGATGTACGGCCAGATGACGGCGGGTTCGTGGATCTACATCGGCACCCAGGGCATCCTGCAGGGCACGTATGAGACCTTCGCCGCCGTGGCCGCAAAGATCGCCGCCCGTGAGGGCGGGCCTCACAAACACAGTGGCGACACCCTGGCCGGCACGCTCACCCTCACCGGTGGGGCCGGCGGCATGGGCGGCGCGCAACCGCTGGCCGTGACCATGAACGGCGGCGCCGTGCTGATCGTCGACGTGGACGAGTCCCGGCTACTGCGCCGGGTCGAGCATGGCTATCTCGACGAACTGGCACCCACCCTCGACGACGCCATCGCCCGGGTACTCGCGGCGAAGAACGAGAAGCGCGCCCTCTCCGTGGGCGTGGTCGGCAACGCGGCGACCGTGTTCGCCGAGCTGCTGGAGCGGCGGGTGCCGATCGACATCGTCACCGACCAGACCAGCGCGCACGACCCTCTGGCCTACCTGCCGGAGGGTGTCACTGCGGAGGAGTGGCATGACTACGCGGCCGCGAAGCCCGAGGAGTTCACCGAGCGCGCCCGGGCATCCATGGCCAAACAGGTCACCGCGATGGTGGGCTTCCAGGATGCCGGTGCCGAGGTCTTCGACTACGGCAACTCGATCCGGGCGGAGGCGGAGCTCGGCGGCTGCGCGCGGGCGTTCGATTTTCCCGGGTTCGTGCCCGCATATATCCGCCCGCTGTTCGCCGAGGGCAAAGGCCCGTTCCGCTGGGTGGCGCTCTCGGGCGACCCGGCCGACATCGCGGCGACCGACCAGGCCATCGTGGAGCTGTTCCCCGAGGACGAGCACCTGCGCCGCTGGATCACGAAGGCGCAGAACACCGTGCACTTCGAGGGCCTGCCCGCCCGGATCTGCTGGCTCGGCTACCAGGAACGGCACCGGGCCGGCCTGAAGTTCAACGAGATGGTGGCGTCGGGCGAGCTGAGCGCGCCGATCGTGATCGGCCGCGACCACCTCGACTCCGGCTCGGTCGCCTCGCCCTACCGGGAGACCGAGGCCATGCTGGACGGGTCGGATGCGATCGCCGACTGGCCGCTGCTGAACGCGCTGCTGAACACGGCGTCGGGCGCCACCTGGGTGTCGATCCACCACGGCGGCGGCGTCGGGATCGGCCGCAGCATCCACGCCGGCCAGGTGATCGTGGCCGACGGCACCCCCCTGGCCGCCGAGAAGATCGCCCGGGTGCTCACCAACGACCCCGGCACCGGCGTGATGCGGCACGTCGACGCCGGGTATCAGCGGGCCGAGGAGGTGGCCCGGGAGCGCGGCCTGCGCGTGCCGATGTGGGAGTCGGAGTGAGTGGGGTGTGCGCATGAGCGAGCTCGCCCACGGAATGCTCGCCGGACTCGCCGAGATCGCCGACACCGGGCGGGACTCCCGCCGCGGCGGCTACTCCCGGCACCTCTGGCAGGGTGCCGACCTCGAGCTGCGGACCTGGTTCGCCCTGCGCGCCGAGCGCCTCGGGCTCAGCGTCGAGACCGACCGTAACGGCAACCTCTGGGCCTGGTGGGGAGAGCCGGGGCCGGATGCCGTGGTCACGGGCAGCCACCTGGATTCCGTTCCCGGCGGCGGCGCCTATGACGGCCCCCTCGGCGTGGTCAGTGCGCTCGAGGCCGTCGCGCGGCTGCGGGCATCCGGGTTCACGCCGTCCCGCCCCTGCGCTGTGCTCGTCTGCGCCGAGGAGGAGGGCTCCCGATTCGGGATCGCCTGCCTGGGCTCCCGGCTGCTGACCGGCGGCATCGACGCCGACCGGGCCCGCGCGCTCATCGACGCCGACGGGATCACCCTGGCCCAGGCTGCCCGCCGCGCCGGGCTCGACCCTGCGCACCTCGGCGCCGACCGGGACGCCCTGGCCCGAATCGGCCTCTTCATCGAGCTGCACGTGGAGCAGGGCCGCGGCCTGGTCGACCTCGGCCGGCCCGTGGCGGTGGCGTCGTCGATCCTCGCGCACGGGCGCTGGCGCCTCACCGTGACCGGCCAGGGCAACCACGCCGGCGCCACCCCGATGGAAGACCGCCGCGACCCGCTCGTGGCCGCTGCCCGCGCGATCGTCGCCGTGCAGGATGCCGCCGGGAACCACCCCGGCGCGCGCGCCACGGTCGGCCGCCTGGAGGTGGTGCCGGGCGGGACCAACGTGATCGCGTCATCCGTGCACGCCTGGCTCGACGCCCGCGCGCCCACCGACGCCGAGACCCGCGACCTGGTCGCCGCAATCGAGGCGGCCGTCGGCGAGGCCGCCCTGGTGAACGGATGCTCCGTGGCCGTCACCGAGGAGTCCTGGACCGGAACGGTGACGTTCGACCCCGAGCTCGTGGGACGATTCCGGTCGGTGCTCGGCGGTGACGCCCTCGTTCCGGCCCTGCCGACGGGCGCCGGGCACGATGCAGGCGTGCTCGCAGCGAGCGTGCCGAGCGCCATGCTCTTCGTGCGCAATCCCACCGGCGTCTCGCACTCCCCCGAGGAATTCGCCGAGGTGGGCGACTGCGTCGCCGGGATCGACGCCCTGGAGACCCTGCTGCGGAGCCTGCTGTGAGCGCGCGGGGGGTCGAGGCTGGGGCTGGACAGTCGGGGACACCGGTGGCCGCCTACTGGTGCGAACTGGCGCTGGTCGACGGGGCTGCCCTGCCCGGCGTGCGGCTGGAGGTGGGCACGGACGGGCGCCTTCAGGCTGTCACACCGCGCTCCGAGCCGCGGCCCGGCGACGTGCGGCTCGGCACCGTGCTGCCGGGGCTGGCCAACGCGCACTCGCACGCCTTCCACCGGGCGTTGCGGGGCCGCACCCACGACGCCGGCGGCGACTTCTGGCAGTGGCGGGAGGCCATGTACCAGGTGGCCGCCGGCCTCGACCCCAAGCGGTACTTCCTGCTGGCACGGGCGGTGTTCGCCGAGATGCTGGCCTCCGGTTTCACGGCAGTCGGCGAGTTCCACTATCTGCATCACCGGCCGGGCGGCTCCCGATACCCCGCCGAACACGCCATGGAACTGGCGTTGGCGGCCGCGGCACGGGAGGTGGGCATCCGTCTGGTGCTGCTCGACACGCTCTACCTCGACGGCGGGATCGGGATGCCCCTCACCCCCGCGCAGCGCGCCTTCGGCGACGGATCGGCGGCCGCCTGGCTGGCCCGGTGGCACTCGCTGCGCGCGGCGCTCGGCCGTGCTGCCACGGCCGATGACGGCGACGGCTCCCCTGCTGACAGCCAGGCCGACATCCAGGCCGGCACGGATGCCCGCGTCACCCTGGGCGCGGCGATCCATTCGGTGCGGGCGGTGTCCCCGACCGCGATCCGGGAGGCGCTCGCCGGGCTGCCCGATGCCGTTCCACTGCACATCCACCTGTCGGAGCAGCCTCAGGAGAACGCGGACTGCCGGGCCGCCTACGGCCGGACCCCAACCGAGGTGCTGGCCTGGATCGGGGCGCTCGCTCCGCGGCTGAGCGTCGTGCACGCCACGCACCTCACCGACGAGGATTTGGCGCTGATCGGGACATCCGGGGCCTCGGTTGTGATCTGCCCGACCACGGAAGCCGACCTCGGCGACGGGATCGGGCCGGCCCTGGCGTTGCAGCGGGCCGGCGCGCGGATAGCCCTCGGCTCGGACCAGAACGCCGTCATCGACCCGCTGCTCGAGATGCGCGGCCTGGAGGCCGGCGAGCGCCTGGCATCGGGCCGGCGCGGCCGGTTCACGCCCGCCGAACTGCTCGTGGCCGCTTCGGACCACGGCTATGCCGCGCTCGGACTCGGCCGGCAGCGCCTCATCCCCGGTGACCTGTGCGACCTCGTGGAGGTGGCGAGCGACAGCATCCGCACAGCCGGATCGTTGCCGGAGCAGCTGCCGCTGACCGCGACGGCCGCCGACGTGCGCCGGGTGATCGTGGGCGGACGCGTCGTCGCCGACTCCGGGGTGCTGGTGGGTGGCGCGGGCGGGCCTGGCGGGCGCCCGTCGAGCACGTTGCAACCCGAGCTGCGACCCGAGCTGCGACCCGAGATCCTGCTGCGCGACGCCCTCGCCGCGCTCGACGGCACCGCCGCGCTCGCGTCAGGAGAACGACCATGACCCCCGAACCGACCGAGCTGATCACCGGTATCCGGGAACTGACCACGCAGGCGGACGGCGCCCCGCGCCTCGCCGACGCCGCCCTCGTGATCGAGGGCGGCCGCATCGCGTGGATCGGACCGGCGTCCGCGGCACCGGCGGCCGATGTCCGCACGGATGCCGGCGGCCGGGCCGCTCTGCCCGGCTGGGTCGACAGCCACACCCACCTGGTGTTCGCGGGCGACCGGGCCGCGGAATTCGAGGCCCGGATGGGCGGGCAGCCCTACGCGGCGGGGGGAATCCTGACCACCGTGGCTGCCACTCGCGCCGCAACCGAGGCGCAGCTCACGGCCACGGCGGCCCGGCTGCGGCGAGAGGCGGAGGCGCAGGGCACCACGTTCCTCGAGAGCAAGACCGGCTACGGCCTCGACCTGGCGAGCGAGGCGCGGTCGGCTCGGGTGGCGGCATCCGTCGCCGATGTCGTCACATTCCTCGGCGCGCATATCGTGCCGCCGGGCATCGACCGGCGCGACTACCTGGACCTGGTCACCGGGCCGATGCTCGCCCTGGTGGCTCCGCACGCACAGTTCGTCGACGTGTTCTGCGAGGTCGGGGCGTTCGATGTGGCGGAGAGCCGGGAGGTGCTGCTGGCCGGCCGCGCCGCCGGCCTCGGCCTGCGCCTGCACGGCAACCAGCTGGGATTCAGCGGCGGGGTGCGCCTCGCGGTGGAGCTCGGCGCGGCGAGCGTCGACCACTGCAACCACCTCGAGCCGGCGGACCTCGACGCCCTCGCCGCCTCAGCCACCGTGGCCACCCTCCTGCCCGCCTGCGACCTCTCCACGCGGCAGCCGTTCCCGCCGGCCCGGCGGCTGCTCGACGCCGGCGCGAGCATCGCCCTGGCCACCAACTGCAATCCGGGCAGCTCCTACACGACGTCGATGGCGTTCTGCGTGGCCACCGCGGTGCTGCAAATGGGTCTGACGATCGAGGAGGCGGTGTGGGCGGCGACCCGCGGCGGAGCCCGGGCTCTCGGCCGCGACACGGGAACGGACGCGGTCGGAGCCCTGCGCGTGGGCGGGCGGGCCGACCTGCAGGTGCTTGACGCGCCATCCGTCGCTCATCTCGCCTACCGCCCCGGCGTGCCGCTGACCTGGGCGGTCTGGCGGCAGGGTGTGCGGGCCGGCCGCCGCGGCCCATCACCGCTCCCGGCCTGACCGGGGGATTCCCGCCTCGCGCCCTCACTGTCCCCTCTCCCTCGCCGTCCCCCTCCAACCCACCCCGTCGTGCATGACTCCTGCACATTGCTCAATCACTCATCGGGCACCCCCGGAATTCCGCGGATGTCCGGCGCCGGTCCCGAGAAATCGCAGGAGTTATGCACGCGAGGCATCGAAGACCACCTCCCGGGCCAGGACACTCCGTCGCCGGACAGCCATCCAGCCGACGTCCAGGCAGCTCGCCGGCCGGCCAGGAGCCCACCCGCCCGTGGCCAACTCAGGAGAATGGCTGGCTTCGTCACCACGCCCCCTGCAATTCCGCGGCACCGCGACCCGATGAGCAGCCGACTCGCCGGATCTCCTGAGTTAGCCACACGCCGGAGGAGCCGACGCAGCGGCGCGGCCCGGGTGGAGTCCTCGAACGGCTTTAGAATGACCGGCATGGACGTTTATACCTGGCTCAACCTGGCGCTCGTGCTGCTGTTCGTGCTCATCGGCGGCGTGTTCGCAGCGACCGAGTTGGCGTTGGTGTCCCTGCGCGAGAGCCAGCTGCGCGCGCTGGAACGCGAAAGCACCCGTGGCAAAACGGTCGCCCACCTGGCCCGGGACCCGAACCGGTTTCTGGCGGCCGTGCAGATCGGCGTCACCGTCGCCGGATTCCTGTCCGCCGCCTACGGTGCCTCCACGCTGGCGCCCGACCTCGCTCCACTGCTGGTGGTACTCGGGCTGTCGAAAGGCGCCGCGGACACGCTTGCCCTGGTCGGTCTGACGCTCCTCGTCGCCTACCTCTCCCTGGTGTTGGGGGAACTCGTGCCGAAGCGATTCGCGCTGCAGAAGGCCAGCAGCTTCGCGCTCGCGCTCGCGCCACCGCTCCAGGTCTTCGCGACCCTGATGCGCCCCGTGATCTGGCTGCTGTCCGTCTCGACGAACGCCGTTGTGCGGCTCCTGGGCGGAGACCCGCACGCCCGGAGCGAGCTCGTGTCTGATGAGGAGTTGCGCGACCTCGTCGACGCACACGAGGGCCTCGAGGTCGAGGAACGGCACATCCTGAGTGAAGTGCTCGACGCCACCAACCGGCTGGTCAAGGAGGTGATGCGCCATCGCGGAGACGTCGACTTCCTGGTCGGCACGCAGACGATTCCCGCCGCCCTGGAGGAGATCCGGTCGCTGCCGCACTCGCGCTACCCGGTGATCGGCCGCTCAATCGACGAGGTGCTGGGCTTCGTACACGTGCGCGATCTCCTGGACCCCGACGCCCACCCCGGCGCGACGACCGTAGCCGAGGTGGTGCGGGCCATCGTCTTCCTTCCCGGCACCAATCGCATCCTGCCGGCCATGACCCAGCTGCGCCGTGCCGGCGTGCACATCGCGATCGTCGTCGACGAATACGGCGGCACCGACGGTATCGTGACTCTCGAGGATCTCGTTGAGGAGCTCGTGGGTGAGATCCACGACGAATACGACCTGCCTGTGCCCGAGGGACACTCCGACGAGAACGGCCAGGCCCGGCTGGCGGATGGCGGCCTGAATATCGAAGACTTCACGGATGCCACAGGAGTCGAACTCGAGGACGGCCCCTATGAGACCGCGGCCGGCTTCGTGACCTACCGGCTCGGACGCATGCCCCAGGTGGGCGACACCGTCTCGGCCGGGGACTACCAGTTGCGGGTCGCCGCTCTCGACGGGCTGCGCGTCAGCGTCATCGAGGTCGGTGCCGGCTGAGCGAGGACTCCGCGTGACCACTGCGCCTGGCCACACCGCCTGACCGCTCATGGGGCCGCTTCCCTTCAGGAAAGAGCGGCGCGCCGGCTTTCCAGCCGCAGTTCGAGTTCGCTCATCACCAGAGCGGCAAGGTCGGTGAGGGTGCGGAGCTCGGGCGCGGTGATGGCGCGCGGTCGGAAGTCGATAACGCACAGGGTGCCGAGGTTGTAACCGTTCCGGGTCGTCAGGGGTACTCCGGCATAAAACTGCAGGCCGAATTCCTCGGCCACGAGTGGGTTTGCGAGCGCGCGCGGGTCGGTGCGGGCATCCTCTACCACCCAGGGTCCCTCGGACATGATGGCCGAGGCACAGAGGCCCGGATCGCGGGGGATCTCCTCGAGGTCGAGGCCGTGGTGCGATTTGAACCAGATACGGTCGGTGTCGACGATACTGACGATCGCGATCGGCACATCGCACAACCGGGCGGCGAGCGCGGCAATCCGGTCGAAGGCGCCGTCGGCGGGAGTGTCGAGAATGTCGAGGCGCGCGACCTCGTGCAGCCGTGCGGGTTCGTCGCTGACGAGGTGATCCACGGCACTACGATGGCGGCCGGTTTCCGCGATAACAGCCTGGTGCAGAGCGAGCACCACCTCCGCGGTCGGCGGGCGCTGCTCCGGCTTGCGGGCCAGCATGGTCGACAGAAGGTGCCGCCACTCCGGGGCGAGTTCCTGCGGGATGGCAGGGTCGCGCTGGAGTCTGGCCAGGGCCGACGGGATCGGCTCCCCGGGGAACGCCGTCTCACCGGTGAAGCATTCCAGGAGCACGAGCCCCAACGCATAGATGTCGCTCGCCGGGCCGAGGTTCTCTCCCCGGGCCTGCTCCGGACTGAGATAGGCGGCCGTGCCCGTCGTCATCCCCTGGGTGGTCACCCGCGCGCTGTCCGGGAACAGGGCGATGCCGAAATCGGTCAGCCGCGCGCGCGCTCGGGAATCCGAGCTGTATTCCGCGAGGAGGATGTTCGCCGGTTTGATATCACGGTGGATGACGCCGCGCCCGTGGATGTAGTCGAGCCCCTCCGCCAGGTCGTAACCGATCTGGGCGATGTGCCGCGTCGACATCGGATCCCGGTCGAGTCGCTGACGCAGGTTGACGCCGTCCACGAGCTCCATCACGAGGAAGATCTGCGGGTGGTCCGCCTCGGTCCGGTCCACACCGACGTCGAACAGGGTGACAATGCTGTGGTGGTTCAGGCTTGCCAGCACGTTGATCTCGGCTTGCTGGCGCTGAATATTGGGCACGTCGGTGGCGCGAAGTTCGAAGATCTTGATCGCCACGTCCCGACCCAGACGCTCGTCGGTGGCCCGGTAGACCGAGGCCATTCCGCCGCGGCCGATCAGGTCCTTAACCCGGTAGCGTGCGTCCAGGAACTTCGGAAATTGCGTGGTCATCAGACCCCCCCTTTGGAAATGAGTCTAGGTCAGCTTCGCGGGGGATGTTACATATCTTTGGCCCGCGCCCGTGTCCCTGGGCGACAACGCCCAGGCAGTGTGAAACTGGGGCTATGACGGTGATGCGGGGTCTAGGGCGGTCAATGGCAGTTGGACTGGGGTGCGCGGCGGCGTTGGTGCTGGCCGGATGCGCGGGGCCGGGTTCACCCCCGACCGGCGATGTTTCGCCGCCCGGTTCGACCCCGACGGCAGCTTCGACCCCGACCTCCCCAGCCACGCAGTCCTCGACACCCGCTCCCGCCGATTCGGCCTCCGCCGGCACCTGCGGTTCGAACCAACTGGCGCTGTCGCTGCAGTCGAGGCCTCAGGACAGCGGCATGGGCAACTTCTACTGGGACCTGCGCCTCACGAACACCGGCCCGGCGGCGTGCACGGTCGAGGGCTACCCGGTGACGACTCTGGTCGGCGCGGCCCCGAATGTGCCGGTCGGGTCCGCTTCCGACACCGAGCCGGGACGCTGGTACCCGGTGGCGGTCCTCGCGTTGGCGCCCGGGACATCCGCGTACAGCCTGCTGCACCTCGGCCAAGCCGGCGCGTACGGCTGTCCCCTCGTGCCGGTCGGCGCCCTCGACGTGACGCTGCCCGGCTGGGACACCGCGAGCCGGGTGGCCACTCCGAACCCGATCGAGGGCTGTGACGACGACAGCACCGTGCTCGTGCGCACCGGCCCGCTGGCCCCGGCCCCGGTCAGCTTCTAGAGCCGGGCCGGCTTCGGCCGCACGGTGGCCAACTCAGGAGATCCGGGGCAGGCCGCGGCATCCGTTGCCTGATTCCGGGGGCAGGGGCTGCAGCCGACACAGGTTTTCCTGAGTTAGCCGCAGCGTTGCGTGCATAACCCCGGCGAATGCGCGCCGCTCGGCCCGGCGGATGCGCGGAAACATACGGCCGTTCGCCGCGCGGCTCACACTGTGCAGAAGTCAGGCACGGGACACGTCGGAGATGGCGCCGGCGGATGCGCGCAGCTCGCGCCGCTCGGCCCGGCGCTCCCGGCCGCCCTCGACCAGGAAGTACAGCACGGGCAGCACCACCAGGGTCAGCACGGTCGAGGAGACCAGCCCGCCGATGACAACGAGGGCCAGCGGCTGCGAGATGAAACCACCCGTTCCGGTGAGGCCGACCGCCATCGGCAGCAGCGCGAATATCGTGGCGAGCGCGGTCATCAGGATCGGGCGCAGACGACGGGACGCACCGTTGACCAGCGCCTCCCGCACCGACTGCCCGCGACGCCGGTACTGGTTGACCAGGTCGATCAGCACGATGGCGTTGGTCACGACGATGCCGATCAGCATCAGCACGCCGATCAGCGAGGGCACACCCAGCGGGATGCCGGTGATCACCTGCAGGGCGATCGCGCCGGTCGCCGCGAACGGCACCGACACCAGCAGCAGCAGTGGCTGCAGCAGCGACCGGAAGGTCGCCACCATCACGATGTAGACGATCAGGATGGCGATCAGCAGCGCGAGCCCGAGCTGCGCGAACGCCTCGGTCTGGTCGGCGGTGACCCCGCCGAGGGTCGCCGTCGCGCCCTCCGGCAAAGCGGTGTCGGCCAGGGCTGCCGTCATCTGCGCGTTGGCCGCACCCAGGTCGTCGATGCTGGGGGTGGCGGACACGGTCGCCGTGCGCAGCCCCTTCGTCGTGGTGAGGGTGGACGGACCCTCGACCTGCTCGACCGTGGCCAGGGTGTCCAGGGCAACCGGTCCGGCCAGGGTCGGGATACTCAGGGCCGCGAGCTCGGCCGTCGTCGTCGGCGGCGCCTCGGACTGCAGGTAGACCGACAGGGTCGTCTCGTCGATCACGATGGATCCGATCACGCTCGGCTGCATGGCCTGCGACACCAGTGCGCCCAGGGCGAGCTCGCTCAGGCCCACGGCACCCGCGGCATCCCGGTCGACGGTCACCGCGATGTAGGGGCGTGAGGCCGCCAGATTGCTTGAGCTCTCCTTGATCGCGTCGAGGTCCTCCACGGAGGCGAGCACCGCGTCGGTGGCCCTCTGCAGGTCGGCGTTCGTCGCCGCGGTCACATCCACGGCGATATCGGATGTCCCGCCGAACCCTCCGCCGGACGAGATCGAGAATTCTCCGCTTCCGTTCAGGGCCGTGAGCTGGTCTCGCACGACATCCTGAACCTCGTCGGGGTTGGCCTCCCCGTCGGTGGTGATCGAGTAGGTCACGGTGTTTGACGACACGCCGCCGCCGAATGCGGCCAGGGCGTTGCCGCCACCGATGGAGACCTGCACGATTTCGACGCCGTCGGTGCCGCGAAGGGACTTCTCGGCGGCCGTGGAGGCGTCGTCCTGAGCTGCGAGGCTGGTGCCCACCGGCAGTGTCTGGGTGACTTGGAAGGTGGTCTGCCCGGTCGAGCCGAGGAAGTTGATCTTCATATAGGGAACCAGGGCCACCGTGCCGCCCAGAACGAGCACCGCGACCAGGAGTGTCGCGACGGCGTGGTTCAGGGTCCAGCGGATGACCGGGAGGTAGCCGGTCTGAAGGCGGCTCGGGCGCTCCTCGGGCGGGGCGTCCGCGCTGCCGTTGTGGCGGGTGCGGCGCGAGGTCGTGGGCTCGACGCTGACGGTGGGCGGGCCTGTCGAGATCGGCGAGCCTGTCGAAACCTCCGCAGTAAGGGCCAGGGGGGTTTCGACGAGCTCAACCACCGGGGCGGGCGCGACCGCCCTGGCCGGCCGCAGGAACCAGTATGCGAGCACGGGCACGATGGTCAGAGACACCAGCAGCGACGCGAGCAGGGCGATCGAGACGGTTAGCGCGAACGGCCGGAACAGTTCCCCGGTCGAGCCGCCGACGAACGCGATCGGCAGGAACACGGTGACGGTGGTGATGGTGGATGCCGTGATCGCCCCGGCCACCTCGCGCACCGCGCGCACGATGGTCGCGGCGCGGTCGGCGCCCTCGACCAGGTTGCGGGTGATGTTCTCGATCACCACGATGGAGTCGTCTACGACGCGCCCTATCGCGATGGTGAGGGCGCCGAGGGTGAGGATGTTCAGCGAATAGCCCACGCCCTGCAGGCCGATGAAGGTGATCAGCACCGAGGTCGGGATCGAGATCGCCGTGACCAGGGTCGCCCGCACCGAGAGCAGGAACACGAGGATCACGAGAACGGCGAAGATCAGTCCGAGCAGGCCCTCTTCGGTGAGCGCGTCGATCGATTCCTGGATGAACGGAGCCTGGTCGAAGACGACCGTGAAGGTCGCGCCGGGGACCGCCGCCTCCAGCTGGGGCAGGATCGCGCGCACGGCCTCGGACACGTCGACCGTGTTCGCTGCGGGCACCTTGGTGACCGCGATGGTCAGGGCCGGCTGCCCGTCGACACGGGAGATGCTCGCGACCGGGTTCTCGCCGAGGGCGACGTTGGCGACGTCGCCGATGGTGGTCAGACCCGCGCCGGGCACCGGGGCGAGGATCGGAAGCGCCGCGATGTCCTCGGCCTCGCCGAGCTTCGAGCCGGTCTGCACCGAGAGGGTGGTGTCGTCTTCGGTCAGCGAACCGGCCGGGATCAGCGACCCGTTCTGTTCCAGCGCACTGCGGATGCCCTGGCTGGTCAGGCCGCGTTCGGCCAGCTTCGCGGCATCCGGCGTGATGGTCACGCGGCGGCCGACGTCGCCGACCAGGGCTGCCTCGCGCACGCCCTGCACATCACGGATGTCGCCCAGTACGCTGCGCTTGAGGTCGTCGGCGAGGGTGTCGCGGTCGCCGCCGGACACGGCGAGGGAGAGCACCGGGAAGTCGTCGATGCTGCCGGAGAGCACCTGCGGGTCGAGGTTCTCAGGCATGGTCGACTTGATGCGGTTGATGGCCTGGCTGATGCGCGATTCGGCCTTGACCAGGTCGGTGCCGTAGGTGAACGTGGCGCTGACCAGCGACGCGTTGGTGCTGCTGGTCGTCGAGGTGGATTCGAGCCCGGGGATGCCCTGGATCGCCGTCTCGATCGGCGTCGACACGTCGTCGTTGACGACCTCGGGCGAGGCGCCCGGGTAGCTCGTCGAGACCACCAGTTGCGGCAGCTGCAGGGAAGGGATCAGCTCCTGCTTGAGGCTGGTCAGGGCGAGGCTGCCGAAAACGGCGACGACGATGGTGATCAGCGCGATCAGCGCCCGGTTCTTCATGCTCAAGACAGCGAGAAAATGCACCCGTTCAGTATCTCATTGCAGGGTGTGCAGACTTCCCTGCCCGGGGCATCCGTCGGGCCGAGGCAGGCGGAGGGGCGTACCCTCGGCCGCAAGACGCACCATCAACCCGAACGACAAGGAGCAATTATGTCTGTGGCACGCGTAACAACACTCAGCATCCGGTCCGACAGATCCTTCGAGGATGCCGTCGCCGTCGGCATCGCCCGGGCGAGCAAGACCCTGCGCGGGGTCTCCGGCGCCTGGGTCAAGGAACAGAAGGTGGAGGTGACAGACGGTGAGATTACCTCGTACGACGTCGTGATCGAAGTCACCTTCGTTCTCGACGACTAGGCACGGTCTGCGCACGAGCGGCCGGCCCGACAGGTCGCCGGCGGCGCGGAAGGCGGCATCCGCGACGCCGGGTCGGGTCGGCCTGGCAACTTGATAACGGGCCGATAGTGCAATTGGATGGACTTCCATGACCCGTCGCCTCGTCCAGCTCCTCATCGGCCTCTTCCTCTACGGCTTGGGGATCGCGCTGATTGTGCGCGGCGAGATCGGCGTGGCCCCGTGGGACGTCCTCACCCAGGGCATATCCGGCCGCACCGGCCTCGGTTTTGGGTTGGTCACCATCCTGATCAGCGGCGTCGTGCTGCTGCTCTGGATCCCGCTGCGCCAGAAGCCGGGCGTGGGCACCGTGCTGAACGCCCTGCTCGTCGGGCCGGCGGCGGATGTCGGCCTCTGGCTGATCCCGACGGGGCAGGATTTGTGGGTGCGCATCCTGCTGTTCGCGGCCGGGCTTCTGGTGCTGGCGATCGCTACCGGCCTCTATATCGGCGCGCATTTCGGCCCCGGCCCGCGCGACGGGCTGATGACGGGCCTGCACCAGCGCACCGGCTGGCGCATCTGGATCGTGCGCACGGGCATCGAGGTGACCGTGCTCAGCATCGGCTGGGCGCTCGGCGGCAACGTGGGCATCGGCACGGTGCTCTTCGCCGTGCTCGTCGGCCCGCTCTGCCACTGGACGATCCCGTTCTTCGCGATCACCCTGCCCCAGAACGACGACGCCCGGCTCGAGGAGACCCTCGAGGGTTCCGTGCCGCCCTCCGAGCCCTCGATCGACAGCCCCGCGAACTGACTCCGGCGCCGAATCGGGCTTCCACCCGCGAATACATTGTTGAACAATCTGCGGAAGTGGTGCATCCTTAACCAAACTTCCACGGACGGAGACCCGGATGTCCAGCATCGATTCAGACAGCATCGATCTAAACAGTGATGTCGGGGAATCCTTCGGCAACTGGTCCTTCGGCGACGACGCAGCGATCATCTCCTCCGTCTCCAGCGTGAACGTGGCCTGCGCCTTCCACGCCGGGGATCCGAGCACGATCCGCGCCACCTGCACCGCCGCCGCCGCAGCCGGCGTGACGGTCGGCGCGCACCCGGGCTACCGGGACCTGGCCGGCTTCGGCCGCCGGTTCATCGACATGGAGCCCGGTCACCTCACCGACGAGGTGATCTACCAGATCGGCGCGCTGCAGGCCCTGGCCGCGGTCGCCGGAACCCGGGTCAGCTACGTCAAACCGCACGGCGCCCTCTACAACACCATCGCGCACGACGAGGTGCAGGCGCAGGCCGTCGTCGACGCGATCCGCGCCGTCGACCCGAGCCTGCCCGTGATGGTGCTGCCCGATTCCGAGATCCAGCGCCTCGCCGACGCGGCGGGGCTCCGCACGGTCGTGGAGGCTTTCGCCGACCGCGCCTACAACTCCGACGGCTCTTTGGTCTCGCGGTCCCGGCCCGGCGCCGTGCTGCTGCACCCCGACGCTGTCACCGAGCAGGCGCTCCGCCTGGCCGGTGACCGCCAGGTGCGCACGGTCGACGGCAGCCTCCTCACGGTGACGGCCGAAAGCATCTGCCTGCACGGCGACACCCCCGGCGCGGTCGCGCTGGTCGGTGCGGTGCGCTCCGCGCTGCAGGATGCCGGAATCCGCATTCGAAGCTTCGTCTAGCCCCGTGTCCGATCCCGTTCGCATCATCCGAGCCGTCGGCGACCGCGCCGTGCTGGTCGGACTGCCCAGCCTGGCCGACGTGCTCGACCTGCAGGCACACCTGCAGCGGCATCCGTTGGCCGGGCAGCTCGACGTGCTCGCCGCCGCGGAAACCGTGCTGATCACCGGCGTCTCCGCCTCCGCCGCACGGGGATTCGCCGACGCCCTGCGGCAGCTGCAGGTGCTGCCGGCCGCCCCCGCAAACGCCGCGCTCGTGCGGATCGACACCGTCTACGACGGGGAAGACCTCGCCGACGTCGCCGCGCACACCGGCCTCAGCAGCGAGGGCGTCATCGCCGCGCACACCGGCCAGGACTGGACCGCCGCGTTCGGCGGCTTCGCCCCCGGCTTCCTCTACCTCACCGGCGCGAGCGCCGTGCTGACCGTGCCCCGGCGCAGCTCGCCGCGCAGCTCGGTGCCCACCGGCTCCGTGGCCGTGGCCGGCGACTACTCCGCCGTCTACCCCCGCGCCTCCCCCGGCGGCTGGCAGCTGCTCGGCCGCACGGACGCCCGGCTCTGGGACCTGAAGCGTTCGCAGCCGGCCCTGATCCGCCCGGGTGACCGGGTGCGGTTCCGCGCGGTGCGCGAGCAGGTCGCCGCCGCGGGGGTCCTCGTCCCGGAGACCGCAGTCGCGGTTGGGACTCCGGCAGCGGCGGCCACTCCCGATGTCGCGGCAACCGCGGCCCCCACCCCCGCCACCGGCATCCGCGTGCTCTCCCCCGGCGCGCAGACGACCGTGCAGGACCTCGGCCGCCCCGGCTACGCCGACCAGGGCGTGACCGCGTCCGGCGCACTCGACCGTGGCGCCCTGCGGCGCGCCAACCGGGTCGTTGGAAATCCCGCCACGGCCGCCGTGCTCGAGAACGCCCTCGGCGGCCTGTCCCTGACCGCGCTGGCAGACCAGGTGCTCGCCGTCACCGGTGCCGTTCTGCCGCTCACGGTGACGGATGCCGTCGGCCGCCACCGCGAGCTGCCGATGGATTCCGCCGTCTCCCTTTTCGCCGGGCAGACCCTGTCGCTCGGAGCCCCCCGCTCGGGCGTGCGCAGCTACCTGGCCTTTCGCGGCGGCATCGACGTGGACCCGGTGCTCGGCAGCCGGTCCACCGACACCCTCAGCGGCATCGGTCCGGCCCCGCTGACCTCGGGCACCGTGCTCCGGATGCTGCCGCCCGCCCCCGGCAGCGCCGTGCACCACCCCGAGGCCCCGCCGCCGGCCCCGGCCGAGGTCACCGTGCTGCGCTTCGTGCCGGGACCCCGCGCGGACTGGTTCGAGCCGGCATCCGTCGACCGGTTCGGCGACGCGGAGTGGACCGTCACCCATCAGTCGAACCGGATCGGCCTGCGGCTGGCCGGTGAGCCGCTCGCCCGGTCGCGGCCGGGCGAGCTGGCCAGCGAGGGTACGGCCCGCGGGGCCATCCAGGTGCCGCCGTCGGGCTTGCCGGTTTTGTTCCTCGCGGACCACCCGGTCACCGGCGGCTACCCCGTGATCGGCGTCGTGCTCACCGAGGACCTCGACCTCGCGGCACAGTTGCCGACGGGTGCGCGCGTCCGTTTCACGCCCGTGCCTGCCGAGCCCCTTCCAGCCGAGCCCGTCCCCGCCTCCCCCTGATACCCGCCCTCACGCGCTACGCGGTTGCTGCGCCGCTGCGCTGCCGGCACGCCACGCGCGGAGCGGCGCAGCCCCCGCGCGTGCCCCAAACACCCCCCGAACACACGCCCCGAATGAGAGCTGAACCATGCAGAAAGTTCTGATCGCCAACCGCGGCGAGATCGCCGTGCGCATCGCTCGCGCCTGCGACGACGCGGGCCTTGACTCCGTGGCCGTCTACGCGGACGTCGACGCCGACGGCCTGCACGTCTCGGCCGCCACGGAGGCCTGGGCACTTGGCGGCGACAGCCCGACCGACAGCTACCTCAACGTGGCCAAGCTGCTGCGCATCGCCCAGAATTCCGGCGCCGACGCCGTGCACCCGGGCTACGGCTTCCTCTCGGAGAACGCCGATTTTGCTCAGGCCGTGATTGACGCGGGACTTCTCTGGATCGGTCCGACGCCCGCCGCGATCCGGGTGCTGGGCAACAAAGTCTCCGCCCGTGAGATCGCCATCCGGGTGGGAGCTCCCCTGGTCGCCGGGTCCGAGGGCACCGTGGAGACCGCCGCCGAGGTGCGCGCCTTCGCCATGGAGCACGGCCTGCCGGTGGCCATCAAGGCGGCGTTCGGCGGCGGCGGCCGCGGCTTCAAGGTCGTCTGGGACATGGATGCGATCGAGGAGTCCTTTGATTCGGCCGTGCGCGAGTCGACGGCCGCCTTCGGCCGCGGCGAGTGCTTCGTCGAGAGGTTCCTGCACAAGCCCCGCCACGTGGAGGCGCAGATCCTCGCCGACACCCACGGCAACGTGATCGTCGTGGGCACCCGCGACTGCTCGCTGCAGCGCCGCAACCAGAAGCTCGTCGAAGAGGCGCCCGCGCCGTTCCTCACCCCTGCGCAGAAAAACCAGATCTATTCCTCGGCCAAGGCCATCTGCCGGGCCGCCGGCTACACCGGCGCGGGCACCGTGGAGTACCTGCTCGCGCAGGACGGCACCATCTCGTTCCTCGAGGTGAACACCCGGCTGCAGGTCGAGCATCCGATCACCGAGGAGACCAGCGGCATCGACCTGGTACTGGCGCAGCTGCAGATCGCAGCCGGCGGGCCCGTTCCCATCTTCACCGACCCCGAACCGCGGGGGCACTCGTTCGAGTTCCGAATCAACGCCGAAGACGTGGGGCGCGGGTTCCTGCCGTGCCCCGGGACCGTGGCGACCTTTACCGTGCCGACCGGGCCGGGCATCCGGGTCGATTCCGGGGTCAGGGCAGGCGGCATCGTGCCGGACCGGTTCGACTCCCTGCTCGCCAAGCTGATCGTCACCGGCGCCGACCGGCAGCAGGCCCTGCGCCGCGCCCGCCGAGCCCTTGCCGAGTTCGAGATCACCGGCCTGCCCACCGTGCTGCCGTTCCACCGTGCCGTGGTCACTTCGACGGCATTCACCGCGCCCGACCACCTCGACGTGCACACCGGCTGGATCCAGGCCGACTTCTCCGAAGAACTGCCCAGCGACCCCCAGTTCAATCCCGTGCCGCCGGAGGCCGCCCGCCACACCATCACCATCGAGGTCGACGGGCGACGGATGGCGCTCGGCCTGCCTGCCGCCCTCCTCGACAGTCTCCTTCGCGGGCTGGGCGGCGCGGCCGGTGCGGCCGCTGTCACCGCTGCCGACGGCCGTCCCACCGGTGGCCACTCGGCCCCCGCCGCAGACCCGGCCACCCTCCGGGCCAGCATGGGCGGCTCGGTCGTGAAGTGGATGGCCCCATCCGGTGCGCTCGTGGCCGCAGGCGACCCGGTGCTCGTACTCGAGGCCATGAAGATGGAGTCGATCGTGGTGGCGCACCGCAGCGGAATCCTGCGGGAGCAGCTGGTTCATCCCGGCGACACGGTGGCGGTGGACAGCGCGGTCGCCTCGATCGGGGACTGAGCGTATCCGTCGCCCGGTTCCGGCTGCCCGCCGGAACCGCCGGAACACCCCGCCCGTCCTCGGGCCGCCGCTCCGACCGGGCGGTATCGTGGGCACCATGACCCTCGCCGAGACCCTCGCCGACCTGCGTCACCGCACCGCGTCGGCGCGTCATGCCGAGACCGGCCAGTGGGTGTCGGGGGTGCTTCGCGAGCGGATCGCGGCCGGCCACCTGCCGCCCGGCACGAAGCTCCCCGAGGAGCCGCTTTGCGACGCGCTCGGCGTCTCGCGCAACACCCTCCGCGAGGCCTTCGCGACGCTCAGCGCCGAACGGGTGGTCACCCGCATCCCGAACAAGGGCGTCTTCGTCGCCCGGCCCACCGCAGACGACATTCGGGAGATCTACCGGGTGCGGCGCTACCTCGAGCCGGGTGCCCTGGCCTTCACACCGGCCGCGGAGCTCACCCCGGCGAGGCTGGATGGACTGCGCCAGGCCGTGGCGAGCGCGCGGAAGGCCCGCGAGGCCGGATCGGTCCCGGGCATGGCCGGTGCCAACCAGGAGTTCCACGCCGGCGTCGTGGCCCTGGCCGGCAGCGACCGCCTCGATTTGCTGATGGCGCAGGTGCTCGCCGAGATGCGCCTGGTCTTCCATTCGATGGGCGAGGAGGCCACCTTCCACGCGCCCTACGTCGACGACAACGCCCGCATCGTCGAGCTGCTGGCGGCCGGCCGGTCGACGGATGCCGCGGCCCTGCTCACCGGCTACCTGCAGCGCGCCGAGGCCCAGCTGCTGTCGATCGTGGCCGAGTCCGTCCGCTAGCCGGCGGTATCCGGCACGGCTGCCCGGCCCCGCTCCCCTCAGCTGCCTGCGTGCGGCTGTGCTGCGCGTCCGCGCTGCTCCTCCGCTGTTCCTCCGCGCTGTTCCTCCGCTGCGCCTCCGCGCTGTTCCTCCGCGCTGCGCTGGTTTGTGGCTAACTCAGGAGATCCCGCCGGGCCGCGCACCGCAGCCGCGGACCAGTGCGGCGGCCAGCACCAGCCGGTGACCACGCAAACAAAACTCCTGAGTTAGCCACAGAGGCGGGCGATCAAGCAGGCAGCGTGGTGGATGTCGGCGACGGAGAAAGGGGGCACCGGGTCGGCGGACAGCAGCGAGAAATGGAGGCCTTCGGGGGCCGTCGGGAGTCTCAAGGGGTCTTCGGGAGTCTCAAGGGGCCTTCGGGAGGCCTTCGGGGGTCTTCGGGGGCCGTCGGAGCGGCGGCGCGCGGCGGGCCGTGCAGGGTGGGGGTCGGGGACATCCGTCAGCCCCAAAGCGTCGCGAGTCCGCCGAGGGACTGATAGCCGAGGAACAGCGTCAGCAGCCAGGCCAGCACGCCGATGCCCAGCAGCCACTTCGGGTAGACGTAGCCGCCGAGCAGGTCGCGGCGGCGCCAGGCCACCCAGAGGATGACAGCGAAGCCGAACGGGAGGATCAGCCCGTTGACCGCGCCGGCCATGATCAGAAGCGTGGCCGGGGCCTGGCCGAGCAGCGTGTAGACCAACGTTGACACGGCGATGAAGACGACGGTGGCGATGCTGCGGGTGCGGGGCGAGGTCTGTGAAGTGGTCACGAACGAGATCGAGGTGTACGCCGCCCCGATCACCGAGGTGATGGCCGCGGCCCAGAGCACGATGCCGAAAAGTTTGAACCCGATCTCGCCGGCCGCGGCCTGGAAGGCCTCCGCGGGTTGATTGTCGCTGGTCAGGTCCACGCCCCCGGCGACCACGCCGAGGATGGCGAGGAACAGGAGCACCCGGATCACGCCGGTGATGATGACGCCCAGCACCGAACTGCGGGTGATCTCGGTGATCTGGGCCCGTCCGGTCACGCCGGCGTCAATCATCCGGTGCGCGCCGGCGTAGGTGATGTAGCCGCCGATCGTGCCGCCGATCAGGGTTGTGATGATGAGGACATCGATGTCGTCGGGCAGCACCGCGTTCTTGACCGCGAGGCCGAGGGGCGGATTCGACACGATCGCCACGTAGGCGATCAGCACGATCATCACGGCCCCGAGTACGACGACGACCTTGTCCAGCGCGAGCCCGGCCCGTTTGCTGAGGAAGATCGCGATCGCGACGGCCGCCGAGAGGATGCCGCCGAGCTTGGCGTCCAGGCCGAAGAGCACGTTGACACCCAGGCCGGAACCGGCGATGTTGCCGATGTTGAACACGAGCCCGCCGAGGCAGATCAGCGCGGCCAGGAACCAGCCGGCGCCGGGCAGCACGGTGTTGGCCAGTTCCTGCGCTCGCTTACCGCTGACGCCGATTACCCGCCAGACGTTCAGCTGCACCGCGATGTCGACCAGGATCGAGACCAGGATGGCGAAGGCGAAGGCTGCGCCGAGCTGCACCGTGAAGCTTGTGGTCTGCACGATGAAGCCGGGTCCGACGGCGCTGGTCGCCATCAGGAACATGGCTCCGAGGAGCGCGCTACGCTGCGCCCGGCGCGGGCCGCGCAGCTTCTTCTTCACGCCTGCGGTTTTCGCTCGAATCCTGGCGCGGACGACGTTGAAAACCATGGGGCGCTCACTTCTCGGAAGGTCAGCACCGGCGGTCACTGATGTCGAGCCAGCCTACATATTGTTCAACAATCAGCACAACCATGAGGCCCACATGGACTCCCCCGGCCGGCGGGGTGCAGCGGGGCAGGGACAACGATGGGGCCGAGGCAGGGTTCGGGCGGGATCGCCGGGCGCGCGGACTACCCGCAGAAATCGGCGATCGTGCGGGTCAGAATCTCGGTGAGCGCGTCGACGGATGCCGCGTCCGCCCACTCAGCGTCGGCGTGCGCTCCGCCACCGTCCACGCCCACGACGAGGCAGGGAATGCCGGCCTCGTGCAGCAGCCCGGCGTCGGTCCAGAACGGCTCGCCGCGGACATCCGGCCGGCGTCCGAGCACCTCCGTCGCACGTTCGGTCACCAGACGCACGATCGGCCACTCCGGATCGGCCTCGAACGCCGCACGCGCCACGAGCCGCGTCAGCCGGAAGCGGAACCCGGCGACGACGTCGGCGAGCCGCTCCAGCAGCGCCCGGAGCTCGGCCTCGACCCGGTCGGGGCTCTGGCCGGGCAACATGCGCCGCTCGATCGTGAGCGTGCAGGCGGCGGCGACGGTGGCGGCATCCGAACCCCCGGCGATGGTCGACACGCGCACGGTCCCGTGGCCGAGCAGCGGATGCGCCGGCGCCGCCTCGATGTCGGCCCGGAGCTCATCGAGGGCGCGCAGCACCAGCCCGGCGTGCACGATGGCGTCGATGCCGCGCTCCGGCTGGGATCCGTGGGCGGCGAGCCCGGTGAGCTCCACCTCGAACCAGGCGAAACCGCGATGGGCGAGCGTGAGGCACAGCTCGCTCGGCTCGGCGACGATCGCCGCGTCGGCGCGGAAGCTGCGCAGCACCTCCATGGTGCCGAGGCTGCCGAACTCCTCGTCCGCCACGAGGGTGACGATGACGTCTCCGGCGAGAACGGATGCCCCGGCCGGCCCGGCCGCATGGGCCCCGGTTCCCCCGACTCCCGTCGCCCGCGCCGCCGCGACCAGGATCGCCGCGACGCCGCCCTTCATATCGAAGGCTCCCCGGCCGATGACGCGACCGTCCCGGAGCTCGCCCGCGAACGGATCCCCGGCGTAACCGCCGACGCCGACGGTGTCGAGGTGCCCGTTGAGCATCAGGGAGCGCCCTCCCCCGGTGCCGCGCCGGATGCCGACGATCGTAGGCCGCCCGGGATGCTCCTCGAGGCGGTGCACCTCGAACCCCCGCGCGGTGAGCCAGTCTGCGCACCAAGCTGCGATCATCCGTTCGCCTGCAGCCTCCGGCACCAGGTCGGAGTTGACGGAATCGATGCCGATGAGCCTCTGCACCACGCCCACCGCTTCGCTCTCTGAATGCACACCCTCAACCTAGCGGCGCCGCAGACCGCGAAAGCGGGTGAAACGTCGGTTTCAGGGCTGCACGGCGACGATTCACCCGATCTCGCGACCGGGTAGCCGGCGAGGTAGCCGGCCGGGCAGCCGGCGACACGTTCCGCCCGCACCCCCGAACGAATTCGACGGAGATTCTGGCTCCCCTGCTGTATCCGTGGGTGTTTCGGAGCGCCTTAACGGCCGCACGCCGCTTCCTGTCTAGGTTTCTGACTGTCAAAGGAAAGAAACTTTATAGGCGGGAAAA
>NZ_SOGC01000015.1:0-76548 GCF_004402765.1 Cryobacterium sp. TMT2-17-1
CCGCCTATAAAGTTTCTTTCCTTTGACAGTCAGAAACCTAGACAGGAAGCGGCGTGCGGCCGTTAAGGCGCTCCGAAACACCCACGGATACAGCAGGGGAGCCGAGATTCTCCGGTATACGCGTCTTTCCGGCCCGTCGGGGTGCGATTCTGCCAGAATCTCCGTCGAATTCGCTCAGGTCGTGGGACGCTACGCGTGGCTGCCGGGCTTCAGATCGTGATGCGACGGTAGCCGAGTAACTCGAAGGACGCCGTGACGGTCTGCACGCCGCTGAGATGGACCGTCAGCGCGTCGAAATCCGTGTGGTGAGCTGACGGACCCATCCCGATCAGAGCGGATGTCTGGGCCGGGTTGAGGCGCAGCGAAGACGACAACTCGTCCCGTGTTTCCAGTTCGAAGGCGGGGGACAGCGCCTCGGACAGGTGCTCGCCTTTGTTCGCGGGCACGTCCAACGCCAGACCGGACGCCCTGAGCTCCTGCAGGTGGGACGCGTGCGGCACGACGACGACGAGCAGACCGTCTTCGCGCAGGACCCGGTGAAATTCAGACGGGTTCCGGGGAGCGAATACGTTAAGGAGTACATCTGCTGATGCGTCCCGCACCGGCAGCGGGGACCAGACATCCGCCACGAGCCCGTCGATGTTGTCCCGGCCGCTCACTGTGCGCCCGACCGCCACGGGGGAAAGGTCTATTCCCAGGGCGCGCGCATCTGGACAGAGCGCGAAAACCCCCTGCAAGTAGTATCCGGTTCCACAGCCGATGTCCATGACCCGGGAGGGGTTCTCAGCCGCCACCCTCTCAGCAAGGCGGCTGCGCAGCGGCTCGTACCAGCCGGTCTCGAGGAAAAGTGCTCTCGCGTCGACCATCGCGACGCTATCGCCGATCAGCCGGCGCGAACCGCCTGCCAGTGACACGTATCCGCGCTTGTTCACGTCGAAGGAGTGACCGGCCCCGCAGCGCAGCGTCAGCGGCTCGGCGGGGGAAAGCGGAAGAAAACAGTTCGGGCACCGAAGCCACTCCGACAGGGTCTGGAGGGACATCGATGCCCGTTCTGTGTTCGCGGCCGGAGCCTAGTGGTGGTGGTCGTGCGTCCGTACGAGTTCAGTGGTCGATACCGGTTCGATCCGGTCCTCGAAGAACCAGCGGGACAGTCCGGCACGAGCCTTTTGGCCCACCGTGATTTTGCCCTTGGCGTTCGGGCGGATCATGAGCGGCTTGTAGTCGTTGTAGCTGACCAGCTTCCAGCGCTCGTATTCATCAACGGGCTGGTGAACCTCGATGTACTCGCCACCGGGTAGACGCACGATACGCCCGGACTCGTAACCGTGCAGAACGATCTCACGGTCCTTTTTCTGCAAAGCCAGGCAGATACGTTTCGTCACGAAGAAGGCGATGAAGGGCCCCACAATCACCAGGAACTGCATGGTGTGGATCACGCCTTCCATCGTCACCTTGAAGTGCGTTGCGATGATGTCCGAGGAGGCCGTGGCCCACAGCGCCGCGTAGAACGTGACTCCGGCGGCACCGATCGCGGTTCGTGTCGGGGCGTTCCGGGGACGGTCGAGGATGTGGTGTTCACGCTTGTCTCCGGTGACCCACCCCTCGATGAACGGGTAGATAAGCACGACCAGGATGAACAGGCCCAGCGAAACCAACGGGATCAGGATGTTGAAGGACCAGGTGCGATCCAGCCAGACCATCTCGAGTCCCGGCGGGATCAGGCGCAGGGCGCCGTCAGCGAAACCGATGTACCAGTCCGGCTGTGTTCCGGCCGAAACGGGGGAGGGATCGTAGGGACCGTAGTTCCAGATGGGGTTGATCGTAAACAGCGACGCCATCATCATCACGATGCCGAAGACGATGAAGAAGAAGCCACCGGCCTTGGCCGCGTACACGGGAAGAACCGGGTAGCCGACTACATTCTGGTTGGTGCGTCCGGCACCGGGGTACTGCGTGTGCTTGTGTACGACGACGAAGAGCAGGTGCATCGCGATCAAAGCCACGATAATGGCCGGCAGCAGCAGAATGTGGAGGGAGTACAAGCGTCCAACGATCGCCTCGCCCGGGAACTCTCCGCCAAAGAGGAGGAACGAAATCCAGGTTCCGACCAGCGGGATGCCCTTGACCATTCCGTCGATGATACGCAAGCCGTTTCCGGAGAGCAGGTCGTCGGGGAGGGAGTACCCGGTGAATCCTTCGGCCATGGCCAGGATGAACAGAACAAACCCGATGACCCAGTTGAGCTCGCGCGGCTTGCGGAACGCACCGGTGAAGTAGATGCGGAGCATGTGCAAGCCGATTGCAGCCACGAAGAGCAGTGCTGCCCAGTGGTGGACCTGGCGCATGAGGAGCCCGCCACGAATATCAAAGGAGATGTCCAGGGAGGATGCCATCGCGGCAGACATCTCCACACCCTTGAGTGGCATGTACGAACCGTCGTACTCCACCGGCGTCATCGAAGCGCTGAAGAAGAACGTGAGGAACGAACCGGACAGCAGGATGATGACGAAGCTGTAGAGGGCAACCTCACCGAGCAGGAAAGACCAGTGGTCGGGGAAGATCTTGCGACCCAGTTCCTTAACCGCGGTCGAAATGCTGGTGCGTTCGTCGATGTAGTTTGCGGCGGCCCCGGTGAGGCCACCGGACTTCTTTGTTTCGACCAAGTCAGTAGTCGTAGTTGTAGTGCTCAATTCCGCTCCCAGAAGCTCGGTCCGACGGGTTCAGTGAAATCGCTTTGTGCAATGAGATATCCCTCGGAGTCTACCGTGATGGGCAGCTGCGGCAACGGGCGCTTGGCCGGTCCGAAGATGACTTCGCACTGGTTCGTCACATCGAACTGCGACTGGTGACAGGGGCACAGGAGCGTGTGGGTCTGCTGTTCATAGAGCGCGACCGGGCATCCGACGTGCGTGCAGATCTTTGAGTAGGCGACAATGCCGTCGTACGACCAGTCCTTCTTGTCGGCGGGCTCATTGATGTCTTCCGGCTTCAGCCTCATCAGCAGAACTGCGGCCTTGGCCTTCTCTTCGAGTTTGCCGTGGCCGAGGTCCTGCAGTCCTTCGGGAATCACGTGGAAGGCCGAGCCGAGGGTGACGTCGGAGGCCTTGATCGGTGTGCCCGTGGGGTCGATCGCGAGCCTGGTGCCCTTCTTCCACATGGTGTGTTCGAGAGCTGCAGCCGGATTGGTGTCCTGCGGGCCCAAGCCGCGGAACAGCACGACGGCCGGCAGCGGAAAGGCGATCAAGGCACCGATGAGGCTGTTTCGGATGAGCGTACGGCGACCGATGCCCGATTCAACATTGGCCTCGTGAAAGATCTCGACCGCGCGTTCGCGGGTCTCGTCCGACCCCCGCACCGGGTGGCGCTCGTCGACGCCTTCGTGGTCGAACATGAGCGCCTTGCCCCAGTGCACGGCGCCGATGCCGATTGCCAGCAGGGCGAGAGTGAGGCCGAGACCAATGAAGAGGTTGTTCAGACGAACCGAATCCGGTTCCTCAGGGATGATCGGGAAGACCATATACGCCACGATCGCGAACACACTGCCCACGATCGACAGGTAAAAGAGCGTGTAGACGGTTCGCTCGGCGCGACGCTCCGCGCTGGGGTTGAGGTCGGTGACGCGCGGTCGGTGTGGGGGGAGACCCGGATTGGCCACGGCATCCCGTACGACGACGGCGGTGCCTGCGGGAGCCCCCTCATGCCCGACGCTCGACGAGTCAGCAGCGGTCAAGTCCTTCCCGCTGTTATCGTCCTTGGCCATTGTTCTCCTTCATCGGAATTCTCATAAAACAGTTTGTGTCAGACCTGGTCGGTGATCAGTTCGACTTGGCGGTGATCCACACCGTCAGGGCAACGATCGACCCAAGACCGAAGATCCAGAGGAAAAGACCTTCCGAGACCGGTCCGAGGGCACCCAGAGCGAATCCACCGGGGGACGGGTTGTTGTCCAGGTACTTGAGGTACGTAATGATGTCCCGCTTGCTCTCCGGGGAAATGTTCATGTCGTTGAACACGGGCATGTTCTGCGGGCCGGTGACCATGGCCTCGTAGATGTGCTTCTCCGTAACCCCGGCCAGGGCAGGCGCATACTTGCCCTGAGTGAGGGCACCACCGGCGCCGGCGACGTTGTGGCACATTGCGCAGTTGATGCGGAACAATTCGGCGCCCTTGGCGGCATCGCCCTCGGCGTCGAGGAGAGACGGATCCGGAAGTGCCGGACCCGGCGCAAGGGACGCCACGTAAGCGGCGAGCGACACGATCTGCTCGTCTGTGAACTGGACCGCCTTCTTCTCAGCCTGCGGTCCGTTCAACTGCATCGGCATGCGTCCGGTGCCCACCTGGAAGTCGACCGATGCAGCGCCGACGCCGATCAGGCTGGGGCCAGCATTGGTGCCCGCTGCTTCCAATCCGTGACAGGTGGCGCAGTTGGCCGCAAAGAGTTTCTGCCCTTCGCCGACGGTTTGCTGCGACGCAGCGTTCGTCTCCGCACTGGCCGTGCTCGTGCTGAAAGCCGCGTATGCGCCTCCGGTGAAGAGGAGTCCGATCGCGATG
This sequence comes from Cryobacterium sp. TMT2-17-1, assembly GCF_004402765.1. Lineage (NCBI taxonomy): Bacteria > Bacillati > Actinomycetota > Actinomycetes > Micrococcales > Microbacteriaceae > Cryobacterium > Cryobacterium sp. TMT2-17-1. The sequence continues at coordinate 4,552 of NZ_SOGC01000015.1, forward strand.
AGGGCGACGCTGGCAAGCGGGCTGCGACGGCCGGCTTTGCGACCGTCGGACTGCTTCGGTGTGCTAAACGTGGTCATACGTGGTGTCCACTCCGACTTTCTATTTAAGAACGTAAATGACGAGGAACAGCCCGATCCAGACAACGTCGACGAAGTGCCAGTAGTACGACACGACGATGGCGCTCGTTGCTTCCTTGTGACCGAAGTTCTTGACCGCGAAGGCGCGCCCGATGACGAGCAGGAACGCGATCAGGCCGGCAGTCACGTGAATACCGTGGAAACCGGTGGTGAGGTAGAACGCGGATCCGTACGCGTTGCTGGTAAGCGAGACGCCCTCGGAAACGAGAGTCGCGTACTCGAAGACCTGACCGGACACGAATATGGCGCCGAGGGCGTAGGTGAGGAAGAACCACTCGACCATGCCCCACTGGCTCGGTTTCCATCCGGTCGAACGTGATTGCAGGCGTTCTGCCGCAAACACTCCGAACTGGCAGGTCACCGAAGAGGACACGAGGATCAGTGTGTTCACAAGGGCGAATCCGAAGCCGTGCTTCTCCGTCTCGAATAACCACAATTCAGGCGACGTCGACCGCAGCGTGAAGTAGATGGCGAAGAGCCCGGCGAAGAACATGACTTCGCTGCCCAACCAGACGATAGTGCCAACAGCCACGCTGTTGGGCCGGTTAACAACGGGCGCATTGACCGCGTAAGTAATTGATGGACTCGTCACTCTTCTATTATGGCCGATTTGCGTATCGGTTATTGTCATCGGGGCGGACCTGTCGCTCAATTACCGGAATGACTACCTGATTGGAACAAACGCGCCCCGGGAAGCGAATTCGGGACGGATCGTCGATCTCGCTAAAATCGATCCATGCTTGAAATTCAGTCCTGGCCAAACGTCCTAAGTGCTCTGCTTTCGGGGAAGGACCTCAGCGTCTCCGATGCCGCGTGGAGCATGGAGCAGGTCATGCTGGGGGAGGCAACTCCGGCGCAGCTGGCCGGCTTCCTCGTAGCCCTGCGCGCCAAGGGCGAAACCGTGGACGAAATCGTCGGGTTTCGGGATGCGATCCTCGACCATGCCGTACCGCTGGCGGTGAACCCGATGGCCCTGGACATCGTCGGCACTGGTGGGGATCGGTTCGGCACCGTCAACATCTCGACGATGGCCTCCATCGTCTGCGCCGGGGTCGGCGTTCCCGTGATCAAACACGGCAACCGGGCCTCAAGCTCGGCGTCCGGTTCGTCGGACGTGCTTGCTGCCCTCGGCATTGACCTGTCACTGTCTGCCGACAAGGTTGCTGCCATTCTGGACACGGCCGGGATCACCTTCGCCTTCGCTGCCGCTTTTCACCCGGGGTTCCGCCACGCAGCGCTTGCGCGCAAGGAGCTCGGCATCCCCACGGTGTTCAACTACCTCGGCCCGTTGTGCAATCCGGCCCGTCCCGAGGCGTCAGCAGTGGGAGTCGCAAACCTGGACCGAGTTCCGCTCATCGTGGGTGTATTCCAGACACGCGGGGCGACGGCCCTGGTCTTCCGCGGTGACGACGGTCTCGATGAGCTGACCACGACGGGCCACAGCCATGTCTGGGAGGTGTCGCGGGGCCTGGTGACGGAGCACGACATCGATCCGCGTGACCTAGGAATCCGACGGGCCTCGATCAATGAGCTCGTTGGCGGGGACGCTGAGCACAATGCGGCCGTCGTTCATTCAGTGCTGGCCGGTGAGGTCGGTGCGGTGCGTGACATCGTCCTGCTGAACGCGGCCGCCGGCCTGGTCGCGTTTGACCTTGCAAACGATCCCGCGCAGTCTCAAGTCAATATTATCGAGCGCTTTCGCACTAAAATGATTGTGGCCGCGGAGGCAGTCGACTCCGGTGCGGCCACGGCCAAGCTCGCTGAGTGGGTCGCGGCCAGTCGGGTGTGACCCGGCTGGCCCAGATAAAACGAGACGAGCTTGACGACGTCTTCGTCAACCCAGCCGAACGTCTTGGTAATGGCCTCTTTCCAGTTGCGCATCTGTCGGTTCGGCTCTTCTTCGCCCATTTGCGGGGTCCACCGGCTGTCCTCCCGCCAGTTGGCCCGCAGTTCGTCAAGGTCACCCCAGAACCCGACCGCCAGTCCGGCGGCGTACGCGGCGCCCAGAGCCGTGGTTTCGGCCACGACCGTTCGCACCGCTGGCACGCCGATGATGTCGGCCTGGAACTGCATCAGCGTGTTGTTGCCGATCATGCCCCCGTCAACCTTCAGCTCGGTCAATGGAACACCCGAGTCGGCGTTAACCGCGTCCAGGACCTTCCGGGTCTGAAACGCGGTCGCCTCGAGGGCGGCGCGGTAGATGTGGCCCTTGTCCACGAATCGGGCCAGGCCGACGAGGGCACCACGGGCGTCCGAGCGCCAGTTCGGCGGGAAGAGTCCGGAGAAGGCGGGCACGAAGTAGGCGCCGCCATTGTCATCGACCGTTTTGGCAAGCGTCTCGATTTCCTCGGGGGTACTGATCATTCCCAGATTGTCTCGCAGCCACTGCACGAGGGAGCCGGTGACCGCGATGGAGCCGTCCAGCGCATAGTGGGGTTCGGCGTCGCCGAGCTTGTAGCCGAGCGTGGTGAGCAAACCGTTCTTGGAGTGGATGATATCGGTGCCCGTGTTGAAGATCAGGAAGGCACCGGTGCCGTTGGTATTCTTCGCCTCACCTTGGTCGAAGGCCGGCAGTGGCCGCTCGCGATGCCGTAGACCTCGGACGACGAACGAATCTCGGGCAGCATCGACTTGGGTTCCCCGAAGGCGGCGAGGATGTCGTCGTCCCATTGCAGAATCTCGAGATCCATGAACATGGTGCGGCTGGCGTTGGTCACGTCCGTCGCGTGCACGCCGCCTTCGAGACCGCCGGTCAGGTTCCACAGCACCCAGGAGTCCGTCGTGCCAAACATCAGATCGCCGGCTTCGGCCTTGCGCGCGCGTCATTCACGTCCTCGAGAATCCAGACGATCTTCGTTCCGGAGAAGTACGTCGCCAGGGGAAGCCCCACCTGGGCCTTGAACCGTTCGACTCCGCCGTCGGCGACGAGACGGTCCACGATGGGCTGGGTGCGGGTATCTCACCAGACAATCGCGTTGTGGACGGGCAGCCCGGTGCGGCGGTCCGAGACCACTGCGGTCTCATGCTGGTTGGTGATTCCCACGGCCTCGATGTCATGCCGAGTCAGGTTCAACTTGGACAAAGCCTGGCCGATCACTTCACGGGTGTTGTCCCAAATTTCCATCGGGTCGTGCTCGACCCAGCCGGCCCGAGGGAAGATCTGCTCGTGCTCGTGCTCGTGCTCGAGCTGACCGATCGCGATCACCGAGCCTGCGTTGTCGAAGATGATCGCTCGGGAACTCGTGGTTCCCTGGTCGATTGCGATTACGTACTCAGCCTTGGAATACCTCCTTGGATTGCGAGAATCAGTGCTCGACGCGGCGCACGCCGCTGCGTGAAGCCACACAGCGCGGGCCGATTCAATGACTGAACCGGCCCGCGGGAAGGATTACGTGAGGACGGGCAATAGGAACAGGGAAGCCCATCCGGCGAGCATTCCGCCAATGACCGGACCCACGACAGGAACCCAGGAATAGGCCCAATCAGACGTTCCCTTGCCCTTGATCGGCAGGACGAAGTGCGCGATGCGGGGCCCCAGGTCACGAGCCGGGTTGATGGCGTATCCGGTCGGCCCACCGAGCGAGGTGCCGATGACGATAACTAGCAGCGCGACGGGCAGTGCGCCGAGCGCGGCCAGTCCGCCACTCTCGCCCTGGCGCCCGCCACCGAACGCCAGAACGACGAAGACAAGCACGAATGTGCCGATGATCTCGGTTGTCAGGTTCCATCCGTAGGAGCGGATGGCCGGACCGGTCGAGAAGACGCCGAGTTTGTTGGCGGAGTTGGGCTCAGCGTCGAAGTGCTGTTTGTAGGCCAGCCAGCAAAAGACGGCTCCGATGAAGGCGCCGAGGAGCTGACCCGCGATGTAGGTGAGGACAGTCAGGAAGTTCACGGGAACGCCCGAACCGAACTCCGTCGCACCCGATGTCACCAGGCCGAGGGTGACTGCCGGGTTAAGGTGTGCACCAGAGTTGTAGGCGACGATGACACCGGCGAAGACCGCGAAACCCCACCCGATGGTGACCATGAGGAATCCGCCGCCGAGGCCCTTGTTCTTGGCCAGCGCGACGTTGGCGACCACACCGGTTCCGAGGAGGACGAGTATCCCCGTGCCCAGCACTTCCGATAAGAATACGACTCCAATATTGTCCACGTTGACCTTTCTTGGTGAGGCTGAAGATGCCGGAGCGACCCAGAGCGGTGAGCGATCGGCGTTACCATAGCGCGGCGATTAACGCAGCGGAATGGGCCGGTGGACGCGTAATTCACCGCCCCTTACCGGCAGCGAGGGCAGCGCGTAGGTTGAGCCTAAAGTGCATAGCGCTCCACAACAGCCCGTCGACGGGCCGTCCAACCACCTCGATCGAAGGAAGAGACATGAAGAAACTCGTCAATGATCCCAAGAACGTCGTCGCTGAGGCCGTGGCCGGGTTCGGCGCGGCCCACGCCGATATCGTCCGGATTTCGACGGAACCGACCTACATCGTGCGCACGGAAGCTCCCGTTGCCGGGAAAGTGGGTCTGGTCAGCGGAGGAGGAAGCGGACACGAGCCACTTCACGGTGGGTTCGTCGGGTTCGGGATGCTGGACGCAGCCGTACCCGGGGCCGTTTTCACCTCACCGACACCCGACCCGATCCTCGCCGCGACGAAGGCGGTCGATGGGGGAGCGGGGGTGCTCCACATCGTCAAGAACTACACCGGGGACGTCTTGAATTTCGAGACCGCCGCCGACCTCGCCGCCGCGGACGGAATCGAGGTCCGCTCGGTAATCGTCAACGACGACGTCGCCGTGAAGGACTCGCTGTACACGGCCGGGCGACGTGGCGTGGCCGGAACGGTCTTGGTCGAGAAGATCGCTGGAGCGTCGGCTGAGCGCGGAGACGCCCTGGAGACCGTCGCCGCGATCGCAGAGAGGGTCATCTCCGGTGTGCGTTCGATGGGTGTGGCGCTGACGCCGTGCGTTGTTCCCCACGCCGGGGAAGGCAGCTTCACGCTCGCCGACGATGAGATCGAGATCGGGATCGGCATCCACGGCGAGCCGGGGCGCGCGCGGATCAAGCTGGAGCCGGCCGACGCCATCGTCGACCGGCTCCTCGGCCCTATCCTTGAGGACATCCCGTTCGTAGCCGGGGACGAGGTGCTGCTCTTCGTCAACGGAATGGGCGGCACACCGCAAATCGAGCTGTACATCGTGTTTCGACGGGCCGCCGAGGTGTTGGCCGAACAGGGGATCGAAGTATCCAGAACACTCGTCGGGAACTTTACGACGTCTCTCGAGATGCAGGGAACATCCATCACCGTGCTGAAACTCGATGACGAACTGACTGCCCTGTGGGATGCGCCGGTCCAGACGGCAGCGCTACGGTGGGGACGATAGGCCGGTAGAAGGAGATCCAATGAAGCTAGACGGCACGTGGGCGAAAGCCTGGATCAGGACCAGCGCGGCGGTAATGAATGAGCACCGTGTGGAATTGATTGATCTGGACCGTGAAATCGGCGATGGTGATCATGGCGAAAACATGGACCGCGGTTTCCAGGCGGTGCTGTTGAAACTCGATGACCTTTCGTCCGAGGCGAACCCCGGGGACGTCTTCAAACTCGTCGCAACCACGTTGATCTCAACCGTGGGCGGTGCGGCGGGTCCACTGTATGGAACAGCGTTCCTTAAGGCGGCCGTGGCCATCACCGGCTCGGCTGATCTTGACGGGGCCGCTCTAGTCGCATTCCTGGCGGCCGCGCGAGACGGCATCGTCCTGCGCGGCAAGGCGGAACCCGGAGACAAGACCATGGTCGATGCCTGGACTCCGGCGGTCGACGCCGCCGAAGCAGCCCGTGCCGACGGTGCGAACGACCTGGCGATTTTGATGGCGGCGGCAGCTGCCGCCGAGGCAGGGGCAGAGGCGACGGAACCCTGGGTTGCGCGCAAGGGACGGGCTAGCTACCTCGGCGAACGGGCCATCGGTCACCGCGACCCGGGAGCGCAGTCTTCGGCCCTGCTGTTGCGAGCAGCTGCCGACACCGCAGCGACCGCCTGAAATGACCGCCACAGAGGGGCTTGTCGGCCTCGTTTTCATCTCCCACAGCTCGAAGATCGCCGACGGTCTCCTCGATCTGGCAACCCAGATGGCACCCCAAACGAGGATGGTCCCGGCCGGTGGGACAGACGACGGGGGTATCGGCACGAGCTTCACGAAGGTGGTCAGCGGCATTGCACAGGCTGACGCCGGCGCCGGCGTCGTGCTCCTCTGCGACCTGGGCTCCGCGATCCTGACGGCCGAAACCGCGTTGGATTTCCTCGGAGACGCGGCGCGTGCCCGAGTACGAATCGTGGATGCGCCTCTGGTCGAGGGGGGTGTGGCTGCGGCCGTCGCCGCCGAGATTGGGGGAGACATCGAGTCTGTCGTGCGGGCCGCGCAATCCGCAGCCGGGGCCGTCTCCGCAGCTGGGGCGGAACCAGCGCTGCCGCCGGTGGTCACGCGAACCGTTACCCTGGTGAACAAGGATGGTCTGCATGCCCGACCGGCTGCTGACTTCGTGAAGCTCGCCAATACGTTCGAGGCACGAGTCACCGTGAACGGCAGGGATGCATCCAGTCTGCTCGCCGTGATGTCACTCGGACTCATCCGCGGCATGACCGCGAAGATCTCCTCCTCGGATGAGGCCGGAGCGGCAGCCGTAGCCGCTCTGGGAGACCTTCTGGAATCGGGCTTCGGAGAAGAATAGACGCAAAGCACACGCATCTGGTCGATTTTGAAACTCGGCGTAGTCTGAGCACATGGACAAAGACAGGGAACTGCCGGTGAGCAGTCCTACTCGCCACTCCGACCGAGTGGATCCGCGATTCGCGGATACGGACGTGCCGACCGATCTGAAGGAATGCCCGGTCTGTGGGCAGACCATGCGTGCACATTTGATCGAGCGCGGCGCCCATGACACTATCCTTACGTGCCCCGTGCCGCATCCGGGCGCGTGTGACCGGGACGCGTTCCTGCCCGTGAACGAATTCGGGATGGTCCTGCGCCCGCACGAACCGGAGAACACCGACAAGGAAATCGACCGCCCAGAATGAGTCCGGCGGCGGCGGTTCGGCTAACCGTCGCCAAATGTCTGCACAAGGGTCCTAATCCACCGCTGGACACATTCCGGCACGATGCGGGACGCTTCGGAAGTGATCCTATGCCTCACCTGATCAGGCGAAAGCATCGTCTAAGTGGGAACTGGACTTATCTGAAAGGGTCCTAATGGTTCCCGTTGCTGAGCCTGGGGGGGGTCTGCGCTGTGGTGATTTGAGGTTGATGTAGTCGGCGTGGGGTGCTCCAGCGGCGGCGGCGGCGTGCTGACTGACAGGGGAGTCGTGGCGCCAGTTACGGAACGACGGCTTATGGAAATCGCGGCGGGCCAGAACCAGTAGGTTGTAGCTATGCGTATCAGGGGGTTTCGAGGGGCGAGTGCGGTTCTGGCGGCGGGTTGTTTGGCGGTGGCGATGATCGGCTGTTCTGGGTCGGTACCGGAAGCTGGTGGACCAATTTCTGCGCCGACGATGACCGTAACCATAACTCCAACCCCGACGCCGATCCCTGAAACCGATACATGCGACAACGCTTTCACCGCTGACCTGAATTCGAAAATGGCGACGGACGGACTCACTTTCCGTGCTGACGGCCCCCGCGAAGAACTGGACTCATTGGTCGGAGCTGACGGTCTGCGATGTGAGTGGACGAAACCGCAGACGGACCTGACCGTTCGGTACGCGAACTGGACCCGGGATATGCCGGCTTGGGATGTTCTGAGAGCTCAGCTTCTGGCTGATGGGTATATCGAGACCGGCCCGCGGTCGGTTAGCCGGCCGATACCGGAGTTCGACTCCGCGTACCGCTACCGCGACGGCGTCATCCACTACGCGAGCCCAGCCCGTTTCATCGGGTGGATAACTGCACTGCAGTAGGCGCTCGCGGATGGTGCCCACGAGCAGAACGAACGTGTTGCGCATGGCGGGTTTCGGCCAAAGCGGGAACTGGACTTATCCGAAAGGGTCCTAATCCTTCACGGAACTGAGCCTGGGCGAGGGCCGGAGCTGTGATGATTTGAGGTTGATGTAGTCGGCGTGTGGTGCTCCGGCGGCGGCGGCGTGCTGGTGGATTATCTCGCTGCTATATCCCAGGGAAATGGCCAAGGCGGTGGGATTGAGCTCTCTGGCGAGGTCGCGCAGGGCGGTGTTTCTGACGCCGTTGAGGTCGATTCCCCAGCTGCGAAGTCGGTTCAGCATGTTTTCTGGATGGGTGTGTTGGCCAGGCAGGTAGCCGGGAAAGAGCCAAGGGCTGTCGGTGTTGACAGTTTGCTGGTTGGGGCGGTTGTGGACGTAGTCCCAGAAGGTTGCCGCGACTTGTGCGGGCAGTAGGGCTGGCACCGATCCCAGACGCAGGTATAGGCCATCGGGTCGCGCTTCGAGGGCGCTGGTTTTCAGGGCTGCGATCTTTCCGACCGGGTGTGCGTAAAGCAGCAGGATAAGTGCGGCGACGCGGTCTGCGGCGGGCATTTCTCCGGTGGTGAGGCAGGCGCGGATGTGGTCGATTCTGGCTGCCTGCGTCAGGATCGGGGTCGATTGTGCTTCACGACGGGGGACCCGGACTTTCGCGATCTCGTGTGATGTGACGAGCGAGGCGATGAAGGTGTTGATGGCATGGCGAGTGGATGGTCCGGAGGCGAGGTAGTCGTCGAGGTGCGATTGACGGATATCGGTGTAGGTGGTGTCGTGCTCGGATAGGAGCCAGGCGAGGAATCGTCCTGACTCGGTGATTTCCTGCTTCGCTGACCGGACGGCGAAGTTCATGTTCGTGCCGGGCAACGACTTCGCCCGGAGTCGTTTCAAGTGATGCCACCGGCCGAAGCGTTCGATCGGTCCTTGGATCTCGCGATGGTCAGCAAGAGACACGATTCTCTTCTCGAGCCAGCGTTCGAACGCCGCCAGTTGGCGGTCCCGGGGCGGCAGCATGCCGTGATGGGTGAGTGTTTCGCGAAGGTGTTCGACGGCGTTGGATGCGGGTAGGGCGTCGAAGGCCTCGTGGCTGATGGCCAGTTCCCTGGTGCCCAGTCGGGTGAGGAGGGCACTGGCACCGATGCCGCGTTTCCAGGTATAGATGCTCTCGGGTCGCTCGGCATTGGCGAAGACAGCGACGAGGCGTTTGAGCCGGAGGTCCGGGGGAGTGTTGGGTTGGAGGGTTGCGGTGAGGTCGGCGCGGAGGACGCAGCGGATGCAGTTGCCGTTACGAAATCGTTCGGCTTCATCGCCGCAGGTGTCGCAGTGCAGGAGTGTGGCGATGCCGGCGCAGTCACGGCAGGTGTTCGCGCCGTCCGCGTCTTTGCCAGGGAGCAGGCGTGTGTCGCCGCAGGTAGCGCAAGGGCCGCGGGTGTGTGTGGCTGTGGTGAAGCAGATCCCGCAAATGGCGCCGTCGGGCCAGTGCACTCGAATCTTCGCGACCAGACCACCGCAGCGGTCGCAGTGCAGGGTGCCTGGGGTTCAGGGGCGTCCGCGGGTGCGGTGCTCAGTCGTCATCGTCGAGGATGCGGGCGCGGACGGGTTTGTATGCGTCGGCGAAGTTGACGATGTTCTCGCCGGAGGCGATTGTTCGTTCTTGGCGTTGGCTCTTGGCGTTCGCTGCGGTGAAGGTGACGAGCTCGTTCGCCTCAACGTTGAAGATGTCGCAGAGAGCGGTCAGGACTTTGAAGGAGATCCGCTCGGGATCCTGGGCGACGAGTCGATAGATCTGCGACTCCGAGAGCGTGATGCCGCGTTCTCGGAGCGGGGCGACGAGTTCTCGGCTGTTCTTCATGCCGTGGCGCGCCATGAGCTCGCGTGCGCGCCAGCGGTACTCGATTTCTCGTTTCATGATTTTTCCTCCCACGGGGTGCTGTTGGTGGTCGCGTTGATCGTGCGCTCGAGGACGCGGTTCAACGCCCGGGTTTGGTAGTCGCTGGAGACTGCCGTGTAAATGGATGTGGTCGACGCATGGAGGTGGCCAACTTGTTGTTGGACGAACGTGTGCTCGAAGCCATAGAACTCGAACAGGTGGGTGACGTAGGACCGGCGAAGGGAATGCATGTCCAGGCCGGCCGGGAAGCCCAGCTCGTTGACGTAGGCGCGGAAGCGTCGCCGTAGATTCGACTTCGGCACGACGAGGCCCTGGCTGGTGGGGAACAGGTCGGTCGGTTGAGCGGCAAGGTGAGGCAGTCCGGTGCGGATCCACCGGTGAACGGCCTCAGGCGACCACTCGAACACGGTGAGAACGGAGCGGCGCTCGGGCGCATACCCTTTCTGGGCCTTCCCGTAACGGACGTGGAGGACACCGAAGTCGCCGAACTGGGGCGAGTGCGGGTTGCGGGAGAAATCGACCAGCTGCAGGTGGGTCACCTCGTTGGCGCGAAGTCCCCCAGCGTAGGCGGTCTTGAACGCGATGGCATCGCGGTAGGCGGCGATGGCGCTCTTGCGTCCCGAGTTGATGACACGCTCGACCTCGATGTCGGCGAGATCGAAGAAGTCCTGCAGCTCACGACGCGAAAACGGGCGTTTCGTTGCCCGCTGTTCATTCTGTTGCGTGTGGGTGGCCCGGTTGAAGTCGGTGATGATCTGAGTGACGGGCCGGCCAAAGGAACGTCCGCGGACTTCGCTCCAGTCGTAGGCCGGATCGGTGAGGAAGTCGCAAAACAGTTTGAGGTTGGTTCGATACGCCCGGACGGTGGCCTGGGACAGGTTTGATACCGAGCGCGTGTAAGCGAAGTAGTCCTCGACGTCCGCGAACGTCCATTCCCACGGGAAGTGCCCGGTGAAGTCCGCGAACCGACGGATCGTTCGTTCGCGGCCAGAAATGGTCTCGTGCCGGAAATTGCGGGAGAGCTGTTGGCGGCGCCAGCTGTCGACCATCTCGGTGAAAACTGCATCCGGGCTGGTCGCCTCGGGGCGCAGAGGCAGATGGGTTACTCGGCCCAATGCAACGCTCATAAGCCCACTCAACCTGTCTGCAAATTATGCTCTTTAAAAGCAAAACATGCAAAGCACGCGACGTTAAACCGCGGAAATACGGGGATCCCGAGAGGATATGTGCCGCGAAATTCCCCACGTTGAATCAGAGCGCTCAGACCTTGACCAGTGCAGATATAGCGCCCCACATCTCAGAGAAACAGCAGAAGTCCCTGACGCGACCAGCGCTCCGGCGGACAAATACCAGGGGAGTCCTATTCTGCAATTCCTGCAATAGGTCCATTACGCGCTGACATAATGTGCATTATCGGTCAACCAGTGAAGAGGTCTGGACGTGTTGGCCGGACTCGACTACTTTGTGCGGCACGGCACGTTCCCAGAATCCAAGAGGCAGCTGAAATGCCCACTACCGTTACGGCCTTCGATCTGTCGTTGGATTAGAGAGCGCTCAGCACGTCAGAAATCAACGGTGTGCGCCTGGCCATTGCTGGCACCGGCCTGTTGGCCCTGGTCGTCGGCGTCCTGATCCTGTCCTGGACGGACGCCACCGTCGCCTCCCTCAAGATCCTGTTCGGCCTGTACTTTTTGATCAGCGGCATCGTTCACGTAGGCCGAGGATTATTCACACAGGGTGCGTCCGGCGGTAGCCGGGTTGTGAACATCCTGCTCGGCGTGCTGCTGATCGTGGGCGGTATCGTGGCAATCAGAATCCCTTTGGACACCCTGGCAGTGCTCGGGATGCTTATCGGGAGCTGTTGGATCGTGGAAGGTGTGGCCGGATTGGTCGAGACGGCCCCGGACTCCAGCAGGTGGTTCGGTGCGGTCTTCGGCGCCATCGCCGTCGTGACCGGCGTCGTGGTGCTCTTCTCCCCCGTCGAGTCGGTCACCATTCTGGTCACGATCGGCGGAGTGTTCCTCGTTCTGTCCGGGATCATCCAACTGGCGCAGGCCTTTATGTTCGGCCAAGGTCGGTCGGCGACACTCGATACGGCGTAGCCGCTCGGCGCGGCCGCACGGCATTCGCCAGGCCGCACTGCACGTGCTGCCCGCGACGTCAGTTTAGACTGGCGGCTTCGCCGACGTAGTCCGCGATGTCCCCGACGTACCTGGTGTTGTTCTCCGGCACGGCCTCGACGGCCGCCAACGCAACCTCGACGCCGAATTCGCTGACGTTGTACAGCCGGCCGGCGGCATCCTTACGCGCGGTCATGGTGCCCGGGCTGGCTCGCTCGAGCAGGACGGCGGTGACCGTGCCCTCAATGATGTCGCCGGAGACAACGACGAAACCGATGCCGGCCTCGGCAAACTCGGGGATGAGGGCGCGCAGTGCGTCCTCGCCGGCGCGCTTGCTCCGGGCGACCGGCTCGTATTCGGCCATGGTGGTCGTGGTCTCGACAAAGTGGGCCTGGTGGCTGGTGACGAACACCACGCGGGCACCCGGAGCGAGCAAGGGCCGTGCCGCGTGCAGCAGGTTGACCTGGGCGTCCCGGTTCAGCTGCATGGCGTAATCCTCGGCCATGCCGCTTTCCATGCCACCGGAGGCGTTCATGACGAGGATGTCGAGGCCGCCGAACTCCGCACGGATGGTTTCGAACATGGACTCGACGGATGCAGCATCCGTCAGATCTGCGCCGACCGTGATTGCCGTGCCACCTGCGGCGCGGATCGCATCGGCGACCTTGATCGCCCGTGCCTCCTTGTTACGGAAGTTGATCGCGACGCTGGCGCCCGCCTCGGCGAGGAGGCCGACGGTGGCCGCTCCGACACCACGGGACGACCCCGTGACCAGGGCGCGTTTGCCGATGAGAGAGCCGGCGTCGAGGGGATTTTTGGGTGCAGTAGTCACAACGCCCAACCCTACCAACATGAGCGGCGGGACTCAGCCTCGGCCAGTCTCGACTCCGGCCAACGAGCAGGTGATAGCTTCGATAGGGAAACGTCACGTGAGAGGCTCCAAAATTGATGGCTGACCTGACCGACTACTTGTGGATCGTGTGGCTCGTCTTCATCCTCGTCTGCGTGATCATCGAGCTGCTGTCGCTCGAGTTCACCTTTCTGATGATTGCTGTCGGAAGCCTGGCCGGCCTGGGGGCGAACCTGCTGGGAGCCGTGTGGTGGCTCCAGATCGTCACGGCCGCCGTGGTATCCGTGCTCCTCATCCTGCTCATACGCCCGGTTCTCCTGCGGCTGATGAGGAAGGGTGCCGATCACACACCGAGCAATGTCGCCGCACTGCTCGGCATGACCGCACAAGTACTGTCCACCGTTCGCCCCTCGGGTGGAATGGTCAAACTGGCCAACGGCGAAACCTGGACAGCCCGCCTCTCCCCCGACACCGACACGCAATCCGCCGAACCCGGTGAGATTGTTCGCGTGACCGCGATCGAAGGCTCCACCGCCGTCGTTCATCCCTCGGAAAGGAACATCACATAGTGCTCTCCACCGGTGAATTCATTGGGCAAATCTTCATTGCCGCCCTCCTCTTGGTACTCGGGGTGTTCGTCGTCGTCGTTCTAGTCCGGGCCATCAAGATCATCCCGCAGGCCAACGCCGGCGTCGTCGAGCGTCTGGGCAAGTATCACAAGACGCTCGAGCCGGGCCTGAACATCCTGGTTCCCTTCATCGACCGGGTGCGACCCTTGTTGGACATGCGCGAACAGGTCGTTTCCTTCCCCCCGCAGCCGGTGATCACGGAGGACAATCTCGTGGTGTCCATTGACACCGTGGTCTATTTTCAGGTCACGGATGCACGTGCCGCCACCTACGAAATCGCGAATTACCTGGGCGCGGTCGAGCAGCTCACGACGACGACCCTGCGCAATGTGGTCGGTGGCCTCAACCTTGAAGAGGCGCTGACCAGCCGCGACAATATCAACGGGCAACTACGGATCGTGCTGGACGAGGCGACCGGCAAGTGGGGTATCCGAGTCGGACGGGTGGAGCTGAAGGCGATCGACCCGCCCCTGTCCATCCAGGATTCGATGGAGAAGCAGATGCGCGCCGAGCGTGACCGCCGCGCGGTCATCCTGACCGCCGAGGGCACGAAGCAGTCGGCGATTCTGACGGCCGAGGGAGCTCGGCAGGCCGCCATCCTGTCGGCGGAGGGTGACGCGAAGGCAGCCGTTCTGCGCGCCCAGGGTGAGGCGGAGGCCATCACCACGGTATTCAGGGCGATCCACGACGGTGACCCGGATCCGAAGCTCCTGGCCTATCAGTACCTTCTGACCCTCCCCAAGCTCGCGGAGGGCAGTGCGAACAAGTTGTGGATCGTGCCCAGCGAACTCACCGCCGCGATGAACGGCATCGGGGCGGCGTTCGGCCATGCCGTCGGCGGCTCGGCCGCCCCCGCGCAGACCGCGCAGACCGGGCAGGCCGGGCCGGCCGGCCGGTCCCCCGCCGTCCCGGAGGCGTAGGCGGCGATGTACCTCGAGGGGGTCGGGCCGCGCGTTTTCGCCCATCGCGGCCTCTCCCTTGATGCACCGGAGAACACCCTGCTGGCGTTCCGGCACGCGCTCGCGGTCGGCGCGACCCACATCGAGACGGATGTCCACGCCACGGACGACGGAATCGCCGTGCTCAGCCACGACGCTGAACACGATGTGGCCGGAACCCGCATCCGCCTCGATCAGCTCACCATGGGCGAGCTGCGCCGGGTCGGACTCGGTCAGGGGCAATCCTTCGCGTCCCTTCGCGAGGGACTTGACGTCTTCCCGGAGGCCCGGTTCAACATCGACGTCAAATCATTGGCCGCCGTCGAGGCCACGGCCGCGGCGGTCCGGGACGCCGGCGCCATCGACCGGGTGCTGATCACCTCTTTCTCCGAGAACCGCCGTCGCCGCACGGCTGCGCTGCTCCCCGGGGTGGCCACATCGGCATCCGCGTCGGTCTTGATGCGCGCCGTTTTGGCCGCCGAACTGGGCCTTGCCGCTCCGGTTCGGCACTCCCTGAGGAACTTTGCCGCCGTGCAGGTGCCGGAGTCGGTTCGTTTCCTTCGCATCCTCACTCCCCGCTTCATTCGCGGCATACACGCGGCCGAGGTGGAGGTGCATGTCTGGACCATCAACGATGCGGAGTCCATGATCCGGCTCCTGGACCTCGGTGTCGACGGGATCGTCACCGACCGGTGCGACCTGGCCGTGGCGATCATCGCGGCGCGAGCCTGAGAGTTCGCTCCGAGAAGTCACATAACGGAAAGATAACGTCCAGCTTGATGGTTTATACCTAGAAGTTGTATCGCGAGAGGAGACCATACGATGGCGGATCGCAGTTTGCGTGGCATGAGGTTAGGCGCACAAAGCCTTCAGAGCGAAGAGGGCGTAACCTTTTCACCACGAGTTAGTCACACGTATCTGTGTGCGACGTGCGCACGGGAGACGGTCATGATCTTCTCGGCAGAGGCGGAAGCTCCTGACGAATGGGAATGTCGCTTCTGTTCACAGACAGCAACCCGGTTGGTTGACTCCAAACCGGTGATAGTGGACCATTCCGACGAGAAAGTACCGCGTACGCATTGGGACATGCTCCTGGAGCGACGCACCCGCGCCGAGCTCGAGGAACTCCTTGAGGAACGGCTGACGTTCCTGCGGGAGCGTCGCGGCCAGCAGAAGATCGGCGCCTGATCGGCCCTTTTTCGCGCTGCCTGAACTGATCAGGATCGCACGCTACGCGCCCGATTCCAACGGGCGCGTAGCGTGTTACGAGAGCACAGTACAAACCCGGCAAGGCCGAGGCCGCACACCAGCCACTCGATTACCCGTCCCGCAGCCATCGCCGGGGTGACCGTGTCGCTCAGGGGAACTGACTGCACCATCGCTCCGGGCAGCCAGGTCGGCAGACTGTCGAGCGTGGCACCATCCGGCGTGATGATGGCGCTGGTGCCCACGGTGGAGATATTCACGACCGTGCGCCCGGCTTCGATGGCTCGGAGTCGTGCGATGGCCAACTGCTGCACGCTCTCGTCGGTGCGGCCGAAGTCGGCGTTGTTCGTCTGGGCAAGGATGATCTCGGCTTTGTCGTCGACCATTTCCTGAACGAGCTGGTCGTCGGCGATATCGAAGCAGATGGCGAGTCCCGCCACGATCCCGTTGATGTCGAAAACGTTGTCCCGGGTGCCGATGGAGTAGTCGCGCGCGACCAGGTCGATCAGCTCGGGAGCAAATGGCCGCCAGAACGCACGGTCCGGCATGTACTCCGCGAAGGGCACCGGATGCACCTTGTCGTAGATGTCGACGGCGCCCTCTCCCTCCTGCCACAGCAGAGAACTGTTGTAGATCTTGTTGTTCCGCTGCGTTATCGCTCCCGCGATGATCGGGACGCCCATCCGGTGGCTGAGGAAGTCCAGGTTCTTGGCGGCATCCGCTGAACGAAGGGGGTCGATGTCGCTGGCGTTCTCCGGCCACACGACGAAGTCGACCTCCTCGTCGATGACGGCCAAGGTCGCCGAAGTGTGGTCCGCCAGGATCTGCCCCGGTGAGTAGCGCGCGAACAGACCGGCATCCGATGCACCCTGGATGGCAGCCAGACGCACCTCCCCCGTCTGTACCGTCGGCCAGGCCGGTACGACCAATACGACCGCGATCGCCCCTGCGGCAATGCCTGAGCGCACGGTGAGTCGCACCGGGGTTTCGCGGAGCAACTGCAGAGCCAGGGCGCAAAGCCAGACCAGGACGAAGCTGAGCCCCGACATGCCGACCCAGGCCACCAGTGAATTGAACGGGCTCTCGGACTGGGAGATGGCCACCCTGCCCCAAGCGAATCCGCCATACGGCCATACCGAGGCGAGTGCTTCCCGCGCCGTCCACAGCCCAGCCACGACCACCGGCACCACGCCGAGGCGGCCCAGGCTGGTCGGCCACACCCGCGGCCCCGTTTCGAGCACGACACCGATCAGCGCCAGGCTGATACAGAAGAATATGGTTTGCAAGCCGGCCAGTGCCAGCCAGGGCACAGGTCCGAGATAGAGCGTCAGCCAGCTGATGTGAATCAACCAGAACGCTGATCCGGCCACCAACCCGATGAGCAGGCCGGACCAGAAACCACGCCCCAGTAAGGCGAAGAGCATCAGGAAGACTCCGACCAGGGCCAGAATCCACCACGACCGATCGGGAAACCCGGCGTCCAGGATCGCGCCGGCCGCCGCGGCGAGCAGCATAGCGGCCGGCAACGGGAGGGCCAATGGCCGAAGGGTCCCCGAGATCACGTCATCAGCCTAGGCGACTGACGAGTAGGCCACGATCCCACGGCGGATCGCATCCATGGCCTTGCGAGCGGTGCGGCCGACGGGGTCGTCGGCCACGACCGAGAGCTGATCCAGAAGGTCGATGGTCTGCTTCGTCCAGCGCACGAAGTCGCCCGCCGCCATCTCGGCCTCATCCAGGACGTCGATGAGCGAACCGGCTCGCGCCCACTTCCATATCGCCAGGCTGAGTCCCACCGCGAGGGGGTTGCTGCCGGGAAGCTTGTGATCGCGTTCGAGATCATCGAGGCGGCTCCACAACTCCTGGGTCTCGTGCAGGGCCTCGCGGAAGGCGCCCTTGGGCAGGTAGCGTTCGTCGATCAAACCCTCTTCGCGGCGGGGTTCGAAAACGAGAGCGCAGGCCATGGCGGCGAGACCCGCCGGGTCGAGGTCGTTCCACAGGCCCCGGCGCAGCGATTCCGCTACCAGGAGGTCACGGTCCGCGTAGATGCGCCGCAGGATCAGGCCGCTCGGGCTGAGCGTGACCGTGCCGTCGGGGTTCTCGAGGAGATAGCCGTAGCCCACGAGAACTTCGGTCACCCGGTCGAAGACGCGTGCGACGGCGCCGGTGCGTGTCGTAATCTGCTGGGTGAGGGTATCCGTGTCTCGCCTCAGCGTCCACCAGCGCCGTGCCCACCGTGCGTGCTGCTCGCGCTCAGGGCAGCTATGGCACGGATGCTCGCGCATGCGCTTACGCAGGCTGCCGAGTTCGCGCTGGCGGCGCTCGCGCGCCGCACGGGCGCCGGTCTCCCCCGCCGCATTTTGGCGCTCGACGTCGGTGAGATTGCGACGGATGGCGGAGTATTCGGTGAAGTCGCCCAGGTGGCAGACCATGGATTGTGCGAACCCGGTCAGTGACTCTTCCTGTTGGCGCACTCTGCGTGCCAGGTCGACGACCGCCCGATCGGCCTGGAACTGGGCAAACGAGGACTCGAGGACCTCACGCGTGCGTTCCCGACCGAACTGGTCGATCAGGTTGACGGCCATGTTGTAGGTCGGCTTAAAGCTGGAATTGAGCGGGTAGGTGCGTCGAGACGCGAGTGACGCCACCGTCTGAGGGTCGAGTCCGGAAGCCCACTGGATCACCGAGTGGCCCTCGATGTCAATGCCGCGCCGCCCGGCCCGACCGGTCAGCTGGGTGTACTCCCCCGGGGTGACCGGCACTCTCGCCTCGCCGTTGAACTTCTCGAGCTTGTCGAGCACCACCGTACGGGCCGGCATGTTGATGCCGAGCGCCAGGGTTTCCGTGGCGAAGACGGCCTTTAGGAGCTTCTTCTGAAACAGCTCCTCGACGACCTCCTTGAACGCCGGAAGCAGCCCGGCGTGGTGGGCGGCGACACCCCGCTCGAGGCCGTCGAGCCACTCGAAGTAGCCGAGCACGCCGAGGTCTTCGTCGAGCAGCGTACGGCAGCGCATGTCGACGATCTGCCGGATCTCCTCGCGCTCCTGAGCGTCGGTCAAGCGCACGCCGGCCCGCAGTACCTGGCGGACCGCCTGGTCGCAGCCGACTCGGCTGAAGATGAAGAAGATCGCCGGGAGCAGGTGTTTGCCCTCGAGCAGCCGCACGATGTCGGAGCGGTCCATCCGCCCCGGTTCGAAACCGCCACGCGGCTGGGTCCCCCGGCCGCGGTCGCGGTCGCCGCCCCGGCGTCCGTTCGCCGAGCGGACGCCGGGTGCGCGCCCGCCCGACTGGGCCAGCCGCACCAGCTCCGGGTTCACCCGGTGGGTCCCGGCCAGGCCGGCTGCGTCAAAGAGGTCGATCATTTTGCTCTTGACCAGCACATGTTGTTCGAGCGGAACCGGCCGCTCTTCGGAGACGATGACATCCGTTTCGCCGCGGACGGCCTGCAGCCAGTCGCCGAATTCTTCGGCGTTTGAGACCGTGGCGCTGAGCGAGACCAGACGTACGTCCTGGGGCAGATGGATGATGACCTCTTCCCAGACGGCACCGCGGAACCGGTCGGCCAGGAAGTGGACCTCGTCCAACACGACGAAGGCAAGGTTTGTGAGGAGGTCCGAATCGGCGTAGAGCATGTTGCGCAGCACTTCGGTCGTCATGACCACGATGCGGGCCTGCGGGTTCACGTTCGTGTCGCCGGTGAGCAGGCCCACGGCATCCGCCCCGTATTCTGCGACGAGTTCCTGAAACTTTTGATTGCTCAGCGCCTTCATCGGGGCGGTGTAGAAGACCTTCTTCCGTGAGCTCTGCATTGCCAGATAGATCGCGAACTCGGCGATCAGGGTTTTGCCGGCACCCGTGGGCGCGGCCACAAGCACGCTGTTACCGTCCTCGAGAGACGCGCAAGCGGCCAGCTGGAAGGGATCCAGTCCGAAGCGGAGCCCGGTGCGGAATGACTCCAGGCGGGGCCGGCCGGCGCGGGCTCGGGAGGCGGCATAGCGTTCCGCGGGCGATTCAAGGTTGGTCATCGGGTGCGCTCAGAGCGCCAACTCCTGTTCGAGGGAACGGGCGCGGCGGGCGGCACGTCGATCGTGGAGGAACGCGATTCCATAGGCGGCGAAGTAAAGCAGGACCATAGGGATGGCAAGAAGGAACATCGAGATCACGTCGGCAGCGGGGGTGGCGATCGCGGTAAACAGCGTGATCAACAGGACGGCGATCCGCCAGGATTTGATGATCGACTGAGCACTGATCACTCCGGCCAGGTTGAGCAGAACGATGAAGACGGGGAGCACGAATGCCACACCGATCGCGATCATGAGCTTCAACACGAAATCGAGGTAACTTTGCGCGACGATGAGAGCGGCGTCTTCCTTGGGTGCGAAACTCGTCATCAGTCCGACGATGTTCGGCAGGACGAACCATCCCGCGGCGCAGCCCGCCAGGAACAGCGGAATGGCGGTGAAGAGGAAGCCGAAGGTGTACTGCTTTTCGATGCGGGTGAGGCCGGGAACCAGGAACGCGAAGATCTGGAAGAGCCAGACCGGGCTGGACACGACGAGCCCCACGTAGAAGGCGATCTTCAACTTCAGGTCAAAGGCACTAGTGATGTCTGGGTAGTTCAGCTGAGCCGTGCGGTCCTGCGCCTCGATGATGGCGTAGATCGGCTCGCGCAGGGCGTCCCACACGAAATCGGACAGGAACCAGCCGACGATCGCACCAACCAGTATTCCTGCCGCAGCGAGGAAGAGACGCTTGCGCAGCTCTAGCAGATGTTGCCCCAGCGACATTTTTCCATCAGTGGCCGTGCGCCGAGGGATTCGCCCCGCCACGGGACTTACGATTTCGTCGTCGGATCGGCTGTGCCGGCGGCCTTCGAAGAGTCGTCAGCGCTGCCAGTGGTTTCGGCGTCTTCTTTATCGCTCTTGATCTCGTTCTTGAAAATCTTCATGGACTGCCCGAGGCTGCGGGCGAGGCCGGGAAGCTTGGGCGCACCGAACAGAAGCAGAACGATGACGAGGATGATCAGGAAGTGCCATCCGGTCAGGTTGTTAAGCATCAGTATCTGTCCTCTGGGTCAATGGGCGAGTTATAAACAGTTTACCTCTGGCGATCAAGGAATCCCGCCGCCGCTGTCGACGTTGCGCCCGGTCACGCTGAACCAGTTCGAGAGCGCGGTAGAGGTCGGCGGGCTTTGTGAAGACGGCCGGTTGGAACCGGTCCGACGGCGGCATCTCCTGTCCCCGGGTGACGTCAGCGACAAGATCGCCGAGTTCTTGAAGGGCCTCCAGTGTGGCCATGACCTTCTTGAACAGGGCGAATCCGAACCAGGCCAGCATCGCGAGCAGGCCGAGCACCAGGCCGATCCAGATCAGTGCCCACGACCACCACGGCATCATCTACTCCCCCGCGTCTGTCGGTTCGGACTCGTCGTAGCGGGCCACGCCGGCGGCCGCCCACTCGCGCACGACCGCGCGCGCCTCGGCCGGGTCAACCACTTCCACGACTCCGGCGAGGCCGGTGACGAGGCGTTTGAGGCCGTGATAGTGAGCCACTTTGAGTGTCCTCCGCACGCGGTCCCCGTGTGCGCCGGGGGCGCCGTATGGTGCGTAGTCTGCGAGCAGCGGAACGGCAGACGTCGGGAGTTCAACCGTCACATCCTGGTCGGACGCGGAGCCCTCGAAGAGGGTCTCGGTCGGCACAGCATCGGCGGACCGGGGGTTGGTCGGCACGTCGGTCACGTGCAGATCGCTCATTCGGTCGAGGCGAAAGGTGCGGGCCGCTTCGCGGAGGTGGCACCAGCCGCGCAGGTACCAGTCCCGGTCCACAGACTGGATGCGCCACGGGTCGACCCGGCGCAGTTCATTCTCGCCGCGGGCATTCAGGTAGTCGAACTCGATCTGTACTCCGCCGCGGACCGCGGCTTGCACGACCGCAATGCTGCTGCGGGCATCCGTGCCGGAGACGGCAACTTGGCTGGGAGCCGCTGAGGCGCTGCGGGTGAGTTTCGCCATCAGCGACGCGATCGCGTCGACGTCGGCATTCTCCGGTAGCGACGACAGGTATTGAAGGCCGGCGATCAGCGCGGCGGCTTCTCGGGCGGAGAAGCGCGGCGAGTCGTCGATGGCCACGAGGTGGGTGAGCACGATGAGGTCGTTCGTTTCGAACTCGTCCCAATGGATATCGAACAGGTCGCCGTGCAGGTACTGGCGGGTTTCCCCGGGGATGCCGGAAACCGCGATGAGATTGACCGCGTCCCGCACCCGGTCAGGCGACACCCCGAAGTGCGCGGCGACGTCGGTCACGCTGATGCGGTCATGGTCCATCAGGAAGGGAACCAACGCCAGGAGGAAGGTCAGCTTGTCGGATGCTCCGAGTGCCGGACCGCCGTTCATTCGTCGGCCGCCGTCGTGGTATCCGGGTGCGCATTCAGATCGAAATCGGTGTGGGCATCCCGCACGGTGATCAGGCGGGACCGGACCGCCGTGCGCAGGGCCGCGGGCGAGTGCACCAGAACCTCCGGGCCGTAGCCGGCGAGCTCGTCGGCGAACACGTTGAGATCGGTGAAGTTCAGGTGGAGAGCGGATGCGTCCGCGTTCGTTCGAATCTCTCCCGGGGCGACTCGTTTCGACAGTCTCACCGCGGCATCGCTGCCCGGCCGGGCGGCGATCACGGCGATGTTGGCGGTCCACAGCGCCTCGAGCTCGCTGAGCGCTTCCTGCCCCTGACCGTCACCGTGCGCCACGAACGAGGCTCCGGGGACCGTCACCACCGGGCCCACGATCCGGGAGAGCAGGTACGTGCGGGTTGCCGCAGCATCCTGGTCGGTGCCGAACAGGTGCCATCGTCCGTCGTGCAACACCATGGCGCGGGGCTCGACCTGACGGCGGTGCGCCGCCGCCTCGCCGGGCTTCAGATAGAGGAATGCCACAACCTGACCGCGATCCATTGCCTTGCTGAGCGGTTCGAAGGACGCCTCCCGCACGCGCAGGGACGGCGAGTAACCGAGCACGGGATCGCTCGAGTCGATGCCCAGCGCATGCAGTTTAGTCATCGCACGCCTGGACTCCGCAGACAGGGAGCCCTCCCGCCAGACCGTCGCGGCAAGCTTCAGCAACATGAGCTCGTCCGGACTGAAAGTCACGTCCACCGGAAGCTCGTAGAGTCCCTTGGGGATGCGGTAGCGCAAATGGTGGTTGCTCCCGGGATCGTCCGGCGGCTCAACCACCTCGAGCGGAATGCCCAGTTCGCGGATGTCGTCTTTGTCTCGTTCGAACTGCCGCTCCAGGCTCGCGTTGTCTCCGCCGGGGAGATAGCGCTGGCGGTACCCCTGCACGGTGGACAGAATATCGGCCTTGGTCAACCCGACTTCCGTTGCGATAAGCGCAAGTACCAGGCTGAACAGGCGTTCTTCTACCGAAACACGGCTGTTCTTTTCAATGGTGGACGGCACGCTGCGAGTCTATCCGCCGCTTGCAGGCCGAGACTTAGTTCACGCCGAGGATATCGACGACGAACACGAGCGTTGAGCCTGCGGGGATCTTCTGCGAGGCCTCATCACCATAAGCCTGATCGGCCGGGATGACGGCGATGACCTGCGAACCGACAGTCTGCCCGATGATGGCCTGGGCGAACCCGGGGATCAGCCCGCCCTCGGTCTTCGAACCGTCCACGATCAGGAACTCGGCCGGTTTCCCGGTCTGCCAGCTGGAATCGAAGACCGTGTTCTCGTTCCAGAGCACGCCCGTGTAGTGCAGGGTCGCAGTGTCGCCTTCCGCGACCTGCTCGCCATCGCCCTTCTTGAGGACGCCGATCTGCAGCTCGGTCGGCGGCTCACTCGACGGAATGGTGAGGCCGGGGGTTCCATCAGTCGCAAGGACAACGGACGGAAGCCCGCTCGCGACCGACTGGTTGGCGCCGTTGGCCCGGAGCAGGTTGGCTCGCACGACGTCGATCACGAAGACCAGCGAGTCGTCGGCGCCGATGCCACTGTTGGGGTCTCCGCCGGCCGGACCGAGCCCGTCGTCCGGGGAGACGATGAGAGCCAGCCGGGATCCGACCTGGGCGCACTCCAGGCCCATCGCCAGGCCCGGGAGCGACTGTTCGTCGTCCAGGACGATGCTGGCCTGGTTAACCCCGTCGTACTCGCCCGCGCTGATCAACGCACCCGTCGTACCGTTGTAGAGGCTGAGGTCGAGCTTGACCAGCTGATCCGGGACGAGACCGGCACCCGTGCCGGCGATGATCTCACTGGCCTGGGTGGAGTCCGTCTTCAACGGGGTCGGGAAGTCCACCGTCGGCGCGGAGCCGAATTCGCCCGACACCGACACGAGCTTCGACGCTGCCCCCTTCGTGACCGGCGCCTGGCAGTCTGCGGCGTCCACGGGGGTGCTGCAGCCGGTGAGGACCGCGACCAGCAGGCCAGCGGAAGCGATGAGTGCAGGAGCTCTACGCACGGGATCTCATTTCAGTGTGGGGCAGGTGATTATGCGGGACAGGGGCAAATTCGGGGCCGGATGACAGGCCGAAACAATCCTAACGGGCGTTGGGTGCGAGGTCGTCGGGTTCGCCCGCGTCGAGCCCGCGAGCCTTCGAGATGGCCGCGCCTGTCTCGGCCATCCGCACGCGCTTGCGCATGACCTTCGAGCTGACACTGCGTTCGCCGAGGGCGCCCGGCGTCCAGGCCTCCACATCGGCATCGGAGAAGTCGGTCTTCGACGGACGGCGCTTCAATTCGGGAAGAATCGTGTCCGGGGCGAGACGGCGGGCCGTGATCAGGAAACCCGTGTGCCCGATCATCCGGTGATCGGGCCGCACGGCGAGACCCTCGACGTGCCACCCGCGAACCATGGTCTCGTTCGAGTCCGGGTTCGTGTAGAAAGCGGTCGCACGAATGGCCTCGGCCACCCGCGAGAGTTGGGTCACCGTGGCCACGTAGCAGAGCAGCACTCCGCCTGGCTTGAGCGCGTCCGAAACAGAGCGCAGGCACTCCCAGGGCGCGAGCATGTCGAGCACGACCCGGTCCACGCTCTGGGCCGGCATCGTGTCGGGGAGGGTATCGGCGAGGTCGCCGAGCGTGATGCTCCAGTTGGCGGGATCAGACCCGAGAAAGGTCGCGATATTGTCACGGGCGACATCCGCGAACTCGCTGCGGCGTTCGAATGAGGCCAGCCTCCCGGCGGGGCCGATGGCGCGCAGCAGCCAGAGCGACAGGGCGCCGGAACCGACGCCGGCCTCCACCACAGTCGCCCCCGGGAAGATATCGGCCTGCGCGATGATCTGGGCGGCGTCCTTGGGATAGATGATGGCAGCGCCTCGCGGCATCGACATCACGAAGTCGTTCAGCAACGGCCGCAAGGCGAGGTGCTCCACGCCGACGTTGTTCGTGACGACCGAGCCGTCCGGGACACCGATGACGTCATCGTGCGCCAGGATTCCCCGGTGGGTGTGGAAGACCTTGCCTGGTTCCAGGGTGATCGTGTTCAGTTTGTTCTTGGGTCCGGTCAGCTGTACCCGGTCGCCGATCCGGAAGGGTCCACTGTTTTGGATGACCTGATTGTCGCTCATGCGTGCGTTACGTCCTTGCTCTCGGGTCAGTGTGGGTCGGTCGGGGCCGGCTTGCGGCCGAGGGATCCGCGACGGGCGGTGTACAGCGAGGTGAAACCGTGCAGAGTGCGACCGGCGAGGGTCGGCCAGAGCTCGTAGTGCGCACTCTCGGGCAGGGAGACCATGTGCGGGACGCCGACGACGACGGCCCCGGATGCCACGGCGGCCGCGATGCCCGGAATGGAGTCCTCGACCGCGATGCAGTGCTCGGGGTCGACGCCGAGCAGCCCGGCAGCCGTCAGGTACGCCTCTGGATGCGGCTTGCTGTTCGTGACCATATCGCCGGCGATAATGGTGTCGAAGGCGGTGAATCCGACAAGTTCGGCGATCTGTCGTGCCATCCGCTGCTGTGACATGGTGACCAGCGCCATGGGGACGCCGGCGGTCTTGAGCTCGGCGAGCAGCTCGAGCGCGCCGGGCCGCCATGGGGCACCGCAGGTTCTCAGGAGTTCCTGGACACGGCTGGTGAGCCGGTGCACGATGGCGTCGCCGGCCAGATCGACGCCCCGATCCTGCAGGATGACCGCGGAACCCTCGAGGCCGGAGCCGACCAGCAGCATGGCGTCGCTGTGGGACCAGACGCCGCCGAAGGACTCGACCAGTTCCGTCTCGGCCCGCATCCAGTACGGCTCGGAGTCCACGATGGTGCCGTCCATGTCCCAGAGCACGGCCGCAGGCAGGGGGGAATTGATTCGGATCGCGTTCACGGAGTTCAAGTGTAGGGGGCACCGCCTATCCTTGATGGATGGTGCGCCGTGCGGGGCACCCCGTCGAAAGAGGTTTCGGACAGTGACAGAGGCTAATGGGTTCCTCAACGGTCGCCTCCTGGTGGTGGCGTTCGAGGGTTGGAACGACGCCGGCGAGGCGGCGACCGGCGCCGTGGGCACCCTGAAGGATCTGCTGGATGTATCCCCGGTCGCGGAGATCGACCCAGAGATCTACTTCGACTATCAGTTCAACCGGCCCACCATTTCGGCCGGCGGCGAAGACGGCCGGCGCAAACTGGAGTGGCCGGGTGCGGTACTCTACGGACCGACGACCCCCGCCAAGGCCGGGGCTCCCCTGGCCGACGACGCCCAGCTGCGCGTCAGCGGCACGAACGCCGGAAACATCTATCTGCTCCTTGGAACGGAACCGTCCCGCAGCTGGAAGGGATTCGCCGCAGAGATTCTCGACGCCGCCCTCGCCGCGGATGTCGGCGGCATCGTCTTCCTCGGGGCGATGCTGGCCGACGTTCCTCACACCCGGCCTATCTCCATCTTCGTCTCCAGCGACAACCCGCAGGTACGAGCCGAACTTCAGGTTGAGCGCAGCACCTACGAAGGCCCCGTCGGCATCCTGAGCGTGCTCGCGATCGCCGCGGAGGAGGTCGGCATTCCGACCCTGTCGATCTGGGCGTCCGTCCCCCACTACGTGCACAATGCGCCGTCGCCGAAGGCGATGCTGGCACTGATCGACAAGCTTGAGGAGATCATCGATGTCGTCATCCCGCGCGGCGACCTGGTGAGCGAGGCCGATGAATGGCAAAGCGGCATCGACACGCTGGCGGCCGAGGACGACGAGATGGCGGCCTATATCGGGCAGCTCGAACAGGCTCGCGACACGGTCGATTCCCCGGAGGCCAGCGGCGAAGCGATCGCCCAAGAATTCGAGAAATACCTGCGCAAGCGCGGCGATGGCCGGGACGGCCCCGGCGAGGGGCGCCCGCCGACCGACTCGCCCCGCCAGCCCTAAAGAGCCACGCCGAGCAGCGCGTCGACCGCGCGGGCCAGCAGTGCCGGATCGTCGACTCTGTCGGAGTCGGCTGCGGCGGCATCCACGACCGCCAGCGCGCTCGGGGTGTCGAGGTCGGCGGCGAGGGCGGCCCGCATCCGTTCGATGACCGCGTGCGTGTCGAGGGTTCCGGCCGTGCCCGCTGTCCCGAAGGCGGCGGTCCAGGTCGCGAGGCGGGCCACCGCCGCCCGAAGGTGCGCGTTCGTCCACTCCCAATCGGCGCGGTAGTGCTGGTCGAGCAGGGCCAGGCGGATTGCTCGCGGGTCGGTTCCCGCGGTGCGCAGTTTGGACACGAGCACCAGATTTCCGAGCGACTTGCTCATCTTCTCGCCCTGATAGGCCACCATGCCGGTGTGGCTGTAGACGCCGGCCAGCGGATGCCCGGATAGGGCGGCCGCGTGCCCCGCACTCATGTCGTGGTGCGGGAAGATCAGATCGCTGCCGCCGCCCTGCACCGTGAAGTCCGTGCCGAGTTCCTTCAGTGCGATGACCGAACACTCAATGTGCCAGCCCGGACGGCCGGCGCCGACGCGCGACGCCCAGGACGGTTCCCCGGGGCGGGCCGAGCGCCAGAGCAGCGGGTCGAGGACGTCCCGCTTGCCGGGACGGGCCGGGTCTCCCCCGCGTTCGGAGAACAGGGTGAGCATGGCCTCGGCGTCGAGATTGCTCTCGTCGCCGAGCGTCCACGAGGTCGCGCGCTGCGCGGCCTCAATGTCGAAGTAGATGTCGGAACCGGCGGCCGCCGTCGGCTCGGGCGCGCCTACGGCGGCCGCGTCCACGGGGACCGGGTACGCGAGGCCGGCATCCCAGAGCTGGGCCACGGCATCCGCAATCTCGTCGATGACCTCGGTGACGGCGACATAGTCGTTCGGCGGGATGATCCCCAGTGCCTCCATGTCGGTGCGGAAGAGGTTCACCTGCGACTCGGCGAGAACCTCCCAGTCGACGCCGGTGGCGGCGGCTCGCTCGAGGAGCGGGTCGTCGACATCCGTCACGTTCTGGGCGTAGTGCACCCGATAGCCGCCGTCCAGCCAGACCCGCTGCAGAGTGTCGAAGGCCAGGTAGGTGGCCGCATGGCCGAGGTGCGTGGCGTCGTAGGGGGTGATCCCACACACGTACAGCCGGGCGACGTCAGTGGGTTTGGCCTCGATCAGGGCCGCGGTGGCGGTATCGTGCAGCCAGGGTGCGCCGGACTGACCGGGGAGTTGCGGAATTTCGGGTCGTCGCCAGGCACGCATCCTCCCAGCCTAACTAGGCGGAGATGGTGTTCGTCACCAGCAGGCCGATCAGCACAAGGCCGAGCACGATGCGGTAGATCACGAACGGCAGGAAGCTACGTCTGGAGATATAGCTCATGAAGAACTTGATCACGAACAGGGCGACGACGAAGCCGATGACCGTGGCCGCCAGGGTGTCCCACGGGCCGAAAATCTCCGGGGTGCAGTTTGTCGCACCCTCCAGGCACGGCTTGACGATCGATTTGTACACCTGGAACAGCCCGCTGCCGAGAACGGCCGGGATGGCGAGCAGGAAAGCGTAGCGGGCGGCGGCGGCGCGCTCGTACCCCATGAACAGGCCGGCGGTGATCGTGCCTCCCGAGCGGGATACGCCGGGGATCAACGCGAGGGCTTGGGCGAAGCCATAGACGATGCCATGGGGCACGGTGAGGTCGCCCAGCCGGCGGCGCTTGGCCCCGACGTAGTCGGCGATGCCGAGCAGGAGGCCGAAGCCGATCAGCACGCTGGCGGTAATCCACAGGTTGCGGAGCGAGGACTCGATCTGGTCCTGGAAGAGCAGGCCGAGCGCCACGATGGGCAGCGATCCGAGGATGATCAGCCAGCCCATCCGCGCGTCCGGGTCGGCGCGCGGAACCTTGCCGACGAGGGACTTGGACCACTGCCCGATGATGCGCACGATATCGCGCCAGAAGTAGATCACCACGGCAGCCTCGGTACCGATCTGGATGATCGCGGTGAAGCGGGCTCCCGGGTCACCTCCGGTTCCTAGGAATTCCCCGACGATACGGATGTGGGCGCTGGAGGAGACCGGAAGGAATTCGGTGAGTCCCTGCACGAGTCCCAGGATGAGTGCGTCGATGAAGTTCACGAAATGCCCTTTTGCTGTTCAGTAGTTCGAGAGCAGGTCGGTCAGGACCTGCCTGCCAAACACTAACGCGTCGAGAGGCACCCGTTCGTCGACCCCGTGGAACATCGCCGGGAAATCGAGGTCGGCGGGGAGCTTGAGCGGGGCAAAACCGTAACCCTTGATCCCGAGGGTGCTGAGGGCCTTGTTGTCCGTGCCGGCGGAGAGCAGGTAGGGCAGCACCGGAGCGCCCGGATCGTGTCGGCCAAGGGTCTCGACGACCGCGTCGACGAGGGGCCCGCCGAATTCTGTTTCGAGACCGATGTCGCGGTGCATGACCACGATCTCGATGTCGGGGCCGACCAGCGCGGCCACTTCGGCGAGTACGGAATCCTCGTCGCCGGGCAGGGTGCGGATGTCGATGAGCGCCTCTGCCCGGTCCGGGATGACGTTGTGCTTGTACCCGGCGTGCAGAACGGTGGGATTGGTCGTGGTGCGCAGGCTCGCTTGGATGAAGCCCGAAGCCGTGCCAGTGGCGAGGGCCAGCTCGTCGGGACCAACACGTTGGGGGTCGACGTCGAGCACCCGTGCCAGCTCCGCCAACAGCTGGGTGGTGGTCTCGGTCAGACGGATCGGCCACTCGCGTCGGCCGACCTTGGCGACAGCCTCGGCGAGCCGGGTCACGGCGTTGCTACGGATCAGCCGGGACCCGTGGGCCGCCTCGCCCCGCGCCACAAGCTTGATCCAGATCAGCGCCTTCTCGCCCGTCTGGAGCAGGTAGGCACGCTGACCGCCGAGCGTGATCGAGTAGCCCCCGACCTCGCTGATGGCCTCGGTGGCGCCCTGGAAGAGCTCCGGACGGGTGTCGACGAGGTAGTGCGAGCCGAGCACTCCCCCGGCCTCCTCGTCGGCGAAGAACGCCACGATCAGTTCACGGGCCGGTTCCTGGCCGGAGCCGAGGATGTTTTGGAGCGACGCGAGCATCATGGCGTCCATGTTCTTCATGTCAACGGCTCCGCGGCCCCACAGGAGGCCGTCCTTGATCACGCCGGCGAACGGGTCCACCGACCAGGCCTCCGGGTCAGCGGGAACGACGTCGAGGTGGCCGTGGACCACCAGCGCCCCGCGGCTGCTGTCACGACCCGGAACGCGCACGACGACACTCGTGCGGCCCGGTTCTGAATCGAACAGCTGCGGGGCGAGGCCGAGAGACCGCAGGTTCGCCTCGACGTACTCGGCGGCATCCGTTTCGCCGTTCGAACGGCCCTCGCCATAGTTGGTCGTGTCGAAACGGATGAGGTCGCGAGCGATCGTGGCCGTGAGGTCCAGTGCAGCGTCGGCCGGTGTGTTGTCAGCAAAGGAAAGCATGCGTGTCACGCTACCGGGCCTCGCCGCCGGCGGGCGACGGTGGGCGCGGCTGGAGGGCCTCGAAATCCGTGCTAGATTACTTATTCGGCGGCCGGGAACGGCCGCTGGAACACTCGGCCCGGGTGGCGGAATGGCAGACGCGCTAGCTTGAGGTGCTAGTGCCCTTATGGGCGTGGGGGTTCAAGTCCCCCCTCGGGCACAAAAATTAGATTCGGATCATTCCGACTCGTCATTTGGAAATAGGTCGCGACAACCGATACCGGTTGCGCGGCCTATTTTTTTATGGTCGAACGTGTCTCCGGCCGGAACGCAGTCTCCTCGCCATCACCCCGTATCGGAGGTCCGCCGGCGGCAGCCTCACCGCCGACATGCTCGGCGCCGCCCGCTTTCCCCGCAGGCGAGCGCCACTGAAGGACTGGTTGATGCCACCTACTGTCAACCGGTCATCGGGCCCTCTCCCGTGCGCGCCTAGATCGCACACCTCATGCCGGCGATCCTCGACGGGACCGTCGATCCCGGAGGGTCTTCGACCGCACGGTGAACCTCGACGCATCCCCCGTCGCCAACCGTGACGGGGGCAACCGCGAAGCCCTCACGATCATGATGGCCATCTGACCGGCCGCGTCGCGGCCAGAGGTCAGCGCCCAAGGGAAGATCGTAGGGGCTGTGCTCGCAGTTGCCCGAGGTCGCGGCTAGGCAGCCTATTCCTCAAACGTCACGTTGCCGCGGCAGGCTTCGCCCGGGCTGGGCACCAGATCCTTGAAGCCGTGGCTGACGAACCGCCCGTAGCTCTGCACGCGCCCGTCCGTGACGAAGTCGTCGTTGAATTGGGGCGGCTGGTTTTCCTCAGCATCGGGGAGGTCCCGGCCCGAATAGGCGCACGCCGAACTCGCGTTCGTTGCGCCCGGGACCGGACTGCCATTGCCACTGGTCTCGCCAGCCTGAGCCGAAGTGGCGCCGACGAAAACAAGTACGAGTGCGACAACGCACCCCAGTACCATGCGTTTCATGAGTAATCCTCTCAACAAGGGACGACCCGCCTGGCATCGGGTGAGCCAGCGTCCCGCCCCACCTTTGCGGAAGATACTCCTCGGTGGCTATCTGGACAACGGGCGTAAGACACATTCGGAGAGCCATCCATGACCGCGCGAACCGCTCGTTCCCCTCAGGCAGGCCAAGAGCCGCAGCCGCATCCGCATCCGACTTCGAGGAGTCGGTCGACGGACTTCGGCCGCAATTTCTCGGCCAGGAGCCGGTATTAGTTCTCCTGCACCTCGTCAGGGATGTACCGGGTCGCGGAAAGCACGGGCGGAGGTAAATCATCGACGGCCCGAGCACCCACTCGTGGAAGGCATCCGACACGTCGTCGTGTCGGTGGATCGCTTGGGCGTCGAACCGCCGCGCGGGGCTAGACCGCTTCGGTGAGGGCTCCGGAGAGAACCTCGTCCAAAGCCAGGACGGTGTCTTCCGGCGATGTGCCGAGCGCCAGCGCCAGCTCAGACTCGAGGAGTTGACGGGACTTGGCGAGCATCCGCTTCTCACCGGCGGACACGCCGCCGTCCTGTTCGCGGCGCCACAGGTCCCGGACGACTTCGGCGACGCGCGTCACGCTGTCACTCGCCATCTTCTCTTGATTCGCTTTGAACCGGCGGCTCCAGTTCGTTGCTTCCTCCGTGAACGGCTCGCGTAGAACCTTGTAGACCTCTTCCAGCCCAGCGGCATCGATGACGTCACGCACTCCAACAAGCCCCGCATTCGCGATGGGAAGTTGGATTGTGAGCTGCGACGAATGCACGCGCAGCGTCATCGCCGGCTGGGCGACGCCCTTCAGCGTTATGGTGGAGAGCTCGGTAAGGGTGACCGCACCGTGGTGCGGATAGACGAGGGTTTCCCCAACGATGAACTTCAAACTGACTCGATTCAGATCGTGCTGCATGCGGCGTCCTGGTGGCGCCGACTAGCCGAATTCCCGGCGGCCAACCTGTCAATCGTGCCACAGTCCCCTGAACGTTCACCTTGCGGCAGCAAGCGTGGCGCGGCGTACTACCCGGCCGATGGCTGCTGCTGGGTGATGCAGTGGATGCCGCCGCCGCGCGCGAACAACGGCCGCGCCTCGACCGACACGACCGTTCGGCCCGGATAAGCCGCGGCCAGGATCTCCCGGGCGACCTGGTCGGCCCGTTCCTCGCCGAAGCCGCAGGCGATCACGCCGCCGTTGACGACGAGGTGGTTGACGTAGTTGTAGTCCACGAAGCCGTCCTCGTCCGTGAGTGCGGCCGGTGCCGGCAGGTCGACGATGGTGAACGGCCGGCCCGCCGCATCCGTCTCCTCGGCGAGAACGGCGCGGAGCTGCCTGGTCACGGCATAGTCCGGGTGGGCCGGGTCGTTCTGCGCGTGTATCAACACCGTTCCGGGCGACGGGAGGGCGGCCACCATATCGACATGGCCGCGGGTTCCGTAGCGCTGCTGGTCCCGGCTCAGGCCGCGCGGCAGCCAGACCAGGCGGGTGGCGCCGAGGGTACGGGCGAACTCGGCCTCGATCCTCGCCCGGTCGACGTAGGGGTTCCGGCCCGGATCCAGTTGAACGGTCTGCGTGGCCAGCACCGTTCCCGCGCCGTCGACGTGAATGCCACCGCCCTCGTTCACGAGCACCGAGGAGATCGCACTCGCGCCAGAGGCGGCGGTGACGAGCCTGCCTACCTCCATGTCTTTGCCCCAGCGCGCCCAATCCTGGGCACCCCAACCGTTGAATGCCCAGTCCACCGCCCCCAGCTGCCCGTCATCACCCAGCACGAAGGACGGGCCGATGTCGCGCATCCAGGCGTCGTCAAGTGGTGCCTCGATGATTTCGATCTCCGCGGAGAGGTACCGCCGAGCGGTCGCCACCTCGGCCGGGTCGACGACCATGGTGACGGGTTCGAATTCGAGGACCGCGTGGGCAACCGCGGTCCAGGTGCCGCGCGCCTCGTCGGCGGAATACGCATCCGTGCCGAGCGTGTAGCCGTCCACCGGGAATGCCATCCAGACCCGGTCCTGCGGCGCGGTCTCCGCCGGCATCAGCCAGGTCACGAATCCCCCGACGTCACCATCGCACCGAACGGATGAGCCGGGTCGACCGGCGTGGTCAGCCCCGCATAGCTGTCCGGCCGTCGGGTGGCCAGGAAGGGAAACAGCGTGAGCCACTCCTCCCGTTGTGCCAGGTCGAGGTCGGCAACCAGCACCGCGGACTCGTCACGGGGAGCCTGCACGAGCACACGACCGTAGGGGTCAGAGATGAAAGAGGAGCCGTAAAAGGTCAGGTCGCCCTCGTCGCCGTGGCGATTGGGCACCACCATGAAGAGGCCGCTGGTGATCCCGTTGGCCACGATCACCTGCCGCCAGAGCGGTTGGGTGTCGAACGCGGGGAAGCCGGGCTCCGAGCCGATCGCCGTGGGGTAGACCAGCAGCTGGGCGCCACCGAGGCCGTACAGCCGCGACACCTCGGGGAACCATTCGTCCCAGCAGGTGGGCAGCCCGATCCGGGCACCGCCCAGTTCCTCCGGCGCGTAGACGGGATACGCGTCCTCGGCTGGGCCCGGTCGGAACCAGGTGTCCTCGTAGTAGCCCTCGGTGACCGGGATGTGCAGTTTGCGCGTGCGACCGAGCAGCCGACCGGTCGGCGAGACCAGGATGGCCGTGTTGTAACCACGCGGGTCCTCCGGTGCATCCTCTGCGTCCGGTCTCTCGTAGAGGGAGGCGTGCACGACGACGCCGTGCAATTTGGCCTGCTCAGCCGCGAAGGCGAAGGTCGGTCCGGTCAGCAGGTCCTCGGCCGTCAGCTTCGGCACACCCTGTGCCCGTGCGTTGCCGGGGTATTTGCGCAGCGTCAGCTCGGGCAGGAAGGCGACGCGGGCACCCTGATCGGAGGCCAGACGGATGCCCTCGGCCAGCTCCGCGCGCAGCGTGTTTTCGTCGACGTGCCAGCGGTGCTGCACGAGCCCAACCCGGAGCGGCGGCCGGGCCTCGCCCGACGTGCGGGTCAGCGGTTCGGCGATGCCGGGCGCGTTGATCACGAGCATGACGAGACCTCCCTGCGGAATAATTGATCACTTGATCAATAACCGTTGGCTAAAGATATATAGACTCAGGTTTCATGTCAACCGATCCGAGCGCATCGCGGCGCAAAGCACCGATCGAGCGGGCGGCGGAAATCGCCCGCGCCGCCCGGGAGATCGCCCTTGACGAGGGCTTGTCGGCCCTCACACTGCGTGCGGTCGCCTCCCGGATCGGGGTGACCCCGGCCCTGGTCAGTCACTACCAACCGAGCATGGACTCCCTGGTGGCTTCCACTTTCGGGGCGATCGTGGCCGCCGAGATCGGCGAGGTGGCGGAGGAGCTGGCGCCCTGCGAGACAGCCGTGGCGGCCCTGCAGACGCTGATCGACACTCTGCTCGGACCCGAACGCAGCACCGTGACCGCGGTCTGGCTCGACGCCTGGAGCCTCGGCCGACGCCACCCTGCGCTCGCCGTGGAGGTGGGCGTTCAGATGGACGCCTGGCAGGCGTTCCTGGCCGTCCTGCTGCACACCGGCTGCGCGCGCGGCGAATTTCGGGCGATCGACCCGGACGCCGTCGCCTGGCAGCTTTTGGCGATCATCGACGGGCTGAACGCGCACGCCATCGTGCGCTACGGCCATGCACAGCGGCTGCGCGGTCTCGTGCGCACCGTCGCCGAACACGAGCTGGGGCTGCGCTCCGGGGCCCTCGGGCCCGGGGACGACTCCGGCCGCCGACCCGAACCTGACCATCCCCCGGCACCGATCACCGTGCCTGTATGCTGAGTACAGACTTCCGGTCATGGTTCTGCTGTGAACGGACGGGCGCTGGTTGAGACAGTGCATGAGGCCCCGGCGATTCGTCGCCGGGGCCTTTCCCGTTGCGGGACCGCCACTGAACCCTCGACGTTCTCCGCTGCGGGACGGTCGCTCCCGGCGGCCGACTCCCCGGCGGCCCGGAGGCGTCCCGATTCGCGTTGACAACCCGGCGGCCCCGGAGCGCTATGTGACACGATTCCAGCTTCTCTCGACCATGTGCGCGCCAGCACGGTCGACGATGCGATCACCCGACTCGAGCGCCATGGTCCGGAGTCCCAGGTCATCGCGGGCGGGCACAGTCGTCAGCCGATGATGGAGCTCCGTCTGGCCAGACCCGAGTGGCTGATCGTCATCAACAAGCTCTTCGAACTGGACTTTGTGCTGCGCGATCGCGGCGGACCAGGCGCCGCTGCTTCAGCCGTCGGTCCTGGCTCCGGACGAGGTCGCCCAGATGCGTCGCCTGGTGCGCCGGATCGCCCTCGCCACGCCGGAATGCGTCAGCAGCCGCACCTGGAAGAGCTCCCGGAGCGCCCCGAGGCTGGACCTGCGCCGCACGGTCAGGGCGGCGCAGCACAGCGGCGGGGAACCGGTGCGCCTGGTCTACCGGCGCCGGCGCACGCGACTGCGCCGTTTGATCCTGCTGTGCGATGTGTCCGGGTCGATGGAGCCGTACACGCGGGTTTTCCTGTCGCTCCTGCAGGGCGCGGTCGCGGGGGCCGAGGCCTTCATCTTCTCGACCGGATTAACCCGGCTGACCCGTCAGCTCGCGGCGCGCGACCCGGACCAGGCTCTGGCACGGGCTGCCGCCAGCACCCAGGACTGGGCAGGCGGCACCAGGCTGGCAGAAAGCATCCGCCATTTCACGGATGCCTGGGGTCGACGTGGCCTCGCCCGCGGGGCCGTCGTCGTGATCATCTCGGATGGGTGGGCGCTGGACGACCCGGAATCTGTGCACACCCAGATGGCCCGCCTGCGGCGCCTGGCCTACCGCATCATCTGGGTCAACCCCAGGAAGATCGCTTTGCACTACCAGCCGGTGGTGGGCGGCATGGCGGCCGCGTTGCCCTTTGTCGACGCGTTCGTCAGCGGGCACAGCTATGCGGCCCTGGCAGAAGTTACGGCGGCGATTCGCACCGACCGTTCGTACCCACACGAGAATACGAGGACCCGTTGATGCACATCAACAGCACGTTCTCCGTCGTCGCACCGATCGACGAGGTGTGGAAGACTCTGATGGACTTCGAACGTGTCGCCGGCTGCGTTCCGGGGGCACAGGTGCTGAACAAGCTTTCGGATGACGCCTATCAGGTCGGAATGAAAGTGAAACTGGGTCCGGTGACCATTCAGTACAGAAGTCAGATGACCGTTCTCGAACGCGATGCGACCGCGCACCGCGCCGTGTTCGAGGGGCGCGCTCAGGAGACCCGCGGCCAGGGCACGGCGCAGGGTACGGCCACCCTCACCCTCGTCGAGGCGGAGGGCGAGACCCAGGGCACGGTCAGTGCCGAGGTGGCGCTTTCCGGCAAGGTGGCCGCGACGGGGCGCAGCATCATCGGCAGCGTCACGGACCAGATGATGGCCCTCTTCGCCGAGAACCTGCAGGCCATGGTCACGGGTCCGGCTCCGGAACCGGCGGTGCCTGCTGCCGGGGCCACGACCGGGAAGACCGCCGAGACGGTCAGTGGGACGGGAACCGCGACGGCTCCGCCCGCCGCACCGCCGGCCCGGCCCCTCATCACGACGGCGCCTACCTCCCGGGCGCCGCAGCCGCCCGCCGAGACCAGCCTGAACGCCCTCGATCTGGCCAAGGGCATCGTGATGGATCAGCTCAGCAGCCTGCCCAGGCTACTCGGCGTGATCGCAGCGGTGGCGTTTGTCGCCTATTGGATCGGCCGCCGCGCCGGCGGTCGGTAGACCCGGATGAGCGAAACCGGAAGGGTCACCACCTGTGCGTGAGGTTCTGAACCCGCTGCTGACGGGATGGCAGGCCGGCGGCATTGCCGGCCTGGCCACCGTCGTGCGCACCTTCCAGTCCGCCCCCCGGCCGGCCGGCGCGTCGATGCTGGTCACCGCCGACGGGGAGGTGGTCGGCTCGGTCTCCGGCGGCTGTGTCGAAAGTGCCGTCTACGACCTCGCGACCCAGGTGATCGAGGATGGGCGGCCGGTGCTGGTGCGCTACGGCATCAGCGACGACGACGCCTTCTCCGTTGGTCTGACTTGCGGCGGCATCCTCGACGTCTTCGTCGAGCCAGTCAGCCAGGTGAGCTTCCCGGAGCTGGCCGCTGTGGAGCAGGACATCACCGGATCGGCCCCGGTAGGGGTCGCGACCGTGATCGCGCACCCCGATCCCAGCCGTCTGGGCCGACACCTGATCATCCGGCCGCACGGCTTCGACGGCGATCTGGGCTCCGAACGGGCGAACCGGGCTATCGGCGACGATGCTCGCGGGCTGCTGGCCGCCGGACGCAACCGCACCCTCACCTACTGTCCCGACGGTGAACGACGCGGTGAGGGCATGCGGGTCTTCGTCAACAGCTACGCCCCGCGCCCACGGATGCTGGTGTTCGGCGCCATCGATTTCGCGGCCGCCCTGGCCCGGCTGGCTTCCTTCCTCGGCTACCGTGTCACCGTCTGCGATGCCCGCGAGGTCTTCGCCACGCCGGCCCGGTTCCCGGAGGCCGACGAGGTCATCGTCGGCTGGCCGCACCGCTACCTGGCCGAGCAGGTCGCGGCCGGGCTCGTGGATGAGCGCACCGTGGTCTGCGTGCTCACCCACGACCCGAAATTCGACGTGCCGCTCCTCAAGGTGGCCCTGACCCGCGGCCCGTTCGCCTACATCGGTGCGATGGGGTCTCGGCGCACTCACGAGGACCGACTGACCCGGCTCCGCGAGGCAGGTGTGGGCGAGGCGGAGCTGGCAAGGTTGCACAGCCCCATCGGGCTGGATCTCGGCTCCCGAACCCCGGAAGAGACGGCCGTGTCCATCGCCGCGGAGATCATCGCCGAGCAGTGGGGCGGCACCGGAGAGCCGTTGGGCAGCCTGGCCGACCGGATCCACCACGACGACCTGGACGAGCCGACCTCGGTGTAGCCGCCGCCCTACTCCCGCATCCCGAAGCGGGCGTAGATCGGATGCAACCACCTCGGCGCCCACCAGAGGCCCTTCTCGAGCGAGGTCATCACAGCGGGAACCACGATGGTGCGCACGAGGGTCGCGTCCAGCAGCACGGCCACGGCGAGGGCGACGCCGATCTGTTTCATCTGCAGCAGATTGCCGGTCGCGAACCCGGCGAACACGATCACGATGATCAGGGCCGCGGAGGAGATGATCCGGCCCGAGCTCTGCAGACCCGTCTCGATAGCGAGCCGCGTGGCCTCACCCGCCTCGTAGTGCTCCTTGATCCGGGCGAGCAGGAACATCTCGTAGTCCATGGCCAGGCCGAAGCCGAAGGTGAGCACGAGGGTCAGAACCAGAGGGTCCACCCCGGCGATCGTATCGGCATCGAAATCGAGCAGGCCTGCGAGATTTCCCTCCTGGAAACCCCAGACCAGGATGCCCACGGAGGCGCCGAGCGAGATGACGCTGATCACGAGGGCGGTGAGCGGGATGACCACGGAACCGGTCATCAGGAAGAGCAGCAGGAACGTGGCCCCGGCGATGATCAGGGCAGCCCAGGGCGCGCTGGCGACCAATGAGTCGACATAGTCGACCGACGCGGCATCCGTGCCGCCGACCCAGTGGTCGAAGTCGGGCCGGTAGTCCCGGATCTCCCGCACAACGGCCGGGCCCGCGTTCTGGTCGACGCCGACGCGCGACACCCAATGCCCGTTCACCAGGGCCGGTGGTGTCGTGCCGGTGACGTTCGGCAGCGTCGCCACCTCCTCGGCCCAGGCCGCGGCGGACGCCTCATCGGTGTCCGAGACGAGCTGCACCAGCGGGGCCGTGGCGAGGGGGAAGTGGTCGTTCAGCGCCGTGACGAACCCGTACTGGGTCGAGGCCTTCGGGATGGC
Organism: Cryobacterium sp. TMT2-17-1; assembly: GCF_004402765.1. Lineage (NCBI taxonomy): Bacteria > Bacillati > Actinomycetota > Actinomycetes > Micrococcales > Microbacteriaceae > Cryobacterium > Cryobacterium sp. TMT2-17-1. Next base: position 43,992 of record NZ_SOGC01000015.1, read on the forward strand.
GTCGGCGCCGCCGCTGGACACGTTGATGTTTAGTGCGGGGCTGCCGAGCAGGAGGAGCACGGCGATGCCCCCGAGCGCCACGAGCACGGGCGCCCGTTGCACGCGGCGAGTCAGCCGGGAGAAGACGCCCTCCCGGGGGGCGACGTCGCCGAAACGGGTCAGGAGGGGACCGAGGCCGGGGATGCGGGTCAGCAGGCCCGGCTTCAGCAGCCGTTCGCCGAAGTACCCGAGCAGAGCCGGCACAAGAACGAGCGCCGTCAGGATGGCGATCAGCACCACGGAGACCGCGCCGATGGCGATGGCACGGATAATCGTCGGTTCGAAGACCAGCAGGCCCACCGTGGCGATGGCGAAGGTCAGACCGGAGTAGAGCACCGTGCGGCCGGCCGTGTCCGCCGTGATGCCCACGGCCTGCAGCATCAGCTCGTGACGTTCCGTACGCGTTTCGCTGTCGCCGGCCCGCTCCACGAGTGCCCGGAACTCCTCGCGGAACCGGCTGACGATCAGGAGCCCGTAGTCGATGGAGAGCCCCAGCCCGATCACGGTGATGACGTTGAGCACCGTGGTGTCGATTTCCATCAGGTAGCTGAAGCCGAAGAGGGCCCCGAGAGCGCCGGCGATCGACGCCAACGCCCCGATCAGCGGGATGCCGGCCGCCAGGAATCCGCCGAAGATGACCAGCATCACAAGGAGGGCGATCGGCAACGCGATCAGCTCGCCCTTCTGCAGGTCGGCCTCGGCGACCGCCACCAGGGATTCCACCAGGAGCGGGGTTCCGCCGACTTCCACGGTGGCGTCCGGCTCAAGCTGCCGGACCTCGTCGGCCGCCACGCCGAGCCGTTCTTCCACCTCGCCCAGCAGGTCATCACTGAGGTCACCGTCTGGTGCCACCATCTGGGCGTTCAGCAACAGTCCGGTGCCGTCGGGCACCAGGAGAGGCATCGCAGCCGGGTTCGGCGAGCCGTCAGGGAGCGGTGGGATGGCGAGCGGGTTGATGACCTCTTTTACCCCGTCGACTTCCAACAGGTCGGTCGTGGCCGCGGTGAGGATCAGGCCCAGGTCCGGGGCGGACAGGTCGACGTCGTGGATCAGCAGAGAGAGAGATTCCGTGTCTGCGCCCTCGGTGCCCTGCAGCAGATTGGCTGCCTGGCTGGCCTCGCCTTCAACGGTGGGTCCGGCGCTGGAGAGCCGCTGGAAAAGGTTCTCCCCCGTCACCCCGATCAGTGCCGTCGCCACGCACGCGGCGATCGTGAGCGCCCAGAGCAGCAGAGAGGTGAACCGGTGACGGGCGATCAAAATGCCCAGTGTGCGCAGCATGGCAGAAGTCCTCCGGTCTCAGGCGGCTACCGCCAAATTACTCCACCCGGCGCCGACGGACCGACACCTGTCGGGTGCCGGGACACACCGCGGGAGGTGTACGCTCGGAGTTATGCCCCGTATACCTATGGGGGTATAGTCCGGGTTGGCCTGATCGCTGCCACTTGGGACGAACGTGCGCCGCAAGATCCTTGTCGGTCGAGTCCGGGGCTCTGCGACAACTTCATCCCGAACGAATTCGACGGAGATTCTGCTCTAAACAGCGCCCGTGGGCTAAAAAACGGGAGTTTGACCTAAAATCTCCGTCGAATTGGTTCGAGACCGGAGACGACCAGGACTCACACTCACCTACGATGCCTCGTCGACGATGCCGATGAATGCGTTGCCGATGCCGTCGACCTCGGTGCGACTGAGGCCGGCGGCGGCATCTGGGAGTTCCTCGGATCCGTGGTAGTCACAGGTCAGATAGGTGAAGGCGGGCCACCACTTCTTGGGACGCGCGGCTTCGGAGAACCCGCAGACATCACAACGTAGTTCCACCCAGACCGGCTTCTTGCCGGTGCGGTTGGCCCGAGACTGCACGAGCCACGCCGGCGGGTTGCGCTCGATCTCGGCCAGTTCAGCCTCCGACATCCGGGAGGGCAGTTCGTGGCGCTGCGCCATTTCGATCGGGATATCCAGGCGCAGGGCGGCGATTCGTCGGGTAATCATCTTGACCAAGGATAGGCGTTCCCGTGCCGGGTAGCCTCGTCGGCTACGGCACTCCCTGCGTCAAACTCGACTTTCTCGACCCGTCGACGTCGGCCGAGGCCCGGAGCACCAACGGTGCGATCACGGTGGGGCTGCCGGCGGACGGGGTGACCTACCGGGTGGACGCCCGCGCGACCAACGGCGAGAGTGACAGCGGGTCGGTCCCGAGCGACTCCTCTTCCCGCCGCTCCATCACCGCGGCGACAGCCAACGGGAAGGTGACGGTCGAAGCCCGCTGACCGGTCGAAGGGGCCGCCCATGAAACACTGGGGTATGCGCGATACCGTCTCCCCCCTCGGCCTGCTGCTCGACGTGGACGGGCCGATCGCCAGTCCGGTGTCCCGGACCATCGCCATACCGAGCATCATCACGGATCTGATCAGCCTGGCCGGAGCCAACGTTCCGATCGCATTCATCACCGGGCGGTCGTCGACATTCATCCGCGAGAAGGTTGTCGCGCCCCTCCGCGCAGCCGGACTGCCCGAGTCGATGCGCATGTACGGGGTCTGCGAGAAGGGAGCCGTCTGGTTCCCGATCACTGCCGCGGGGATGGGCGAGATCGTCGTCGATGACAGCGTGGCCCTGCCGACCGCCGCCGTGGATATGCTGCGCAACCTCGTCGTCGACGGGTTCAGCGACACGATGTTCTTCGACGAGACCAAGCAGGCCATGGTCTCGGTCGAGCAGCGCACGGATGCCGACCACGGCCGGTACCAGGCCGCCGCGGTGGAGTTCAACGAGGCCGCATTCGGGGTGATGGTTGAACTCGGGCTGGGCATCCGTTTCGGTGATCGAGTCGTTCCGGACCAGGCCGGCACCGTGGGATTCCGGATCGACCCGACGATCATCTCGACCGACATCGAGTCGGTCACCCTGGACAAGGACCGCGGCGCGGAGCGGGCGCTGGCCTTTTTCTCCGAATCGGGAACACTCCCCCGGGTCTGGCGCTCGGTCGGCGACTCGCGCAGCGACTACCTGATGGCCGACCACCTGCATGCCGCCGGCTATGACGTCTCGCATGTGGATGTGCGGCCGTCCGACGGTATCCTCGAGCGCCCCTACCCCGTGATCGTAGAGGGGTCCCTGATCCACGACGCGGCCGGCGCAGAATTCCTCCGGTACTGGGCCGACAAGCTGGGCCTGCGCGAAGCGGCTACTCCGAACTGAAGCGGATGCCGTCCTGCAGGCGGCTCCGCAACTCGAACACCTTCTCGAAGCTGCCGCGGTCCATTCCGGGCAGCCCGCTGCGCAGCACCCCGATCAGCCGTGACCTCGGCAGCGTGATCACGGTCGGGCGCCGGCCACGTCCGGGGACCGTCAAAGGGTCAGTCAGGGCCTCGTCGGGCAGCACGACCAGCACAGCGGTGAACCTCACCCGCAGCGACTTCGCCAGAGCCCGCACGACACCCTCGACGTCTTCGATCGGACGAACATCGGGGCCGAGGGCGTCACCGACGAGCTCCCCGCGCCGAAGCTGCACCGGCCCGCCCCAGTCCTCGGACAGGACCGCGAACAGTCCCGCCGGGCCGAGCACGACGTGATCGACCTTGCCGCCCTGCATGCCGGCAGACACATCATGCCAGGCCGTGAAGCCGATCCCGAGGGCGGAGACGAGTTGCGCCGTTGATTCCTCGGCCAGAGCCTTCGCCAGCCAATGCCGGATCTCCCGCGGCGCCGAACGGATCAGCGTCGGGGCATACGGGTCATCGATAGAGGTTCCGCGCCCGGCCCATTCCCGAAGCAGTTCGAGGTAACGCTGGCGCGCCTCCCCACCCGGATGGCCGTACATGCGCGCGCGCGGCCCAGCCTGCGTGGCCTGCCCACGGCCGGCTCCGGAGGCGTAGGCGGGGCGCTCCGGCTCGGGGAACGCGTCCGGGTACCGGCGGCGGTCATAGTCGGCGCGCCCCTCCGGGGTTCCCACCCGCTCCCACGCGATCTGAACGAGGTGGAAGGCGGCGGCGTCTCCGCCGACGTCCGGATGCGTGTGGCGCAGCAGGCGACGGTAGGCACGACGAAGTTCGTCGTCACTTGCCGACGGGCTGACGCCGAGTACCTCGTAGGGCGACGCCGCGGTCGGGCTATCTGACATCCAGCGTTCTCTTTCAGCGTTAGTGCGGCCGGCAATGGAACAGCCAGCCAATCGTTCCCTCACACTACCGACCCTGGCTGGCATAACACCGGATGCGCCCCGGGCCTCGGCCCGCAGAGACCCGATTTCATGGCACGATCAGCATATGACGACGCACGGCCAACGCCTCCACCGCTCGAGTACCCGACTTATCGGCATGTTCGCGGTGGGTGTCGTCGTCGCTGTTCTGGCCGGGGTGTGCGGGAGCTGGACCCTGGCTCCGATCGCGGGCTGGGCGGCCGCCTGCGTGACGTATGTCACCTGGGTGTGGATCACCATCGGCCCCATGGACAACCAGAACACGGCCAGCCATGCCACCCGGGAGGATTCGTCCCGAGGTGCCGCCGACATCCTGATTCTTCTCAGCAGCCTCGGCAGCCTCGGCGCTCTGGTGTTCCTGCTGGTGGGGACCGACACCAGCTCGGTCACCGCACGGGGAATCCTGGCGGCGGCGGCGGTGCTCAGCGTCGGACTCTCCTGGATTCTGGTGCACACCCTGTTCACGCTCCGCTATGCCTCGCTCTACTACTCCGGGCCCGACGGCGGGGTGGATTTCAACCAGGCGGTGCCACCGAGTTACGGGGATTTCGCCTACCTGGCCTTCACAATCGGGATGACTTTCCAAGTGTCAGACACCAGTCTGCAAACGCACGCAATTCGGATGACGGCGTTGCGCCACAGTCTGCTCTCGTATCTGTTCGGCTCGTTCATCTTGGCTACCCTGATCAACCTGGTGGCCGGCCTGTTGCGCTGACGAGGCCCGTCAGTCGGCAAACTCCCGGACCGGGCGCACAGTGCTCCCGCCGAAGACGACCACCCACACGCCAGCGTCGCCGTCCACGGTCAGCCCGTCGGGGTAGCCGGCCGCGGCCGGAAAGCCGGCACAGGGAAATAGGCCAGGGAACCGGCCATCCGAGTCGCAACCGCCCTCGTTCATCCCCAGGCCGGGAACATTCGAGAGCACGTCCAGCTTGGTGACCGTTCCCGCGGCGTCTTCGAGCGCGAACCCTCGTTCGAGCGCGAGAACGGATCCGCCGACACTTCGGGGCGGAGGGCCGCCGCGATCAAGCCGACATGGTACCGGGGGCTGCGACCTAGTCGCGGAGGATCTGCACCGGGATGGCCACGGCCAGGGAAACGCAGAGGATGCCGCTGAGGAAGATCGGCAACTGCCAGGCCGTCACCTCGAACGCGAACCCGAACAGCCAGAGACCGAAGACGAAGATGGCCATTGCGACGGTGAAGGCGACGGCGTTCATGGTGCGATCCTTTCGAGCGATGCCCGCACTGCACGCCGGGCCGATGAGTCGAGCGTACCCGGTCGAGCGTCAGACCGTCGACGGCGCCCCGACGGGCTCGATGAGTTCCGGACCGTCACCGCGCACCGGGGCGACCTCGTGATAGCTCAGGCTCTCGACGGTCTCCCGGGCGGCGGCCACCGCGGCGTCGACCAGGGCCTGGTCACCCGGAGTATGGGGGTCGAGCCACTGGTCCCACCATTCTTCCGCCAGGATCACGGGCATCCGGTCGTGGAGGGCGGCCAGGGGACCCTCGGCGTCCTGGGTGAGAATCGTCGCGGACAGTACCCACCGGGCCGGGTCGTCGTCGGCCAGGGCCGGATTGCGCCACCAGGAATAGAGGCCGGCGAAGGCCAGTGGAAGACCGTCGTCTGAGTGGATGAAGTACGGAGTCTTCACGGTGCCGTCCGTGTGCCACTCGTAGTAGCCCGTGGCCGGGACCAGCGCGCGCCGGGAGGCGACCGAACTCTTGAAGGTGGGCTTCTCCGCCGCCGTTTCGGCACGGGCGTTGAAGGTGGCGAAGGACGACTGCAGCTCGGTCGCGAATGAGGGGACCAGGGACCAGCGCGCGCCCTCGAGCCGGCGCACAACCGGCCCGGCCTTGGCTGACTCGAGCACGATCGGGATCTTTTCGGTGGGTTTGATGTTCCACGACGGTTCCGGCAGGTTCTCGCCCTCGTGCTCGACGTCGAACATCGCGGCGAGATCGGACGCCGTGTCCGTGATGATGAATCGACCGCACATGGAGACAGGTTACTACCGGACGCCGACACCCCGGCCTGAGAGCGCAGACCGTGCCGGCCATCCGCTAGCGTCGATTCCGGTGTCGGCGAGGCGCAGGAGCGAGGAAGACCGTCAATGGACGAGCGGAACATGCAGGATCGGTACAGTGCGGATGTACTTTCCCCCGGCTGGCGGGACGCTGGCCGGAAGGTCATTCCGACGCAGGAAGCCATGCCCGATCTGGTCGTCGAAGAGGTCGCGACCGGTTTTTGCGGTGCCGTGGTGCGGATCGAGAAGAAGATCGTCACCCTGGAGGACCGCCACGGTCAACTGCGCCTGTTTCCGCTCGGCGGCGGATTCTTGATTGACGGCGAGCCGGTGGTGCTCGTCGTCCCGGTCAGGGCGGCGCCGCAGGGCCGCGCCCGCACCGCCTCGGGATCGATGGCCGTGCGGGATGCCCCGGCGCGGGTGGCCCGAGCCAGCCGCATCTTCGTCGAGGGCCGGCACGACGCCGAGCTTGTGGAGAAGGTCTGGGGAGCCGATCTACGGATCGAGGGGGTCGTCGTCGAGTACATTGAGGGCGTCGACAACCTCGAGGAGCTCCTGCAGGAGTTCCGCCCGGGACCCACCCGGCGGGTCGGGGTGCTGGTCGACCACCTGGTGCCCGGATCGAAGGAAAGCCGGATCGCCGACGCCGTGGCGCGCGGACCGCACGGCCGGAATGTGCTCGTGGTCGGGCATCCATATATCGACGTATGGCAGTCCGTGAAGCCGAACCGCCTGGGAATCACGACGTGGCCCGCGATTCCGCGCAGCATCGAATGGAAGCACGGGATCTGCGAGGCCCTCGGCTGGCCCCACGAGGACCAGGCCGATATCGCCCGGGCCTGGCAGCGGATCCTGGGTCGGGTGCGCACATTCGCCGATCTGGAGCCGCAACTGCTGGGCCGGGTGGAGCAGCTGATCGACTTCGTCACCACCGAGTAGTGCAGGGTGCGCCCTGATCGGGTCATAACCTGCAATCAACGTAACGCTTTGGAACCGAATTGGCACGGAATCTGGATGCACCGCGGCGATGTGGGCTAGGGTTGTCTCAGTAGTTGTAGTGCTTGCACGTCTTATAACGCGGTGACCTCGGTCGCCGCGGCGTATTCCTTTCGGAAGCGGACGACGAATACCGCGACGAACGGCCTCGAAAGTCGGGGCCTTTCTAACACTCCTGGAGGAGTTTCATAATGGCAACAGGTACCGTGAAATGGTTCAACGCTGAAAAGGGCTTCGGCTTCATCGCTCCCGACGACGGAAGCGCCGACGTGTTCGCGCACTACTCCGCGATCGCATCGAACGGCTACAAGTCGCTCGACGAGAACCAGAAGGTCGAGTTCGAGGTAACCCAGGGCCCGAAGGGTCCTCAGGCCGAGAACATCCGCGCCCTCTAAAGTTCGCAACTGCTCAACTAGCGAGGCGGCTTTCCGAGTCGCATAGCTCACGAGCTTCGACAACGCCCCTGCTTCGGCAGGGGCGTTGTCTGCGTTAAGCGAACTATTTGACGAGGTCCTGCCAGCCGTCACCGTCGACGTACTCGAAGATAAGGTTAGTCTCGGTGTGCGCAACCGCCGGATGCTCCGCCAGATGCTGCAGGACGAAGTCACGCAGGTCCGACGCGTCCGCCGCGGCCACGTGCAGCAGATAGTCGTCGGCGCCGGCGGTGTGGAACAGGCCGATCACCCCGGGCCAGTGCGGCGCCGCCGCCCGGAACGCGTCGATCTGCACGCGGGCGTGCTTGACCAGACGAACCGAGATCAACGCCTGCAGGGACGCGCCCAGCGCGGCCAGGTCGATATTCGCGCGATAGCCTCGGATGTGCCCCAGCTGCTGCAGCCGGCGCAGGCGTAGCGACACGGTCGACTCGGCGACGCCGATCTCCGCGGCCAGCGCCGCACCGGAGGCACGGGCGTTGACGGACAGCGCACGCAGGAGCGCCCGGTCGACCCGGTCGATTTCGGCTTTCTTCGGTTCCATCGGCCTACTCTTTCTTCCGTGAGCAGTTTATGCGAAAGCTTTCGCTGATTCGCAAGGGTCTTCAAGGATGATTGCGCCGTGCGGCAGAATCTGTTTGTGTCTGTGCATGACGCCAACGCTTCCGCTGCCGCCCCTGCCTCCCCGCGGACCTGCCCTGCGGCCATCGGCCCCGCACCCGGACACGGTTGCCGTGCACGGCGGGATGGCCGGGCTGACAGCGGCCGGTTCGCATGTGCCCGTGATCGACCTCTCCACGACCAATCCGCTGGCGGGAGTCGAGTGCGGCGGGGACTCCTACGAGAACCTCGCCACCGGAGGTACGATCCGCGAGGGCGATTCCGCGGTGTACCAGCGACTCTGGCAGCCCGGAGTCGCCCGGTTCGAAACGGCGCTGTCGGCCCTGGAGGGCACCGAGGGCACCGTCGCCTTCGCGAGCGGAATGGCCGCGCTGGCGGCCGTGCTGATCGCATCCGTGGCCGGCGGCACGCCCCACGTGGTGGCCCTCCGGCCGATCTACGGCGGTACCGACCATGTGCTCGCCACCGGGCTGCTCGGTACGACTGTGTCGTGGGTCGATCCCGACGGGGTTGCCCAGGCAATCCGGCCGGACACCGGGCTGGTCATTCTGGAGTCCCCAGCGAACCCGACGCTGGCGCTGACCGACATCCGTGCCGTGGTCGCGGCGGCCGGCAGCGTGCCGGTGCTGGTCGACAACACGTTCGCCACCCCGGTGCTTCAGCGCCCGGTCGATTCGGGCGCCACGCTGGTGCTGCACAGTGCGACCAAATTCCTGGGCGGCCACGGAGACGTGATGGGCGGCACGGTCTCCGGCCCCGAGCACTGGATGGTGCGCCTGCGCCAGGTGCGGGCCCTGACCGGCGGTGTGCTGCATCCGTTCGCCGCGTATCTGCTGCACCGGGGGCTGCGCACGCTGCCGGTGCGTGTGCGCGCCCAACAAGCAACCGCCGGCGCCGTCGCGGAGCGCCTCGCGGGTCACCCCGCACTGGCCCGGGTACTGTACCCAGAGCTGCCCGGGCAGGACCCGCTGGGGCTTTTGGGCCGTCAGGCGAACGGGGCCGGGTCTATCATCGCCCTCGACCTCGCGGGCGGTTTCGATGCGGCCGTGCGCTTCACCGAGGCTTGCACGCTGATCACGCACGCGGTCTCCCTCGGCGGCGTGGACTCGCTCGTGCAGCATCCGGCCTCCCTGACCCACCGCCCGGTCGAGGCCGGCGCCCGGCCCGGTGCCGGGATCGTGCGCCTTTCGATCGGCCTCGAGCACGTCGACGACCTGCTCGCCGACATCCTCGCCGCCTTGGACGTAGTGATGGACGTCACTCCCGACGGGGCGAAGGTCGTGGTGCCGAACACCGCGGCCGCCGAACCCCAGGACGCCGTCGCCTGAGAAGCCGATTCGGTCGAGAGTAGCCGTTCAGCGGGTCACTCCCGCCCGGAACGGGCACCGGCAACGCTCAAATGCGGTTCCGCCGCGGGTCAGCTGCGGCCGAGGCGGCGGCGGAGCAGGTCGATCCGTTTTTGCAACTGGGTGACGCTGGCCTGTGCGACGGCGGGCCCGCCGCACTCGCGCCGGAGTTCGGCGTGCACCATGCCGTGGGGTTCGCCGGCGAGCTTCGACCACATGCCCACCAGACTCGCCAGCAGCGTGCGCTGCTCCTTGAGCGTGCGATAGAGCGGTGGCGGGTCCACCGGGGCGACCTCGCCGGTGACGGGATCCTTGCGTCGGTCGGTGGAGCGCTTGGCTTGCCGGTGCTGGCGCTGACGCAGCAGCTCGGAGACCTGCTCAGGCTCGAGCAGACCGGGGATGCCAATGAAGTCGAACTCCTCGTCGGTGCCCGGTTCCGCCAGCTCGCCGAACTCGTCGCCGTTGAACATCACCATGTCGAAGGTGGCCTGGGAATCGATGGCCTGCCAGGTGAATTCCTCGCCGAGGTCGTCGGAGGCCTTCTCCGACTTGTTGGCGTCGGCGACCATGGCGTCTTCGGGGTTGTACATGCCGTCGTCGCCGTCGTCGCGGTTGCTGCGGTCGAGGGCGTGGTCGCGCTCCAGCTCGAGCGCGTTGGCCAGGCTGAGCAGGCTGGGCACATTGGGCAGGAAGATGGACGCCGTCTCACCGCGGCGCCGGGCCCGCACGAACCGGCCGATGGCCTGCGCGAAGAAAAGCGGTGTGGAGGCGCTGGTCGCGTAGACGCCCACGGCCAGGCGCGGCACGTCGACCCCCTCCGACACCATCCGCACGGCCACCATCCAGCGCGAGGTGTTGTGCGCGAACTCGTCGATCCGGTCGCTCGACTCCTTCTCATCGGAGAGTACGACGGTCACCGACTCCCCCGAGATCTCCTGCAGGATGGCCGCGTACGCGCGCGCCATGGTCTGGTCGGTGGCGATGACGAGGCCACCAGCATCCGGGATGCCGTGGCGCACCTGGGTGAGGCGCAAATCGGCGGCGCGCAGCACTGCGGGGATCCACTGCCCGGTGGGTTCCAGGGCGGTGCGCCAGGCCTGGGAGGTGATGTCCTTGGTGTTACCCTCGCCGAGTTTGGCTTCCATCTCGTCGCCGGCGCGGGTGCGCCACTTCATATGCCCGGCGTAGACCATGAACATGACCGGGCGCACGACGCCATCTTCGAGGGCCCGGCCATACCCGTAGTTGTAGTCGCTCTGGGACAGACGGATGCCGTGCTCGTCGGGCAGGTAACTCACGAACGGGATCGGCGAGGTGTCAGATCGGAACGGGGTGCCGGTGAGCGAGAGGCGTCGGGTGGCCGGCTCGAACGCCTCCCGGATTGCGTCACCCCAGCTCAGCGCGTCCCCGCCGTGGTGCACCTCGTCCAGGATTACAAGGGTGCGGTTGGACTGGGTCAGCTGCCGGTGCAGCGCCGCCCGGCTGGCCACCTGGGCGTAGGTGACGGCAACGCCGTGGTAGTGGTTGCCGTAGCGACCGTTGGCGTTCTTGAAGTTGGGGTCGAGCCGGATGCCCGCCCGCGCCGCGGCATCCGCCCACTGGCGCTTGAGGTGCTCGGTGGGCGCGACCACCGTGATGCTGTCGATCAGTCGGCGGGCCTTCAGCTCGGCGGCGAGCCGCAGAGCGAAGGTGGTCTTGCCGGCGCCCGGTGTCGCCGCGGCGAGGAAATCACGTGGCTGGTGCACGAAATACGCTTCCAGCGCTTCCGCCTGCCAGGCCCGCAATTTGCCGGCCGTGCCCCACGCGGCACGCTCCGGGAACGAAGGCGAGAGATGCTCGGCTGCACTCGTCCCCTGGGCAGGACCGAAAGGGGGTGGAGTATTCACGTCATACGAACTTACCCGGTGAACGGACTGCCGTGATGCGGGGGGAGAATGGAGCAATGACGACGCCGATGCATCCGTGGTCCCGCTATGTCGCCCTCGGGGACTCCTTCACCGAGGGGGTGGGTGATCCCGAGCCGACGAGTCCGGGTGGGAACCGGGGCTGGTCGGACCGGGTCGCCGAGGTGCTCAGCCAGGGCACACCGGACTTCGCCTACGCGAACCTCGCCGTGCGGGGCAAGCTGATCCGCCAGATCAGCGTGGAACAGGTGGAGACGGCGCTTGCGCTGCATCCGGATCTGATCACTTTCTCCGGGGGCGGCAACGACGTACTCCGGCCGGGATCCGACCCCGACCTCATCGCCGCCCGGGTCGAGGAGCAGGTGCTCCGGCTGAGTCGCGATAACGCCACCATCGTGCTGTTCACGGGCGCCGATGTGGGCTTCTCCCCCGTTTTCCGTGGTATTCGGGGCAAGATCGCGATCTATAACGAGAACCTGCGCGCGGTCGCGACGAAGTATGACTGTGTCGTCGCCGACCTCTGGTCGCTGACCGAGATTCAAGATGCCGGCATGTGGTCTGCGGACCGGCTGCACCTGAACGCCCTCGGCCACCATACCGTCGCTCGGATGGTGCTTTCCGATCTCAACGTGCCCAATGCCCTCGAACCCCGGAAGCCCGAGCCAATGCCAGGGCGCACCTTCCGGGAGGCCCGCACGGAGGACATGCAGTGGGCGCGGGAGTACCTGTTGCCGTGGGTTCTGCGCCGTATCCGGCACCAGTCCTCCGGCGACCACGTGCTGCCCAAGCGCCCAGATGCCCGGCCGTTCAGCCAGCCCCGGCACTAGACCGGCTCGGCGGCGGCGAGCCCGCGCCGCCCTTCGTCCGGCCGACGGTGTCCGGTCACCAGCGTCCGGTCACCAGCGTCCGGTCACCAGCGTCCGGTGTCGAACCAATTCGACGGAGATTCTGGGGAAAATGCGGGTTTCCGATTGATTACGGCCGAGTTTGAGAAAAAACTCCGTCGAATTCGTTCGGGCAACGGGGCTACGGGGCGGAGCGCGAGAGGTGGGCCCGAACCCGACAGGCGCTGCTTCGGATCCGGCCGGAAATGTGGCTAACTCAGGAGATCCGACCGGCTGGGGCGGGCATCGTCACCGGTTCGGCACTGGTCCACAGTGGCCGGTGAGCGCGGGCGACGGATGTCCTGAGTTGGCCACACGCGCGGGCTCGGCCCGGCCTCACGTGCGACTAGCCCGCGGCCAGCTCGGCCGGGTGGGTGAAGCGCCAGGCGGCACCCGGGTCGGTCAGCTCGCGCTCGAGCACCAGCGGCACGCTCACCGTGGTCTCCCCCACCTGGAAGTCGATCGCACCGGCCGAGTCGCCGACCTCCCCGAGGGTGACCGGGCGCGCCGCCGGGACGGCCGTGATGGGCGTGTCCGACCAGACCACGGCGAAGGCCGCCTCCGCGGCGACCGCCCGACTCTTCTGCCCCCACTGGGTGGCGTAAGTCGCGTAGGCGGCACCCTTGTCGGCCAGGCTTACCGCGCGGAAACCGGGTTCGACGCTGTCGAGCAGGTCCACGATCGACGCATTCAGCTCGGGATGAGTGTCGCCGCCGAGCATGACGCCGACCAGGGTGATGGTCTCGCCGCCGACCGTGAAGTCGGCCGAATACAGGAGGCAGGCGCCTGCCTCGTCCGTGGTTCCGGTCTTCATCCCGGTGACACCGTTGGAGCCGAGGAGCTTGTTGGTGTTGGTTACCGTGCCGACGGTCGGCAGGTCGGACGTCTCCATGGACACGATCTCGGCCAGGACGGAGTCGGCCAAAACAAGCTTGCCAATCTTGACCAGGTCGCCCGGACTGCTCACGCTGGCCGGCGACAGCCCACTGGTGTCGGCCACCGCGGTGTCGGTCAGACCGTTCGCGGCCAGCCAGGTTTCGGCCTCCGCCAGGTAGGCATCCACGGAACCGAATGCCCAGATCGCCAGTGAAATGCTGTAGTTGTTCGCGGAGGGCAGGAGCATGGCCTCGAAGGCCTCACGCTGGCTGAGCACCATGCCGGCGGACACGGGCGCGACCGAGCCGTCCTCGGCCAGCACGTCGTAGTAGATGTCGACGTCGTCGTCGGTGAACCGGATGTCCGGGCCGGGCTCGTTCAGGCTCAGGGGTTTCTCCTCGAGCAGCACGAGTGCGGTGACCATCTTCGTGATGCTCGCGATCGGCATCGATTCCTGGTCGCCGGTGGAACCGAGCAGCCCCGGGTAGCCGACCGCACCGATGGCGCCCGCACCGGCATCCGGCCAGATCAGCTCGGCGGCCGGCTGGGTGAGCGCGGCCGGTTCGATCAGTTCGACGGCCGCGGCCGGCACCGGGGCCAGCCCCGTGCCGGCCAGGTAGCCGACCCCGCCCAGGGTGAGAACCAGTGCCGCCGCGAAGGCAACCCGACGGCGAAGGAACGTTTGGCGTCGGGTCAGTGGCATCCGACGACTCTACCAAGCGCCCGCGTTCAGACGCGCAGAGCGTACAGCGCGACGGCGCTGGCCGAGGCCACATTGAGCGAGTCGACGCCGTGGAGCATGGGGATCGTCACGACGGTGTCGGCGGCCGAGAGAGCCTGGGTGCTGAGCCCATCGCCCTCGGCGCCGAGAATCAGGGCCAGCCGTTCCGGCGCGTTCCCGGCGAACTGCGGGAGGCTGACAGCGTCGTCGGACAGTGCCAGGGCCGCGAGGTGAAAACCGGCCCCGTGCAGCATCGGGGCGGCCTCGCTCCATTCCGGCAGTCGGGTCCACGGCACCTGAAGCACCGTGCCCATGCTCACCCGCACACTGCGCCGGTAGAGCGGGTCTGCGCAGCGCGGCGTGATCAGGACGGCGTCCGCGCCGAGACCGGCGACCGAGCGGAAAATGGCGCCCACGTTGGTATGGTCCACGATGTCCTCGAGGATCACAATGCGCCGCGCCTCCCGGATCACCTCGTGCACCGGCGCCAGATCCGGGCGGTGCATCGCCGCCAGCGCACCGCGGTGCAGGTTGTAGCCGGTGAGCCGTTCGAGAACGGATGCCGCGCCGACGTACACGGGCACGTCCGGCCAGTCCGCGAGCAGCGGCAGCACGTCGGGCAGCCACTGCTGCTGCAGTAGCACGGACCGCGGGCGGTGGCCGGCCGCGAGGGCTCGGGTGATGACTTTGCTGGACTCGGCGATGTACAGCCCGCCGGCCGGTTCGGAGACACGGCGGAGCGCGACATCTGTCAAGCGCGAGTAGTCGGCGAGACCGGGCAGGTCAAGGTTTTCGATGGGGACGATCTGCACAGCGGGACGCCTTTCACGGGGATGTTCCGTCCAGCCTGCCAGTTCCCTCCCCCAGTCGAAAACCGGCGAGTTTAGACTCGGTGTACACAGGATGGAGCTCCATGACCACCGAAACGCTTCCGGTCGCCATCGGCGCCGCTGCCGCCGCTCTGGATGCCGTGGCCGAGGTGCTCCGCGGTCGCCACATCGCGGTGCTGACCGGAGCCGGTCTGAGCACCGATTCCGGCATTCCCGATTACCGTGGGAAGGGTGCCCCCGTGCGCACCCCGATGAACTTTCAGACCTTCGTCGGCGACGAGCGGGCGCGCAAGCGTTATTGGGCCGGCAGCCACCTCGGCTGGCACCGGTTCCGCTCTGCGGAGCCCAACCTCGGGCACCGGTCCCTCGCCCGGCTGGAGCAGAGCGGACTGATCAGCGGGGTCATCACGCAGAACGTGGACGGCCTGCACACCCGCGCCGGGTCGCGGCACGTCGTGGACCTGCACGGGTCGTTGGACCTCGTCGTCTGCCTGGACTGCGGTCAGGCATTCGGCCGCGACAGTGTGGCCGCGCGCCTCGAAGCGGCCAACCCGACACTGATGACACCGGGCGACGTGCGCACAGCCCCCGACGGCGATGCGGAGGTGTCCGACATCGACGGTTTCACCATTCCCGACTGCACGGTCTGCGGCGGTATGCTCAAGCCCAACGTCGTCTTCTTCGGCGAGCTGGTGCCGACGGTGAAGTTCACCGAGGCAACGGCGCTCGTCACCGGTGCGGAGGCCCTGGTCATCGCCGGCTCGTCCCTGTTTGTGAACTCGGGCATCCGTCTGCTGGAACAGGCCCGGCGCCGCAAGCTGCCGATCGTCGTGATCAACCGCGGCGAGACCAAGGGCGACGGCCGGGCACTGCTCAAGCTGGAGGCAGGCACGTCGGAGTCGCTGGCGGGGCTGGCCGACCGCCTCGCCGGCGCACCGGCGTGAAACAGGCCCGGTCCACCACCACCCCCACCCCCGCGACAACGGAAACGGCAGGATGACCAGACTTTCGATCGTGCGGCACGGACAGACCGAGTGGAACCTGCACACGCGGATCCAGGGCAGCACAGACATCCCCCTCAACTCGACCGGCCGGGCGCAGGCCGCCGAGGCAGGCCTGAGGTTGAGATCCCGGCGCTGGGACACCATCGTGACGAGCCCTCTGGACCGTGCCCACGAGACGGCCCGGATCATCGCCGGCGAGCTCGGCTTGCCGAGCCCGGAGGTCATCCCGGAGCTCACCGAGCGCCATCACGGCCAGATCGAGGGACTCACGTTCGCCGAACGACAGCGTCGCTTTCCCGACGACGTGCCCGTTCCCGGCCTCGAGACGCGCCAGGAGGTGCTCGACCGGGTGCTGCCGGCCTTCAGGCTGCTGGCCGCCGCGCGCCCCGGACAGTCTGTGCTGGTCGTCTGTCACGGCGGGGTGATCGGAACCCTGCTGCGCCATAGCACGGCCGGGGAACGGCCGCGCCAGAACGAGATCATCGCCAACGGCTCGGTGCACGACTTCGTCTGGCGGGACGGTCGGCTGGGGCTGACGCATTTCGACGCCACCCTGCGCGGCCGAGCCGAGAACACGCACTACACAGGCTGAACCGGCTGCTCCGCGTCGATGCCGGGGCCCGTAGCCGTCTCGGTCCGCGTACCGGAGTCATCCGCGGTATCGGTGCCGGTGAGCAGTTCCAGGAGCCGCCGGGCCGAATCGCGCCAGGTGAAGCGTTCCGCCTCGATGACGGAGGCTGTGGAGCGGGCCGCCCACTCCCCCGCGCCCAGCCGCCGCACGGCCAGGGCGAGCGCGTCGGTGCTGGCCGGGTCGAAGTAGAGCGCAGCGTCGCCGCCGATCTCGCGAAAGATCGGGATGTCGCTCACCACGACGGGGATGCCGAGGCTCATCGCCTCGACGAGCGGGATGCCGAAGCCCTCGTCCAGAGACGCCGTGACCAGCGCGGTCGCGGAGCCCAGCACCCGCAGGTACTCCTCGTCGGTGACGCCGTTGTGGAACACCAGCGTCGCCTGCGTCGCCAGGGCGGTCAGGCGTTCCCGTTCCTGGTCGCTCACCTGGCTCATCAGGTGGAGCTCATGGCCCGGTAGTTCCGCGGCTGCGCGCACCAGAGTGTCCACGTTCTTGTACGGCATGAACGAGCCCATGTAGACCAGGCGACCCGTTTCCGCAGCGGCACGTCCGGCGGGCGGCGTCGACCGCGTGTCGGCGGCGTTGTGGATGACCGTGACCGGCCGCCGCGTCAGACGGTTGTCCCGGATCAGGTCCCGGGTAGTCTCGGAGACGGTGACGACGCCGTCGGCCCGGTTCAGGAGCATCCGCTGCGGCCACCACGATAGGTGATACAGCCGCCAAATCAGGCGCAGCAAACCGGGCAGGTCCCGCGGCGGGGTGCGATTGCGGTAGTAGATCAGGTCGTGCACGGTGAGGAGCAGCCGGTACTTCCGGCCCCAGGATCCCATCGTCTGCATCGGAGAGAACACGACGTCGGGCTTCAGCTGGTTGATCTGGAGGGCGATGAACGGCTCCCGGATGCTGGTCGGGGCACTCACGAGCTGCCAGGGCAGATCCGGAAGCAGGTCGAGCTGCCGGTGGTCATTGATCAGCATGGTGACCGGGTGGAGCTTGCCCAATTCCGTGACCAGCCCGGCCGTGTACCGGCTGATGCCGTCGTGCCGGTCGAATCGGGTGTAACGGCAATCGAAGACGATTCTCACTTCGTCTCCCTTGCGCCGAGGAAGCGGCGCAAGGCGTCCGCCGCCTGCGCCGGCACCTCGTAGTGGATCAGGTGGCCGACGTCGGGGATCACCTGCAGGGTGGCATCGGGAAACAGCTTCTGCAGCCGGTATTGCGCTGCGACCGGCGTGATGTCGTCTTTCTCCGCCGCGATCAGCAGCGTGCGCTGCGGGATGCGACCGGCGAACTCGCTGACGTCGGAGCCGACCGATGCGGTGAAGGCTTCCAGCACAACCCGGCGATCCGCGAAGGCGGAGAAGTAGCGGTCGTGCTGGTTGTGGATCCAACGGCGCAGCTCGGGGTCCCCCGTCTTCGCCATGGTCACGCTCATCACGCGGACGATGACGCGGTTGCGCAGCAGGGCAAAGCCGAGCCGTTCGGGCAGCCGCGCGGCCACCCGGTAGTAGAACACCGCCAAGCGGGTGAGGATGCCGCGCGGCCCGGCCAGGGCAGGTGCGGCGATGGGGTTCACCAGAACCACGTCGTCGGCGTGCAGTCCCCCTGCGACGGATGCCGCGACGATGATCGACCCGAACGAGTGCCCGAGCACCACCCTGCGCCCGGTCAGACCCAGAGCTGCCACGAACTCGGCCAGCCACCGGCCGTAGCCCGCGATGTCGTGTCGGCACCCCTGGAGCACGCCGGACTCGCCGAAACCGGGAAGGTCCGGTGAGATCATGCGGAATCCAGGAAGCTGGGCGACCACGGGCTCCAAGCCGTGGTGGTCGCCGCGGAAGCCGTGCACCATCACGATGGTGGTGTGCGCGGTTGGATCGCCGTACTCCCAATACCGCGTTTCGCTGCCCAGCACCGGGACGTCCCGGACCCTGACAGGGATCCGGACGAGCTGCGAATCGTAGGGCGAAGGAACATTCATCATCCCAAGTTTAGGGCGGCCGACGGCTGTCGCCGGACGCCCTCGGGCGGGAGGGAACGCAATGAGCTTCACCGCCCCGATCAAGCGTCACCCGGGACCCGCGCTGGTACCGCCGCGCCGTGTCCTCCGAGCTGATGGTGCGCTCCTTCGGAGACCGCAACGGCGACGGGACCGGTGACTACGCCGGACGCATCTCCACAGAGACACGGAGAACTCGAACTGGGCCCTCGACTCCGTGCGGCGCCGGTTCCACGACCACCGCTTCTTCTTGAACCAGCCGGACCTCAACTGCTTTTCCCACAACCCGATCGCCTTTCGGATCGAAGACTCGGTGCTGGCCGGCCTGCCAGCGGGCCGACGCCCGAGGCGCCCGGGGATGACGGTGGTCGGCCCTAGGCTTTCCCCATGAGCAACTGGAGTGACACCCTCGCCGTTTTCGACCTTGAGACGACCGGCATCGACGTGGAGACGAGCCGCATTGTGTCGGCCACCGTCGCGATCATCGATGTGACCGGGGAGGTGCTCGAACGCGTGGACTGGCTCCTGGATCCCGGAATCGAGATCCCGGCCCAGGCCACCACCGTGCACGGCATCACGACCGAGCATGCCGCCGCGAACGGCCGGGTCGCCGCCGACGGGGTGGCCGAGATCGTCGCGACGATCCGGGAGCACCTCGCCCGGGGTCTTCCTCTGGTGGCGTACAACGCGCCCTACGACCTCACCCTGCTCAACCGCGAGTCGATTCGCTACGGGGTTGCCCCGCTGGTCTCACCGTCGCCGGTGGTCGACCCGCTCGTCATCGACAAGGCCCTCGACCGGTACCGCAAGGGCAAGCGCACCCTTGCAGTGACCAGTGCGTTCTACGGTGTGCCCCTCGATGACGCGCACGACTCCGGGGCGGATGCGATCGCGGCCGGCCGAGTAGCCCAGGCCATCGCCCGGGCGCATCTGAAGACCCTGCCGGTCACGGTCGGCGAGCTGCACCTGCTCCAGGCACAGTGGTCCGTGCAGCAGGCGGAAAGCTTCCAGGCCTACATGCGCCGCGAACGCGACCCCGCGTTCGTCGCGGCGGGCGGCTGGCCCGAACGCTGACCCGGCAGCACCCGAGCGACAGCGACACCAGACCCAGAGCAGCAACATCGAAAGGGCGGCCAGCCGAAGCTGGTCGCCCTTTCGATGTGCAGGATGCCGCGGTATGGCGCAGTTCTACTTGCCGAAGCCCTTGTAACGCGAGTTGAACTTCTCGACGCGGCCGGCGGAGTCCATGATCCGCTGCTTGCCGGTGTAGAACGGGTGCGACTCCGACGAGATCTCAACGTCGATGACCGGGTACGTGGTTCCGTCGGTCCACTCGATGGTCTTGGAGCTGGAGACCGTCGAACGGGTAAGGAACGTCGCACCCGACGCGAGGTCGCGGAAAACCACGGGAGCGTACGTGGGGTGAATGTCAGACTTCATGAAGACTTCCTTATTGCTGTTCGATTGGTGAGTTGCGCTTCGATTAGCGAGTACAGACTCGCCAGGTGCGGCAGAAAAAACCGTGCGGCCCGAGGACCGACTGTCGAGTTTAGCAGAATCCACTGGCTGTGACCGCCATCCGGTGGCAGTCAGATCGCGCGGGCGCTGAAACGTCCGTCGGTCTCGTGCAACTCGATGGACAGACCGAACGCCTCGGTCAGTGACTCAGCGGTCAGCGCGTCGGCGATGGGCCCGGCGCTGACGATGCGGCCGTTGGACAGGAGCAGGACGTGCGTGAAGCCGAGGGGGATTTCCTCGACGTGGTGGGTGACCATGATGATCGCCGGCGACCCCGACTCGCTCGCGTAGCCGCCGAGGAGCTGCAGCAGTTCCTCGCGCGCGCCGAGGTCGAGGCTGGCGGCCGGCTCATCCAGAAGCAGAACCTCGGGGTCGGTCATGATGGACCGCGCGATCTGCACCCGCTTCTGCTCGCCGTCGCTCAGCGTGCCGAACTTACGGTCGGACAGAGTATCGAGCTTCCACTCGCCCAGCACCCGCTGGGCGCGGCGCTCATCGATGGCTTCGTACTCTTCGGTCCAGCGCCCGGTGACGGAGTACGCGGCCGTCATCACCACATCGAGGACCTTCTCGTTCGCGGGGACCCGGCGGGCCATCGCCGTCGAGGCGAACCCGATCCGCGGCCGCAGCTCGAAGAGGTCGGTGCGTCCGATCGGTTCGTCAAGAACCACGGCACTTCCGCTCGACGGGTGGATGAGGGCGGCGGCGATCTGCAGCAGCGTGGTCTTGCCGGCGCCGTTCGGGCCCAGGATCACCCAGCGCTGGTCGTCATCAACACTCCAGTTCACTGAGTCGAGGATGGGTGTGCCATCCCGGACGACGGAGACGTCGGTGAAGTGGAGAACGTTGACCATAAAGCCATGTTATCTGCCGCCGCCGATGCCCAGACACGCGAAACGGGTGCCGGGCATTCCTGCAGCACCCGTTTGGGCGGTTAGTCGGAGCCCGACTCAGAGTAGTGAGGCGTAGATCTCCCGGGTGCGGGTGGCGATTTGGGTCCAGCTGAACATCTGCTCGGCCCTGACCCGGCCGGCTCGGCCCATCGCGGCGGCGTTGGCCGGGTCGGCGAGGACCTCGATCAGGGTGCGCGACAGGTCTGAGACGAAAAGGTCGGCATCGATGGGAGTTCCGGTTCCGTCGGTGGCCTGATCGATGGGCACGAGCCGGCCGGTCACGCCGTCGGCGACCACCTCGGGGATGCCCCCGGTGGCCGTCCCGACGACCGGCAGCCCGCAGGCCATAGCCTCCAGATTGACGATGCCGAGCGGTTCGTAGACCGACGGACAAACGAAGACGGTGCCGGCAGTGAGCACGGCGGCCAGGTCGTGCTGCGACAGGAGGCGATCGATCCAGACCACGCCGGAGCGTTCGCGCTGGAGGGCCTCGACCCCGGCCGTGACCTCGGCCAGGATGCCCGGGGTGTCGGGGGCGCCGGCGCAGAGCACCAGCTGCACCTCCGGTGGCAGCGGGGCTGCCGCGCGGAGCAGGTAGGGAAGCCCCTTCTGCCGGGTGATGCGGCCCACGAAGACCACGGCCGGTCGGTCCGGGTCGATGCCCAGTGCCCGCACGGTGTCCCGGTCGTCCGTGGGCTTCCACCGTTCGAGGTCGATGCCGTTGTAGACGACGTGCACCCGAGCAGCGTCAAGTGCTGGATAGCTGCGCAGGATGTCGCGGCGCATCCCACCGCTGACGGCGATGACGGCATCCGCGGCTTCGAAGGCGGTGCGTTCGATCCAGCTGGAGACCCGGTAGCCTCCGCCGAGCTGCTCGGCCTTCCACGGGCGGAGCGGCTCGAGGCTGTGCGCGGTCACAACGTGCGGGATCCCGTGCAGGAGCTTCGCGAGGTGACCGGCGCCGTTGGCGTACCAGGTGTGGGAGTGCACGATGTCGGCGCCCTGCACGTCCTGCGCCATCTGGAGGTCGACGCCGAGCGTGGCCAGCGTCGCATTCGCGCCGGCCAGTTCCGCCGGCACCTCATACGCGTGGGTGTCGACGGCGTCGCGGAGCGCGCCGAAACATCGCACGGAGACGTCGATGTCGGTGCGAAGGGCCTTCACAAGCTCCGCCACATGCACGCCTGCTCCGCCATAAATCTCCGGGGGGTATTCCTTGGTCAACAGATCCACTCGCATGAGGCAAAGCTAGCGCAGGCTGGCCGGAGGCACACCCACTCGTGCTGGATCGACGTGACGAATGGCCCTACTGTAAAGACATGCAGTCAAAGAAGATCTTTGGAATCGTGCTCGCCGGCGGAGAAGGAAAACGGCTCATGCCGTTGACGGAGGACCGTGCGAAACCGGCCGTTCCTTTCGGGGGTCATTACCGGCTGATCGACTTCGCGCTGTCGAATTTGATCAATTCGGGCCTCACCCAGATCGTGGTTCTCACCCAGTACAAGTCCCACAGCCTTGACCGTCACGTCTCCCAGACCTGGCACGTTTCTGGTGGCCTGTTCAACTCTTATATCGCATCGGTGCCGGCGCAGCAGCGCCTCGGCAAGCGCTGGTTCAGCGGATCCGCGGACGCGATCCTGCAGAGCCTCAACCTGATCCATGACGAGAAGCCCGACATCGTCGTCGTCGTTGGAGCCGACCACGTCTACCGGATGGACTTCAGCCAGATGATCGAGGCTCACATCGCCTCCGGAGCCGCCGCAACTGTCGCGGCCATCCGTCAGCCGATCGGTCTGGCCGACCAGTTCGGCGTCATCGAGGTCGACGCGGCGACGCCGGACCGCATCCGTGATTTCCGCGAGAAGCCGAAGGATGCCGTCGGCCTCGCCGATGCCCCGCACGAGGTCTTCGCGTCCATGGGCAACTACGTTTTCAACACGGAGGCGCTGATCGAGGCCGTCCTGCGCGACGGCGAACGCGCCGACTCGAGCCACGACATGGGTGGCGACATCATTCCCGATTTCGTGTCCCGCGGTGAGGCCGGCGTCTACGACCTCAAGCTCAATGACGTCCCCGGATCCACCGACCGCGACTGCGACTACTGGCGCGACGTGGGTACCATCGACTCCTTCTTCGAGGCACACCAGGACCTGATCAGCGCACTGCCCGTTTTCAACCTCTACAACCAGAAGTGGCCCATCTTCAGCCAGCAGCTCAACTCTCCGCCGGCGAAGTTCGTCCGGGACGGACGCGGCTTCCTCGGCACCATGATCGACTCGATCGTTTCCCTCGGCTGCGTCATTTCGGGAGCGCACATCGAACGCAGCGTTCTCGGCCCCTGGGCCGCCATCGATTCCGGCGCCCAGGTGGTGGACTCGATCGTTTTCGACCGGGTGCAGATCAAACCGGGTGCGACCGTGCGTCGGGCGATTCTGGACAAGGACGTGGTGGTCGCCGCCGGAGCGGAAGTCGGCATTGATCGTGAGCGGGACCGCGCACGGGGCTTCAGCGTCACCGAGTCCGGCATCACCGTCGTCGGCAAGGGAGTCCACGTCCACCCGTGACCGAGTTCGTTCGTTTCCTCGTCGTCCTGGACGCCGATTCCACCCTGATCGAAGACGAGGTCATTGAGCTGCTCGCGGATGCGGCCGGCTCGCTGGCCCTCGTCGCCGAGGTGACCGAGCAGGCCATGCGCGGCGAGATCGATTTCGCGCAGAGTCTACGGCTCCGGGTCAAGACTCTGGCCGGACTGTCCACGGATGTTTTCGCGGAGGTCGGGCGGCTCGTCCGCCCGACTCCCGGGGTGCAGGCACTCATCGACGGCCTGCACGCCCGAGGCAGCAGAATCGGGGTGGTATCGGGCGGATTCCACGAGGTGCTCGACCCGCTCGCTGCCGCCTTCGGCCTCGATCACTGGCGGGCGAACCGGCTGGAGGTGGCCGACGGTCGCCTCACCGGCGGCCTGGTCGGACCCGTCATCGACGCCGCCGCCAAGGCCGCGGCCCTGCGGGAGTGGGCCGCCCTCGAGGGCGTAGCCCTGCCCCAGACCGTCGCCGTCGGCGACGGAGCAAACGACCTCACGATGATGCGGGCAGCCGGTCTGGGCATCGCTTTCAACGCGCAACCGATCGTGAGGGCGCAGGCGGACCTGGCCCTGGATACCCGCGACCTGAGCCAGGTCCTGCCGATACTCGGTCTGCGCGGTTAGTGCCCCATCCCCAGTCCGCCGTCGACGGGGATGACCGCGCCGGAGATGTACCCGGCGTCGTCCCCGGCAAGCCAGGTGACAACCCGAGCCACCTCGACCGGAGTTGCGAATCGTCCCGCCGGGATGCTGCGCTTGTAGTCGGCCTGCTGCGACTCGGAGAGTTTTGCGGTCATATCGGTTTCGATGAAACCCGGTGCGACGACGTTGGCCGTGATGCCCCTCCCGCCCAGCTCACGGGTCACCGAACGGGCGAGGCCGATCAGACCGCTCTTCGAGGCGGAGTAGTTGACCTGTCCCGCGGAGCCGTACAGGCCGACCACGCTGGAAATCAGCACGATGCGGCCGAACCGGGCCTTGAGCATCCCCTTGGACGCACGCTTCACGACTCGGAAGGCGCCGCTGAGGTTGGTGTCGATGACCGAGGTGAAGTCGTCTTCGCTCATGCGCATCAGCAGCATGTCCCTGGTGATGCCCGCGTTGGCGACAACCACCTCGACGGGGCCGAGCGCCGCCTCGATCTCGGTGAACGCGGCGTCGATGGATGCGGCGTCCGTCACATCCGCGCGCACCGTCAGGCTGCCGCTGGGGCCGTCCCCGGAACGGGCGGTGACCGCGACGCGGTGTCCCTGCCTGATGAACTCCTCCGCGATAGAGAATCCGATGCCGCGGTTTCCACCGGTGACAAGGACAGTTCTGCCAGTCGTCATGCTGGGTCCAATCTCTTTTTCTCAGCGAACGAACAGCCGTACGCACGTATTTTCCAGTTTAGGGCGTCTACGTTTGAGTCCGACGAGACGTAGAATTCACAGGGAGAACTTCCCCGACTGACCGAATCGATGGCATCCATGAAGCAGCAGTCGATCACCTCGCTCCCCCCCTCACCCGAGGAATTGCGTCGTGCCCGGATGATCAAATACTCGATCGCCATGGGCATCCGGATGGTCTGCATCGTGCTGATGCTCTTCGTCCAGGGCTGGTGGCTGCTCGTCTGCGCCATCGGCGCGATCGCCCTTCCCTACTTCGCGGTCGTCTTTGCGAACGTTCAGGGCAGCGCCGAGGCGTCCACGGTCGTCCGACCGGGAGCCGTGCAGGTGTTCCGGGCGCCGCCTCGCGGACCGGACAATGACGAGAGCGGAACGTGATCGGCCTCGGCGCCGATCTCGAAACGACGAACTGCTCGCGCGCCGGCTGTCGTGAGAACGCCGACTGGCGGTTGGACTGGCGCAATCCCCGTATTCACGCTCAAGACCGCGTGAAGACCTGGCTGGCCTGCGACCTTCACGTCGATTACCTTCGCGATTTCCTGGCCAGCCGAGACTTCCCATTAGCCGTCTCGCCTCTGCCGGTCTCCCTTGAGGCTGTAGAGCCGGAAGCCGGGCCGGCGTGATCGGCTGGAAGTTTGCGTTCACCCGGCGCTGGGCCGGATACCTTGCGCTGACCATCCTCTTTGCGGCCGTCTGCTCCGGGCTCGGTCTCTGGCAGCTCGCGCGCCGCTCCGACGCCCTCTCCGAAATGAACAAAGTGGAGACCAACTATGCGGCGGACCCGGTTCCCTTGGCCGAGGCTCTGCCTGGTCTGGACGCGTTCTCCGCGTCTCAGAAGTGGCTGCCCGTTGTCATGACCGGCACGTATTTGACGGACGATGAGCTGATCGTGCGCAACCGCCCGCTCAATATCAACCCGGGTTTCGAGGTTCTCACTCCCCTGCTGCTCGCCGACGGCTCGGTCTTCATCGTGAACCGGGGCTGGTTGCCGACCGGGCAGACCCCCGACGCCCCGGCATCCGTGCCAACCGCCCCCTCGGGGGTTGTCACCGTCACCGCCCGGCTCAAGGCCGGTGAGCCTTCGTTGGCCGGGAGATCGGCCACGGGCGACCAGATCGCGACGATCAACCTCGACGAGGTGTCCACCCGGCTGGACCTTCCGACGTACACCGGCGCGTACGGGCTGATGGCTTCCGAGGAACCGACGCCGGACGAACGTCCCGTGGCGGTCACCCGCCCGGTCAAAGACGAGGGGCCTCACCTGTCCTACGCATTCCAATGGTTCGTGTTCGCCCTGATGGGCTTCGTCGGTCTGGGTTGGGCTATCCGGCAAGAGTACCGAGCCGTGAACTTCGACGACCCGGACGAGCGCGTTCGCGCCGCCGAGCGCGCCCGCCGTCAGGCTGCCAAACCGCGCAGCGACTCGGAGATCGAGGACGAGCTCATCGACGGCAGATGATCGGCAGGTCAGAAGGACACGGAGACACGAACGTCCGGGCCAGTCGGCCCGGGCAGTGCTGTGCTCAGGAAGGGTGATCAGGCGAGCATGATCAGATCAAGGTAGTCCTTGTTCCAGTGATCCTCAGTGCCATCGGGCATGATCAACACGCGCTCGGGGTTCAGCGCCTCGACAGCGCCCTCGTCGTGGCTCACGAGGACGACAGCCCCGGCATAGTGCGCCAGGGCGTCGAGGATTTCCTCGCGGCTGGCCGGGTCGAGGTTGTTAGTCGGTTCATCGAGCAGCAGAACGTTGGCGCCCGACACCACGATCATGGCCAGGGCCAGCCGGGTCTTCTCACCACCGGACAGAACCCCGGCGGGCTTGTGCGAGTCGTCGCCGGTGAAGAGGAACGAGCCCAGAACCCGGCGCGCCTCCATCTCAGTGATGTTGGGCGAGGAGGACACCATATTCTCCAGCACGCTACGCTTGACGTCGATCGTCTCGTGCTCTTGCGCGTAGTAGCCGATCCGAAGGCCGTGGCCGGGCACGATCTCTCCGGTGTCCGGCTTATCCACGCCCGCGAGCATGCGCAGCAGTGTGGTCTTGCCCGCACCATTGAGGCCGAGGATGACCACTTTCGAGCCGCGGTCGATGGCCAGATCCACGGCCGCGAAGATCTCCAGCGAGCCGTAGCTCTTAGAGAGGTCGGTGGCCATCAGCGGGGTGCGCCCACACGGGGCGGGCTCGGGGAAGCGCAGTTTGGCGACGCGGTCGACTGCCCGCACGGCGTCCAGTCCGGACAGGAGCTTCTCGGCGCGCGCCACCATCTGGTGGGCGGCGGCAGCCTTGCTCGCCTTGGCGCCGAACTTCGCGGCCTGCAGCTGGAGGGTCGACGCCTTCTTCTCGGCGTTGGCGCGTTCCTTCTTACGACGGTCCGCGTCGGCCACGCGCTGCCGCTGGTAGTTCCTCCAGTTCATGTTGTAGATGTCGATGACCATGCGGTTGGCGTCGAGGTAGAACACCCGGTTCACCGTGTCGCCGACCAGCTCGATGTCGTGGCTGATGATGATGCATCCGCCGCGATAGTTCTTGACGAACTCCCGCAGCCAGACCACGGAGTCGGCGTCGAGGTGGTTGGTGGGCTCGTCGAGGATCATCGTTTCCGCGGCCGAGAACAGGATACGGGCGAGTTCGATGCGGCGGCGCTGTCCGCCGGACAGGGTTCGCAACTGCTGGTCGAGGATGCGGTCGGGAAGGTTCAGGTTGCTGGCGATCGACGCGGCTTCCGCCTCGGCCGCGTAGCCGCCGAGCGCGTTGAACTCATCCGTGAGGTTGCCGTAGGTGCGCATGGCCTTGGCGCTGGTCTTGGGGTCGTCGCTGCCCATGTCGATACCGGCCTGGGCAAGACCCAGGGAGATCGTGCCGAGGCCGCGGGCATCCAGGATTCGGGTCCGAGCGAGCATGTCCGGGTCGCCCGAGCGGGGGTCCTGGGGCAGATAGCCGATCTCACCGGTGCGGTCGATCGAGCCGTTGGTCGGAACTGTCTCACCCGCCAGAGTCTTCGTCAGTGTCGTCTTACCAGCCCCGTTGCGGCCGACCAGGCCGATCTTGTCACCGGCGGAAACGCGGAAACTGACGTCTTCCATGAGCACGCGCGCCCCAACTCGGATTTCGAGATTTTGCACACTCAGCACAGCAACAGTCCGTTCAGGGGAGTCGTAGAATTTTCTGGCCGAAGCGGGCCAACTATCCACTATATTTGATCGGTTGCGCCTCGGTGTGCGCCGGGAAGCGAAAGTGCCCCCTGGAGCGCCTTCGCCAGCCAGTCCCGGTAAGCGGCATCCGACCAGCCGAGGTCGAGGACCAGAGACCGGTAGGCCTGTGGATGCCCGAGCGCCCACACCGTTGCCGCCGCCTCGTGGTCGCTCACTCCCCCGCGCAGGCCGTGCCGTGAGCGCAGCGCGGTCGCGACCTCGCCGTACTGGAGAAGTCGCTGGGCGGAACGCCGCATCTCCAGCTCCGCGATGTCTGCATCGACTCCGGCCGCCTGGGCGATCACGCGGTGCACCCCGGACGTCTGGGCGTTCAGGTCGGCGATCCAGCCGGTCAGGATTCGGACGATCTCGGCGGCCGTGCGCGCTTCGGCGATCTGACTGCGCAGCGGTGGGGGGCCGGCTTCCTGTTCGTGTGCACGTGCGGCCACGCGGTCGAGCACGGCGGAGAGAACGGCGGCTTTGCCACCGACCGAGTTGTAGATGGTCTGCACCGCGACGCCTGCCTCGGCGGCGATCGAGCCGAGAGTGGTGGAAATGTACCCACGCTCAAGCATCAGCTGGAGCGCGGCCCGCACGATCAAGGTGCGGGTCTCGCGCGACTGAGCCTCCCGACGGGATTTGATGCTCATCAGGACTTCACCCTTTCTTTTAGAATTTCATTCTACACACTGGAATGAAGTTCAAGCGGGGTGCATTTCGGCCCGGGAACCATGCGGAAGCGCTCGGCCATAACGTTGTGTGACCGGGCGGGGTGCCCGGGCCAGACTGGCCTCCTATGGTTAGGCATGACACTCGTGCAGACGCCCGCCGCACTCTCCCCCCGTGCCGAAGATCGTGCTGGCCGCCTCAGCGCCGCCGAAACCGCTTGGAGTGAGCGCATCAGCGCTGACGCGTCGAAATAGAAACTGACCTACCGGGTCGCGGCGGCCGGCGAGGGCTCGGTCGCCACCCGCATCACGGCCGGCAAGCATGTCTTCCCCGCCGACGAGCCCGGAACCCTGGCCGGAGACGCTGTGGCAGCCAGCCCCGTCGAGATTGCGCTCGGCGCCCTGCTCTCATGCCAGGTGGTCGTCTACCGCCTCAACGCCCAGGGGCTGGGCATCCAGGTCGACGAGATCGAGATTGCCGCGGAGGGCGACCTCGACGTGCGGAGACTGTTCGGCATAAGCGAGGACGTGCGGGCCGGCTTCTCAGCGATCCGCCTCCACATCACCATCACCGGTCCCGAATCCGATGAGCGCTACCAGGAGCTGCGGGCAACCGTCGACGCGCACCGCCCGGTTCTCGACCTGTTCGCGAACCCCTCTCCCGCGTCCGTCATCGTCACGAAGGCGTAGCCGCATCCGATGCCGACCGGTGGTCAGGCCTGTCGCGTCCCGCGGCGCACCGTGTGGAAGCTGGCGCACGATAGGCCATCCGCCGGCTTCCACGACGTGCGCCGTGAAGCAGTCACCCACTCGTCTCGCGGCGAACAGGGCGGAGGCCTACCGTCGGCTGCAGCCGCAGCCGCAGCGGTCGCTGCACGAATGTGAGGAGGTCGACGATGGACCACGAATCAGCCGCACCACCCCCAACCGAACCCGGACGGGCCTCCCCCATCCGGCTCAGATGAGGAACAGGAAACCATCAGCCCTGCGGCCGACATGTTCGAGGAGGGTGAGACCGACGTCTGGCCGCACCCGTCCCTGATCGATTTGGAGAATTGGGAGCCGTCTGAGTTGGCGTCGTCCGCTGAGACGGGCGCTCGGGAAATGGGCACGGATGAGAATACATCGGACGAGTGACCAGGATCGGAGCACCGCCCAGGACACGTCGAAGGGGCGCCGGCCAGATGGCCGGTGCCCCTTCGACGTGAGTGGATCAGGAGTGGATCAGGAGTGGATCAAATGCGGATCAAATGAAGAAGCCGAGGGCACGGATCGACTCCTCCGGGGGCTTAACCAGATTAATGCGGAATATATTCCGTTTAATAGGAGGATACTTGCAGGCAGCAAGCAGGAGATGGGCATATCGGTGCTGTAGATCGCACTCCCGACACGGTTGGGGAGGCGTCCTGCTTCTCAAATGGGGACGGTATGGATACAAACTCGATTGATCGAAATATTCCTGCAACAAACATTGGAGCAGGGGGGACGCGGAGAAGTTTTCGGGAGGAACTGGACACGAAGCGGTACCACGTGGTGGATGACCACTGGGCCGGCCGGGTCCCTGCCCAGTACGGCGTTGCCCCGCGGGTGCGGATCGGCACGGACAAGTGGTTCAATCTGCTGTGGTTGATACCCATTGGACTGGTCCTGCTGATCGTGGGGATCGCCATTGCCAAGGGGCTGCGGGAGATGCCCGCGGTGCAGGACTTCATGAGCGAGTATCCGGGAGCGACTGCACTGCCCGACAACGCCCCGGTCGGGTTCCCGGCGTGGGTCGGTTGGCAACACTTCCTGAACCTCTTCATGATGATCTTCATCATCCGGTCCGGTGTCAGCATCATGGCGGACCATCCGCGGCTGTACTGGACCCGGCACTCGACACCGGGTAAGGACTGGTTTCGCATGCAGAAGCCGGTGCCGAGCGATCCGCTCTACACGGCGAAGGAGGACTCAATCACCTTGCCCGATGGTGTCGGGCTGCCGGGGCGCCGTCACTCCATCGGTCTCGCACGGTGGTGGCACCTCGGCGTCGATACGGTCTGGCTGCTCAACGGAATCATCTTCTGCGTTCTTATCTTTGCGACGGGGCAGTGGATGCGCGTGATCCCGCTGAGCTGGGACGTCGTCCCCAACGCCGCGTCGGCCGCCCTTCAGTACCTGTCTTTGAACTGGCCGGCCGAGAGCGGATGGACCAACTACAACAGTCTGCAGCTGATCGCCTACTTCATCACCATTTTCATTGCGGCACCTCTCGCCCTGGTCACCGGCCTCGGCATGTCCCCCGCACTGTCGACCCGCTTCCGCAAAATCAGCTCGGTGTTCAGCATCCAGGTGGCCCGTTCGCTGCACTTCTTCGTGCTCTGCTGGTTCGTCATGTTCATCGTTGTGCACGTCACCCTGGTGATGACCACAGGGGCCCTGCGCAACCTCAACCACATGTATGCGTCTCAGGACAGTGAATCGTGGGTCGGCATCGGGATCTTCGCGGCTTCGATGGTCGTCGTGATCGGAGGATGGCTCGCAGCCACGCCTTTCACCTATCGGCATCCTCGTGTGGTGCAGAAGGTCGGTTTCGCGCTGATCGGTCGCGCGCAGCGCCTATTTGAACACATCGACGCGAACCCCGGCCAGTACACGGAGAAGGACATTTCACCGTACTTCTGGCATAACGGCAAATACCCGGACTCCGAGGAATACCAGGCGCTTCGAGCGGGCAACTTCGCGGACTACACACTGCGGGTCAACGGGCTCGTCGAGAACCCCGTCGATTTGAACCTCGCACAGTTGCAGGGTCTCCCCCATCACGATCAGATCACCCAGCACTTCTGTATTCAGGGGTGGTCAGGGGTCGCGAAGTGGGGCGGAATCTCAATGCAGACGATCCTGGATCTGGTGCAGCCGAAACCCGAGGCGAAATGGGTCATTTTCTATTCCTTCGCGGCGGGTCCGGACGGTGGCACGTACTACGACGCCCAACCCATCGAGCAGATGAGCTACAAACTGACCATGCTCGCCTATGACCTCAACGGGCAGACCCTATCTTTCGGGCATGGAGCACCGCTTCGGTTGCGCAACGAAACGCAGCTGGGTTTCAAGATGGTGAAGTGGATCAAGGGAATCGAGTTCGTTGAGGACTTCTCTGAGATCGGTGCGGGGTTTGGTGGGTACCACAACGACCATGAGTTCTTCGGCTATCGGCAGTCCATCTAACGCACGCGAAAACCCCGATTTCCGGAGGAGATCGGGGTTTTCGCGTGCGTTAGGGGAAGTTCAGATAGAAAAGCCGAGGGCCCGCATCATGTCGCGGCCGTCGTCCGTAATCTTCTCGGGACCCCACGGCGGCATCCAGACCCAGTTGATGCGGAACTGGTCGACGACGCCGTCCAACGCCTCGGCGGTCTGCTCCTCGAGGACATCGGTCAGCGGGCAGCCGGCCGAGGTCAGGGTCATGTGGATGATCAGGGCATCGTTCTCATCGTCCCAGCCCAGGTCGTAGATGAGCCCGAGGTCGACCACGTTGATACCGAGTTCCGGGTCCATGACGTCTTTGAGCGCCTCTTCGATTTCATCGAAGCGCGCCGGGGGCAGCGTGGAAACCATGCGTCTAACCTACGTTCGATTCGGTGAGAAAGCGATCGTAGCCCTCGTCTTCGAGGCGGTCGGCGAGTTCGGGGCCGCCCTGTTCGGCGATGCGGCCGTCGACGAAGACGTGCACGAAGTCCGGCTTGATGTAGCGCAGGATGCGGGTGTAGTGCGTGATCAGCAGCAGACCCAGGCCGGTGTGCTCCTTGGCCCGGTTCA